>DAHXNN010000115.1 GCA_027365385.1 Acidimicrobiaceae bacterium | reverse complement strand
AGGGGGTCACCGACATGGTGCGGATCTCCGACGCCCGGATGTCGGGCACGGGATATGGCACGGTGGTCCTCCACGTCGCACCGGAGGCCGCGGCCGGTGGTCCGCTCGCGCTCGTGCGGACGGGTGACGTCGTCGTGCTCGACGTCGCAGCCCGCCGGCTCGACATCGAGGTCGCCGACAGCGAGCTCGCCGAGCGCCGCACGACGTGGACGCCTCCGGCGCCTGTGGCGGACCGGGGCTGGACCCGTCTCTACGTCGACCACGTCCTCCAGGCGAACCGCGGGTGTGACCTGGACTTCCTCGTCGGCTCGAGCGGTGACGCCGTGCCGCGGGAGAACCACTGACGGCGGTGCGCGCCGGCGCCTCCCACGTCGTCGCCGTCGACCAGGGTACGACCGGCACCACGGTCCTCGTCGTCGATGGCGCAGGAGCGGTCGTCGCGAGCGCCTATGGCGAGGTCGCGCAGAGCTTCCCCGCACCCGGGCTCGTCGAGCACGATCCGGAGCGGATCTGGGCGGACGTCGTCGGCCTCGTCGACGAGGCGCTGCGCACGGCGGCCCTCACCGTGACCGACATCGCCGCGCTCGGGATCACGAACCAGCGGGAGACGTCGGTGCTCTGGGAACGTGCGTCGGGCACACCGCTCTGCCCGGCGATCGTCTGGCAGGATCGCCGGACCGCGGATGTCTGCCGACGCTTGGCGGCCGAGGGGGCCGGCCCCCTCGTGGCCGAGCGGACCGGCTTGCTCCTCGACCCGTACTTCTCGGCGACGAAGATCGCCTGGCTGCTGGACCACGTCGTCGGTGGTAGGGAGCGAGCGGGGCGCGGCGAGATCTGTGCCGGGACGATCGACTCCTGGCTCGTATGGAAGATGACCGGCGGCCGCGTCCATGCGACCGACGTGACGAACGCGTCGCGCACCTTGCTCATGGACCTCGACAGCGCCGCGTGGGACGAGGAGCTCTGCGCGCTGTTCCGCGTGCCTGCCAGTGTCCTCCCCGAGATCCGACCGAGCGCGCACGTGTTCGGGGAATGCACCTCGGAGCTGCTCTCCGGCGCGCCGGTGCCGGTGGCGGCGGTCGTCGGAGACCAGCAGGCTGCGCTGTTCGGTCAAGGGTGCTTCTCGCGGGGCCAGACGAAGAGCACCTACGGAACGGGCTCGTTCGTCTTGCAGCACGCGGGAGACGAGCCACCGGCTGGTCGCGGCCGGCTCGTCGCGACCGTCGCGTGCACGCTCGACGGCGCTCCGACGGAGTATGCCCTCGAGGGCTCGATCTTTGCCACCGGGTCTGCCGTGCAGTGGCTGCGTGATGGCCTCGGCGTGGTCGAGAGCGCGGGGGAGACGGAGGAGCTCGCCGCGAGCCTCGCGTCGAACGACGACGTCTGGCTCGTCCCGGCGCTCACCGGGCTCGGCGCACCCGTCTGGGACCCCTCGGCCCGCGGCCTGCTCATCGGGGCGACCCGCGGGACGACCCGGGCGCACCTCGCGCGGGCCGCTCTCGAGAGCATCGCCTACCAGACCCGCGACGTCCTCGAGGCGATGGTCGGATCGGGCAGCCCGGTCGAGGAGCTGCGCGTCGACGGGGGTGGGAGCGTCAACTCCTGGCTGATGCAGTTCCAGGCCGACATCGCCGGCGTGCCAGTCGACGTCGCGGCGAGGCGCGAGTCGACCGGACTCGGAGCAGCGTTCGCCGCAGGGATAGCGACGGGCATGTGGCGGGGCCGGGAGGAGGTCGCGACGCTCCGGACGAGCGCGCGCCGCTACGAGCCGGCGATGGGGGACGCAGCTCGCGACGCTCTCTACTGTCGGTGGCTCGAGGCACGCGAGCGTGCCCTTGGCTGGTCCCGGGACGAGTAGGCCTGGCAGGTATCGGGGCGGCGCTAGCCTTTCCCGGTGAGCCGCCGCCACCTTTTCGGGCTCCCTGCGTCGCGCCAGTCGCGCCGCCTCGTCCTGTCGCTCTCGGCTGCCACGATCCTGCTCTGGGTCGGTGGTAGCGCGATCTTGCCGATGTTGCCGACCTACTTGCGTCGTCACGGCTCGGATCCCGCGATCGTCGGCATCGTCATGGCGTCGTACTTCGCTGCGAGCGTCGTGACCCAGTACCCGGTGGGCCGGCTCTCGGACCGGGTCGGCCGCCGGCCCGTCGTGCTCGGTGGACTCCTCGTGTTCGCCGCAGGGAGCGTGGGCTTCGCGGTCCTCACGGGTGCGTTGCCCGCCATCGCGTTCCGGGCCCTGCAAGGCGTCGGAGCGGGATCGGTGACGGTCGCGTCCGCCGCGACGATCGGGACCGAGGTCGACCCAGCGGAGCGTGGCGCGGCGTTCGGCGCGCTCTACGGGAGCCAGATGCTCGCGCTCGCCGTCGGGCCCCTCGTCGGGAGCATCGCCGGCGAGCAGCGGATGGACCTGCTGTTCCTGGCTGCAGCCGTGGCGTCGGTGGTGGCCGCGCTCCCGGTCCTCGCCGTGGTGCCGAGGGTGGCGGTGCCGAGGGTGGCGGTGCCGCTCGGCGGCCCGCCGTCGGAAGGACTCGAAGGGCTCGAGCTGGAGATGCTCGCGAGCGGTGCACCCGCTGGGCTCGGGCACCTCGCCGAAGGGAGGCGGTTCCGGCCGAGCCCCGCGTTCACGGGCGTGCTCGTCGTCTTCGCTGCCACCGGGCTGCTCTCGGGCGCCTACGAGGCGTGCTGGACGTTGCTCATGACCTTGCGCCATGCGACCTCGTTCGACGTCGGGCTCTCCTGGACGCTGTTCGCGCTGCCCTTCGCCGTGCTCTCCGTGCCTGCCGGGCGGCTTGCGAGCCGGGCGGACCGCAGGTTGCTCGTGATCGGCTCGCTCGGCTGCTCCGCTGTCTTCTGTGCCGCCTACCCGCTGTTGCACTCGGTCGTGCTCCTCCTCGTGTTCTGCTCGTTCGAGGCGGTCGGCTCGGTGGTGGGTACCCCGGCTGCCGTGCTCGTGCTCACGAGGACGGTCCCGGCCCAGTCGCAAGGTGCGGCCCAGGGGAGCGTCGAGACGGCGCGGACGGCCGCCACGGCGCTCGCGGCGGCGGGCAGCGGAGCGCTGTTCGGGATCGACCCGGTCGTGCCGTTCGCCGCCGTTGCCGTCGTCGTCGTCGTCTCGTGCGCCGGGATAGCCCGGGCGTGGCGCGCTCTTCCGGGGGAGGTCTCGGCGACCGCAGCACCGGCGGGCGCTGAGCGCCCGGGCCGATCCGGGGCCGCTGGTAAGGTCGCCGCGATGCGCCCAGACGTGGATGGCACGGTCGTGGAGGGAACCGTCGTGCGCGGGGACGGCCGGGGCCGCCAGCTCGGCTTCCCGACTGCGAACGTCGAGACCGAGGAGCTCGTCGAGCTGCCTGACGACGGGGTCTATGCGGGCTCTGTGGACCTCCCCGACGGCTCAGTCCATGTCGCGGCGATCTCGATCGGTCGTCGCCCTACCTACTACGAGAAGGGCGCGCTGCTGTTGGAGGCGCATCTGCTCGACTTCGACGGAGACCTCTACGGCCAGCGTGTGCGCGTCGCCGTCGGGGACATCGTCCGTGGCCAGCTTCGCTTCGCCTCCGCGGAGGAGCTCGTCGCACAGATCGTCGCCGATGTCGCCGACGTGCGAGCGAGGAGCACTGGCGTCGCGGCCCGGGAGGACGTGAGCGAGGGCCGCGCCGACCACCAGGCCTGATCGCTGCGCCGGTACGCTCGTCGCGTGCGTGGGAGGTGGTTGTCGCGGCGGGCCTTGCTGCTCCACATGGCCGTCGCGCTCTGGGTGCCGGGCTGTGCGATCGCCGCTTGGTGGCAGGTCACGATCGCGCTCGCGGGCGACCATCTTGCCTATCTCTACTCGGTGGAATGGCCGTGCTTCGCCGTATTCGGCGCTGTCGTCTGGTGGAACCTCGTCCATGACGATCCGGACACGGTGGGCGTCCGGGGGCTGCGCCGGGCGCAGCGCACGACGGTCTCCGGCGAACCCGTCGGCGTCCTCGTGCCCGTCCTCGACGACGAGCGGTTGCGCATGCTCGAAGAGCACGACCCCGAGCTCGCCGCGTACAACGACTACCTCGCGCGGCTCGCGTCGGGGGACGACTCGCTCTCTCGCCGGGGCCGGTGAGCACCTCCGACACGTCCCGGCCGCTGCTCCGGGGCTGGTTGCACGTCGGAGCGCTCGCTGCAGCCATCGTCGCGGGGCCGATCCTCGCGTCGGCGGGACGTAGTCCCGGCGAGCAGGCCGCACTGTCGATCTACGCGCTAGCGCTCGTCGTGCTGTTCGGCGTGAGCGCGGCCTTCCACCGTGTCGACTGGTCGGCCGTCGCGAGGCGCCGGATGCACCGGGCAGACCACGCGGCGATCTTCGTCGGGATTGCCGGCACCTACACCGCCGTCGCCGCCGTCGCTCTCGACGGGTGGCCCCTCGTGCTCCTGCTATGCCTGGTGTGGGTGGGTGCAGCCGGTGGGATCGTGCTCCGCCAGCTCTGGCTCGACGCGCCGACCTGGGCGGTGGCCATGCCGTATGTCGTCGTCGGCTGGTGCGCCCTCGCGGTGGTGCCGCAGCTCTGGCGCGGGCTCGGGCCGATCGGCTTCGTCCTCGTCCTTGCGGGCGGTGTCGTCGACACAGCGGGAGCCGTCGTCTACATCTGCCACCGGCCGGATCCGGTGCCAGCGGTGTTCGGCTACCACGAGGTGTTCCACGCGTGCACCGTCGTCGGAGCGGTCCTCGACTTCGTCGCCGTCGCAGCCTGCGTCCTGCCCCGCGGCTGAGTCCTCCGCGCTGCGCCGGGCCCGCTCGACCACGGCCCGTCGCTGCGAGGCTCAACTCGGGGCGGCATGTGCCGTTGGTCACGTCGATCCCCGCGGGTCGCACGAACGCGCTCGCAGGGCCCCAAGGCGGACAGGAGAGGTCGATGGAGCTGGACAGGGACAACGGAGCTGGCCAGGCCGCGGCGAACGGCACGTCTACCCTCGCGAGCCCCACGCCATTCAAGGTCGGGGCGAGCTTTCGCGCCGGTGGCGATCGCTCGGGGCGCGAGTCCTCCGCCCGACGTGCCGGCGGCGACCCGACCGAGCGCGACGGCACCGCATCCGCCCCGGATGCACGCGGCGCCGGCCGCGGGTCCGTCCACTCGGGCTCGGCTGACTCTGGCTCGGGCAGGCGTGGCTCGTCCCGGACCGGGCGCCGTCCCCTCGCGCTCCACCGTCTCCAGGTCCGCACGAAGCTGTCCGCGAGCTACACGCTTCTGACGGCGCTCGTCGTGGTCGTCCTCGCTCTCGGTGTCGCCGCGGCGTCGACCGCCCGCTCGAACGGAACGGCGGCGAAGGTGGACATCGCAGCGACGACTGCACTCAAGCAGCTCCAGCTCGACTCGGTCGGTGTCGCCGTCGCGGAGAACTCGGTCGCGTTCGACTACTCCTCGCACGGTCCCGCCACAGGGGACCTGCAGTCGTTCCGCCAGGGTGTCGCCGCCTACGACGAGCAGAGCGCGGTCGTCTCTCGCCTCAACCTCGACAGCGTCGAGCGTGCCGACCTCGCGGCGGCCAACAAGGCGTTCGGCGCCTACGCGGCATTGTCGCGTTCGATCAACACCAACTTCGGGATCGGGACGAAGGCGAGCCTCGCCGCGGCCGGCAACGGTGTCGCCGCGCTCGCCTTCGGGACGGTCACAACGCCACTCGAGCATCTCGTCACGCGCTTCGCGAACCAGGTGGACGCCGGCACGGCCTCGTCCATCTCCTCCGCGAACAGCGAGGAGGGCATCCTCGTCGTCCTCGGTGCGCTCGCAGTGCTCCTCGCCCTCGGCTCCGCGATCACGATCACGCGCTCGATCACCCGTCCGATCGCCGCGCTGAACGCGACGCTCGCATCGGTGACAGCGGGAGACCTCGACGCCCGAGCCGACGTCGCGACCGACGACGAGCTCGGTGCACTCGCACGATCCCTCAACACCGCTGTCGCGGCGCAGGCCGACGCGAGGGACGAGATCGCCGAGCAGACCCGCGCCCAGGTGGAGTCGGCTGCGGACAACACCGGGGTGATCGAGGTCCTCGGCGCTCTCGAGGATGCCGACTCGGTGGACGCCGTCGTCTCCCGGGCGCTCGAGACGGTACGGGCCAAGTTTGGCTGGGCGTACGGCTCCTACTGGCGGGTCGACTCTTCTAACCGGGCGCTCGTGCTGGCCACGGAGTCCGGGAACCTCGGTGGCGGTCTCCTCGAGCAGGCGAGTCGCTCCGTGACGGTGGTCGAAGGAAGCGGGCTCGGCGGCAGGGCGTGGTCGACGCGGGATCTCGTCCACGTCGACGGAGAGACCGACTTGCCGAGCTGCCCGCGCGTCGCTGCGGCACGGCAGGCGGGCGCGACCTCCGCCGCCTGCGTCCCCGTCATGCTCGCGGGCACGGTCGTCGGTGTCATGGACTTCTTCGCCGTCGCTGCGCCCGGTCCGATGTCGCCCTGGCGCCTCGCCGCGATGCGCCACGTCGGCCAGGTCGTGTCTCAGGCCGTCGCGCGGCTGGACGCGCAGGAGCGGGACCGCCGGGCCGAGCGAGAGCTGCGCGAGAAGGTCGACACGATCCTCTCGGTCGTCTCGAGCGCGGCCGCAGGCGATCTCACGGTCGAGGTGCCGGTATCGGGAAGCGACGCGATCGGACAGGTGGGCTCCGGTCTCGCAACGCTGCTGGCGGACCTGCGGGAGCGGATGGCGACGATCGGCGCGAACACCGGGGGTCTCGCGGCGGCGACCGAGGAGCTGCTCGCGACGTCCGCGCAGATGTCCTCGGGCTCCGCCGAGACCTCCGCCCAAGCCCAGCTGGCGTCTCGAACCTCGGAGACGCTGTCGAGCCAGGTCGAGAGTGTGTCTGCGGCAGCGGACGAGCTCACGGCGTCGATCCGGGAGATCGCGAAGAACTCGGCGGACGCCGCACGCGTCGCCATCGAGGCGGCCGACGTCGCCGAGACGACGAACGCCACGGTGACCAAGCTCGGCGAGTCTTCCGCGGAGATCGGCGAGGTCATCAAGGTCATCACGACGATCGCGCAGCAGACCAACCTTCTCGCCCTCAACGCGACCATCGAGGCCGCCCGCGCTGGGGAGGCGGGCAAGGGCTTCGCCGTCGTCGCCGGCGAGGTCAAGGAGCTCGCCCGCGAGACGGCGACCGCTACCGACGACATAGCGGCCAAGATCGCTGCGATCCAGTCCGACACGGCTGGTGCCGTCGACGCGATCGGCAAGATCAAGGAGATCATCGACCGCATCAACGAGCTGCAGTCGGCGATCGCGTCTGCGGTCGAGCAGCAGACGGCGACGACGAACGAGATCGCCCGCAACGTGTCGGGTGCTGCGACGGGTGCCTCGCAGATCGCGGTGACGATCGGCGCCGTGGCCGACGTTGCCGAGCACAGCTCGGCTGCCGCGAGCGGCACGGCGAGCGCGGCCGGCGACCTCGCGCACATGACCGGCGAGCTGCAGAAGCTGCTCGCGCGCTTCAAGTACTGATGCAGGCGACGCCCGACAGAGCGCCACCTGGCTGCTTTCGCCTCTGGCCGGCCGGTCCGGTCTGCTGGCGTGATTCCACGCCGATCCTGACGTTCTCGAAGGCAGTCAACGCGTTGAGCAGACGTCTCGTCTGGAACGTGCGCGCGATGCCGGCTTGGTTGACCCGGCGGGGCTTGCAGCCGACGATCGGCGTCTCCGTGCCGGGACCGGCCCCGGAACGCGATCGAGCCCTCCTGGGGCGTGTAGACGCCCGTCAGGCAGTTGAAAAACGACGTCTTGCCGGCCCGGTTCGCACCGATCACGGCGAGGATCTCGCCGCGTCGCTGGACGAGCGAGACGTGCGAGAGGCTCGTCAGTCCGCCGAAGCGGAGAGCTATGCCGTCCACCTCGACCACCGGAAGCTCGTCAGCACCGCGGGTGGGGGCTAGCAACCGGACGCTCACGAGATAGGTCCCGAGGTCGACTCAATGGCGCCGGCGCTCCCGACGCCATTCTCGGCGAGGCCGATCTCCCTCTTGCGTCGGCGCGAGGCGACGATGCCCTGGGTCGGAAGACGAGGATCATTTGGTGCCGGTGCGACATGGCAGGAGCTTCCCGCACCTCCCGCCAGCACCGCGGCGGTCGCGTTCTCCGGCACCGGGAGATCCGCACGGGTCGATGCACTCGTCGTCCACGGCTCCACGCCCACCGACGGCGCGCTGCGCCTACGATCGTGTGGCTGGGTGAGACCGCAGACCATCGAGGTGCCGATCACCTGCGGCTCCTCGGGCTGAGCGAGAGGACGGTCGGGCACGTTGGGCATCCTCGTCGAGCACTGGTCGTTCGATCCGTTCCTGCTCGTCGTCGCGGCGCTCGTCGTGCTGCACGAGCTGGGGCTCGCCAATCTCGCCCGGCGGTCGACGCCGGAGAGGACACGGCGGAGGCGGGTACGCTCCTGCGCCTTCTACGGAGGGGTCGCGCTGCTCCTCGTCACCGTCGAGTCACCGATCGACTATTGGGCCGACTCCTACTTCTACATCCACATGATCGAGCACATCTTGATCATGTTCTTCGCGCCGATGCTCGTCGTCGCGGGTGCTCCGTGGATCCCGCTCGTCCACGGGCTCCCCGTCACGGTACGGCGACGGGTCGGCCGGGCGGTCCTGCTCGGACGCTGGGCGCGCCCGCTGCGGGCGGTCGGACGCTTTCTCGGGCGTGGTGTCGTCGCGGTCGTAGCGCTCAACGTCGTCATGGTCATCTGGCATATCCCTGTGCTGTTCGACCTGGCGGCGCGGTCCCAGTACGTCCACATCTGGCTCATGCATGGCAGCTTCTTCGTCTCGGGCGTCTTCTTCTGGCTGCAGATCATCCCGTCGCACCCGATCAAGCCGAAGCTGTCAGGTGTCGGCCAGACGGTGGCGATCATCTCGACGAACGTCGTGATGTTCGTCCTCGCGATGGCGCTCAGCATCTTCAGCGCGCATTCGTGGTACGCGCCGTACGACCACCTTGCCGGCGTGTCGCTCTCGCCATTTGCGGACCAGCAGATCGGGGCGGCCATCCTCTGGGTCTGCGGCGATTTCTGGGCTCTTCCCGCGCTCATCGTCGTCATCAAACGGGCAGTCGAACAGGAAGGTGACCTCAACTCCCTGATCGAGAGGGCTTTCGGTCGTCAGCGCTTCATCGCTCCGGTGTCGCCACCGGAGGCACCAGGTGCGTAGCTCGGCACGCTGCGCCGCAGTGCGCGAGGCGATCTCCGCGGCCTTGCTCATCTGAGTCTCCATCTCGACGCTTCGCACGTCCCGACTCCGTGCACGCTGCTTCTCGACCGGCTCCACCGCTCATAGATGTCCACCGCTCATAGACGACCGAGGACCTCGTCGACGACCTCTGTGGTCGTGGCACTGCCGCCGAGGTCGAAGGTCCTCACTCCGGCCGCGGCAGCGGCGAGCGTCGCTTCGCGGACAGCGTGCGCAGCCCTCCCGGCGTCCGGGTTGCCCCGAGCTGACGCGTGGTCCAGGACCGCGGCGCAGGCGAGCAGCATCGCCATGGGATTGGCGACGTCCTTGCCCTGCAGCGAGGGAGCGGTGCCGTGGGGAGCCTCTGCCATCGCGACGGCAGGCCGCAGCTCGTCGTCGAGTGCCAGCAGGACCGATTCGGCCCCCGCTATCGAGCCGAAGAGCCCGAGCACGAGATCGGAGAGGCAGTCGCCGTCACGGTTTAGTGCGGGGATCACGAGAGGGTGCTCAGCTGCTTCGGTGAGCAGTCCCGCGTAGGCCGCGTCGACGAGGACCGGCCGGTAGGTGACGTCGGGGTGCCGCGCGGCGGCCGCGTCCATCTCCTCCTTGAGGAGGCCCTCGTAGACCGCCGATACTGTCCACTTCGGACCGCCGTAGACCCACGCACCGGTCGCGGCGGCATTCCGGAACGAGTACTCGGCCACGGCGCGGCACGTCCGGCGAGTGATGCGCTCCGTCCGGAGTGCCTCCTCCTCGATGCTTCCCGGTGCCCCGGACCGCGACTCCTGCGCGCCGTAGGCATCCCCCACCGCCATGCGCACCACGACGATCGGGTGGACGATCGGCGCGAGAGGCGTGACCCCGGGGATCCTGCGGCCGGTGCGCACGATGACGGATCCACCGACGCCCTCCCTGAGTATGCGGTTCGGCGAGCCGACGTCACCGATTCCAGGAGGCGTCACCGTCGCCGCCTTCAGGCCGAGGCCTGCGGCACGCATCGCAGTGGCCGCGTCGTGGACGACGCCGTTGCTCGTGCGCCGTCGGTTCGCCAGCGAGAGGTCGAAGCGATGCATGGTGATCGGGATCCCGAGCACGTGCTCGTCCAGGACTCGCAATGCCTGTTCCAGCAGCTCCTGCCCTGTCTCGTCTCCCTCGCAGACCACGAGCTCGATCAGATCGGCCATGTCCTCACCTCCTGCTTGCGCACCTGATCCTCCACCCGGTCCTCTACAGCGCTCTCTACCGTGCTCTTCATCTTGCGACCATGTTTATTATATGTCAATCTAGTAAAGTGACAGATTCGTCATATAAAGAGGTCGCGCTGTCGGGGGGGCAGGCGTGACGCGCCCGGACCGACCGGGGCGGGAACACTGATGTCTCTCTGGTCTGGTGCGCGGACGATCTTGCGTCCTGGTCGTGTGACCGAGACGGCGAGACGGCGGTCCGATCTCGAGCAGGCGCGGGTGCCGGCGAGCGCCCGTCGTGGATCGGTCCAGCTGCGTCACGTCGACGCCGGCTCGTGCAACGGCTGCGAGATGGAGGTCGTCTCCGCCTTCGGGCCCGTGTACGACGCGGAGCGCTTCGGGGCACGCCTGGTCGCATCGCCGCGCCATGCCGACGCGCTCCTCGTGACGGGCCCGGTCACGAGGAACATGGCGCGCCCGCTCGCGAAGACGTTCGACGCGATGCCCGAGCCGAGGCTCGTCGTGGCGCTCGGGGACTGTGCTCGCGACTGCGGCGTGTTCCGGGGCGGATACGGCGTCGAGGGTGCCGTGGGCGACGTGCTGGCAGTCGACGTGCACGTGGCAGGCTGTCCGCCGCGCCCCGACGCGATCGTCGACGCGCTCCGGGGCCTGACGGGTCGGTGAGCGGCGCGGTCCTCGTCCTCCAGGTGGCGCTCGGCGCCGCGGCAGCCGCCGTGGGTGGGCTCGCCCCCCGGCACGTCCGGGTGCGCGCGGCTGCAGCCTTGACCGCGGCAGCGTGCGTCGCCGCTGTCGTCGCCGCTGTCTCTGTGCTCGGCTCCGGGCATCCCATCGCTGTGCATACGGCCGACATCCTGCCGCTGACCGGGGCGAGCCTTGTCCTCGGTCCGCTCGGGGCCGTGCTCGTGTCGGTGACCGCGGTGGTGGCGATCGCAGCGAGCGTCTACTGGCCCGGCTACGCGCACCACGGCCTCTCGTCCCGTACAGCGTCGGGCATCCTGCCCGTGTTCGTCACGAGCATGCTCGTCGTTCTCGAGGCGGGCGACCCGGTCACGTTTCTTGTCGCATGGGAGCTGATGGCTCTGTCGTCGCTGGTGCTCGTCCTCGTCGACCAGGACCGGCGCGAGGAGACGCGCAGCGCCGGGCAGTGGTACGCGGTCATGACTCACGCGGGCGCGGCGTCCATCGTGCTCGCGATGGTGCTCGTGTCCGTGCACGCAGGGGGGCACTCTTTCGCCGAGATCCGTGCTCAGGCCGGCCATCTCCCGGGGGGCGTACGCGACGTCTCGCTGGTGCTGGCCCTGGTGGGCTTCGGATCGAAGGCAGGGGTGGTTCCCTTGCACGTCTGGCTTCCGAAGGCCCATCCAGAGGCTCCGAGCCCGGTCTCGGCCCTCATGTCGGGCGCGATGGTCAACCTGGGCATCTACGGGATCCTGCTCGTCGGGGATCGCCTGCTCGGTGGCGGGCCGAGCTGGTGGTGGACCGCGGTCGTCGCTCTCGGCGTCGTGTCTGCCCTGTTCGGCGCGCTGCAGGCCTCGGCGGCAAGTGACCTGAAGCGTCTTCTCGCGTACTCGACCACGGACAACATGGGTCTCGTCCTCGTCGCTGTCGGCGTCTCGGGGCTGCTCGCCGACGGTCGCCACGAGACGCTCGGAGCCCTCGCGATGGTCGCCGCGCTGCTGCTCGTCGTCAACCACGCATTGTTCAAAGCGAGCCTCTTCCTCTCCGTCGGCTCGATCCAGGCAGCCACCGGCACGCGCGAGCTGGACCGCCTCGGGGGCTTGGTGCGGCGGATGCCCGTCACGACGGCGGTGTTCGTCGTCGCAGCGCTCGCCGTCGCAGCCCTTCCTCCGCTCAACGGCTTCGTGGGCGAGTGGCTCCTCTTCCAGAGCCTGCTGCACGCGCTCGACGTGTCGGGCGCGGTGGTCAGCGTGGTCGTGTCGGTCGCCGTCGCGGCGCTCGCCTTGACGGGGGGACTGACTGCAGTGGCCTTCGTCAAGGCGATCGGCATCGGCCTCCTCGGTCGTCCGCGATCGCCCGGGGCCGAGGCGGCGCGCGAGGTGCCTCACGGCATGCAGATCGGCGCCGGGCTGCTCGCCGCGCTCTGCGTGGTGCTCGGCGTCGCGCCCATGCTCGTCGTCCCGTCCCTCGAGCGCGCCGCCGCCACGGTCGTCGCCGGCGGGCGATCGCACGTGCTTCGTGGCGGAGTGGAGCTGGAGCTGGCGGGTCTCCGTGGAATCCTCGCCCCCGTGTGGACAGCCGTGGGGCTGGCTCTCGCCGCCGGGGTCGCGGTGGGCACGCGGGACCTGATCCGGCGGCGACCCAAGCGCCGCGTGGCCGACGCCTGGGCATGTGGGCGCGAGCTCTTGACGCCACGCATGCAGTACACCGCAGCGTCGTTCGCCGAGCCGCTCGAGCGTGTGTTCGACGACGTGCTCCGGCCAGACCGCGACGTGACCGTGAGCCATGTCGCAGAGTCTCGCTTCTTCGTCGAGAGGGTCGCGTATCGCAGCTCAGTCGGTGACGTCGTCGAGCGCGTCGCCTATCGACCGGTCATCGGAGCTGTCCGGTGGTGGGGGAGTCGTGCCCGGGCGTTGCAGAGCGGTAGCGTCCACCGCTACCTGGGCTACGGTCTCGTGGCTCTGCTCGTGGTGCTCGTGGTCCTGGCATGACAGCCCCTCCCGGCGTAGCCGGAGCCATTCTCGTCGTGTGCGCTCAGATCCTCGTGGCGGGCATCGGCGGCCCGCTGCTCCTCGGACTCATGCGCAAGACACGTAGCCGTCTCGAGGGGCGCGTCGGACCTCCTGTGCGCCAGCCGTTGCTCGACGTCCGCAAGCTCCTCGCCAAGCAGCGGATCCGGCCGCAGTGCGGGAGCTGGCTGTTCGCAGCTGGGCCGCTCGTGCTGATCTCGACGTCGGTGGTGGTGGCCGGCACGGCTCCTCTCCTTACGACCCGCCCTCCGCTCGGGCAGAGCACGGATTTCTTCGGGGTCGTCTTCGTCCTGCTGCTCGGCTCGGTGTTCCTGGCACTCGCCGCGCTCGACACCGGAACGCCATTCGGTGGGATGGGCGCGAGCCGGGCCACGACCATCGGTGCCTTGACGGAGCCGGCACTGCTCGTCGCGGTCCTCGCCCTTTCCATCCCGGCGCACACCTCAAACCTCCCCGCTCTCGTCCGCGAAGGGCTCTCGGACCCGCAAGTGATCGCCAGCCCTGGGAGGATCCTCGCGCTGGCCGCGTTCGTCGTCGTCGTGCTCGCCGAGAGCGGCCGCCTACCGGTCGACAACCCGAGCACGCATCTCGAGCTCACGATGATCCACGAGGCCATGGTTCTCGAGCATTCCGGACCGGATCTCGCACTCGTCACGGTTGGCGAGTCGATGCGCCTCGCTCTCCTGCTCGGTCTGCTCGTGAACCTGTCCGTGCCGTGGGGCATGGCGACGGGCAGCGGCATGGCGTCGCTGGTGGTCGGGACCGTCGCGCTCGTGGCGAAGGTCGCCCTCGCCGGGATCGCGATAGCGACCTTCGAGGTCTTCACGGCGAAGCTGCGGTTGTTCCGCCTGCCGGAGCTGCTCGCCGGAGCGTTCGTGCTGGCGCTGCTCGGCGTGGTGACAGCGTTGGTCTCCCGGTGAGCCAGTCCGGTTATGTCGCGATGCTCGACCTCGGTGCCGGCGTCGTCCTCGTGTGCGCAGTGGTCACGCTGTGGCGCCGGTCCCTCGCCGCGATCGTCAGGGCGTTGGCGCTACAAGGTGTCGCACTCGGTGGCGTCGCGCTCTTCCTCGGCTTGCGCCAGCACGACGGCGCGCTCGTCGTAGTGTCGCTCGTGGTCGTCGGCGAGAAGGGCGCAGCAATACCTGCGGTCTTGATGCGCGTCGTCCCACGCGGTCCGACGAGCCGTGAGCTCTCGCCGCTCGTGAACGTACCAGCGTCGCTCGTGGCGGCCGGCGCGCTCACCTTGCTCGCCTTCGCGGTCTCGGGCCCGGTCGTCGCGCTCGTCCCGACGACCACCGGGCGACTCGTCCCACTCGGACTGGCGACGGTGCTGATCGGCGTGCTCGCGATGGCGGTCCGGAAGAAGGCGGTCTCGCAGATCGTCGGGCTCCTGCTGGTCGACAACGGGATCGCGCTCGTCGCGTTCCTCGCCACGGGCGGCTTTCCGCTCGTCGTCGAGCTCGGTGCCTCCCTCGACGTCCTTCTCGTCGTCGTGGTGCTCCGGGTGCTCGGCTCCGAGATGCGCTCCCGTTACGGGGTGCTCGACCTCGACGAGCTCCAGGAGCTGCACGACTGATGCTCGTCCTCGCCGTCCTCGTCGCACCCCTCGTCGCGAGCATCTGCTCGGGGCTCGTCCCGTGGCGCCGGTCGATCGGCTGGCTCGGGTGCTGGGCGATGGTGGTCGTGTCCGCATGCGGGGCAGCACTTGCCACGAGGGTGCTCCACGGCTCCTCGGTCACCACCCTCGACGGCGCGTTGCGAGTCGACGCGCTCAGCGCCGTCATGGTCCTGGTCGTCGGGCTGGTGGGCACGCTGGCCTGCTGGCAGAGCGTGCGCTACCTCGCCGCGGAGATCGAAGCCGGCCACTGCAGCCGTCGTCATGCCTCGCTCTACGGCGTCCTGGTCCAAGCGTTCCTGGCTGCGATGCTGCTAGCAGTCCTGGCAGCCAATCTCGCGCTGACGTGGGTGGCGATCGAGGCGACGACGATCGCGACCACATTCCTCGTCGGTCACCGCGGCACCCGCAAGGCCCTCGAGGCATCGTGGAAGTACATAGCCATCTGCTCGGTCGGTATCGCGACGGCATTCCTCGGCACCGTGCTCGTCTATCTCGCCGCACTGCACGCGGGCTCCTACGTACACGCGCCTGCAAGTCTCGACTGGACGTCGCTCGTGGCCGAGTCGCACCATCTCGACCGCGGGGTGATGCGGCTCGCGACGGCGCTGCTCGTGCTCGGCTACGGCACGAAGGTGGGTCTCGCCCCGATGCACAGCTGGCTCCCCGACGCCCACAGCCAGGCCCCCGCTCCGGTCTCCGCTCTCATGTCGGGAGTTCTCCTGACCGTCGCGTTCTACGCGCTGCTGCGGTTCAAGGCCGTGGCGGACGGTGCGCTCGGTCCAGGCTTCCCCCGCTTGCTGCTCGTGATCGTGGGACTGCTCTCGCTCGTCGTCGCGGCGTCGCTGCTGATCGCCCAACACGACTACAAGCGGATGCTCGCGTACTCGAGCATCGAGCACATGGGTCTCATCGCGCTCGGCGCGGCGGCAGGCACGCCGCTGGCGATCGCAGCAGTTCTCTTGCACGTCCTGGGACACGGATTGACCAAGGCCGTGTTGTTCCTGTCGTCGGGCGAGATCCTGTCGAGCGAGGGGACGAGCGAGATCGGAGAGGTGCGTGCCCTCCTGGCCCGGCGTCCGGCGCTCGGCGCTATCTTCGGGCTCGCACTCGTGGCTCTTCTCGGCCTGCCACCGTTCAGCCTGTTCGTGAGCGAGCTCGGCATGATCCGTGCCGAGGTCGAGGTCGGGCTCGGCTGGGCCGCGGGCGTCGCTCTCGCGTGCATGGTGGTGGTCTTCGCCGCGATGACCTCTCACGGGCGCCAGCTGCTCCTCGGTCCGGTCGGTCCGGGGGAGCACGCGTCGAGGACGCCGGGGATCGTGGTCGTGCCGCTCGTCTCGGCACTCGTCGCCTGCGCGCTCCTCGGCGTGCTCGCGTGGCCGCTTGCTCCGCTCCTGCGAGCTGCAGCCAAGACGGTGGCGCTGTGAGCCGCCACGTCCTTCGTGGGGAGCTCGGCCCCGGGGCTGGCGCCGGCCGCACGGTGTTGCAGCTGTCGTCCGGAGAGCTGGCTGGCGCGGCAGCATCGCTGCTAGCGAGCGGGAGTCGGCTGGCACTAGTCGGTGCGCACGACGCCCCCGGGCCACTTCGTGTCGTCTATCTCTTCACGAGTGGGCCTCCTGACAGACGCGTCGAGGTCCACGTGGAGCTCGACCGCCGCGAGCCGACAGTTCCGTCGCTCGCTGCGCTCTCGTTCCCGGCGAGCCGCTTCGAGCGCGAGATGCGTGACCTGTTCGGAATAGAGCCGCTCGGCCATCCCATGCCACGACGTCTCGTGCTCCACCAACACTGGCCGACGGGGTGGTATCCGATGCGCCACGACGCGAGCCGAGCCCCGGCGATGGTCGACGACGCCAGCCCGTACCCGTTCGTCGAGGTCGAAGGGCGTGGTGTCTACGAGATACCGGTCGGTCCGATCCATGCCGGGGTCATCGAGCCCGGACACTTCCGGTTCTCCGTCGTCGGCGAGACGATCGTGCGGATGAAGGCGCGCCTGTGGTTCACCCACAAGGGGGTGGAGCGCCTCTTCGAAGGCCGCGACGTGCGGCACGGGATGGAGCTCGCCGAGCGGGTCTCCGGCGACAGTGCGGTCGGCCACGGTCTCGCCTACTGCCTGGCGGTCGAAGAGGCGTGCAGCATCGACGTCCCCGCGAGAGCCGGTGAGCTGCGGGCGGTGCTCGTCGAGCTGGAGCGCCTCTACAACCACGTGGCAGACGTCGGGGCGATGTGCAATGACGTCGGCTTCGGGTTGGCGAACGCGCGCGCTCTCACCTTGCGTGAGCGGCTCCTCCGGCTGAACGCGGAGGTGACGGGCCACAGGCTGCTCCGTGGCGGCGTGGTTGTCGGGGGTGCAGAGCTGCGCAGGCTACCGACCCTCGACGAGCTGCGCGAGATAGGCGAGCGCTTCCGCGAGGTCGTCGACCTGGCGACGGGGAGCGCCGTCGTGATGGACCGCTTCCTCGGGACCGCTGTGCTCGGCCGCCGCGAGGCCGAGGAGATCGGCGTGCTCGGCGTCGTCGCGCGGGCTTCCGGTCTGATTCTCGACGCGCGCGTGGCCCACCCATTCGTCGATCCACCGGCGGGCTTCGGCCCGGCGCACGACGATGCCGGTGACGTGCTCGCTAGGTTCCGTGTTCGTTGCGACGAGGTGGTCGCCTCGCTGTCGCTGCTCACGAGCCTCGTCTGTCGAGACGGTCGGCTGTCGGTGTCCGGCGCCCGGCCGGGTGGGGCCGGCGCGAGCCACGGGTCGGGCATCGTCGAGGGTTGGCGGGGAAGCGTCGTTCACCGGGTGGAGCTCGACGGAGCAGGAAGGCTGACTCGGGTGAAGATCGTCGACCCGTCGTTCCTCACCTGGCCGGCGCTGTCGATAGCGCTCGCCGACACGATCGTCCCGGACTTCCCGCTCGCGAACAAGAGCTTCAACCTCTCGTATGCGGGAAACGACCTGTGAGCGCCGCAACGGCGGGGCGGCCGCATGGGTGGTGGATGGCTGGCGCTCTGGCGAGACAGCTAGCATTCGCCGCCGGCCCGGGCGCCACGCTGCCGACGGGTCGTGCCGCGGGTTCGCGAGAGGGCGAGTGGCCGTCGTGACGACGCCGATCCACCAGGTCAAGGCCGAGCTGTTCAAGACGCTCGGCCACCCCGCGCGCATCCGGATCCTGGAGGTCCTGCGCGACGGGGAGAGATCCGTTGGCGACCTCGTCCTTGCTGTCGGGATCGAATCCTCCCACCTCTCCCAGCAGCTCGGCATCATGCGACGGGCAAACCTCGTCCAGGCACGCAAGAACGGGACGAGCGTCCTCTACTCGGTGAGCAACCCGGTGCTCTTCGACCTGCTCGACGCGGCGAGGAATGTCCTCACGTCGTCGCTCGTCGAGACCCGGGACCTGCTCGCCGAGCTCGAGTCCGGGGACGGGCCCCGGCCGTCGGGAGAGCGCTCGTAGCGCCGATGGGCGATCCCGATCCCGTCGGCGCGGTTGCGAGAGCCGGCGCGGTCCGGGGCGGGCTCGTCGCCCTAGCGCTCCACCCGTCTGGGCGCTCGCGCGCGGCCTGGCGGTCGACGCGCTACCGGGAGCCGCGTCGCCGGACCTGTTCAGCTAGCTCGGGGAGGACGGGACTGACGATGAGCCTGCGGGCCGGTCACGAGTTCGGTACGCGGGAGATGGACGTTATAGCGATCCTCCAGCACGCGCTGAACGCGAAGTCGCCCGTCGTGCACGGTGAGGACGGGAACGGGCGGCCCGTCGTGCTCGCAGATGTGACCCAGGCCTGGATCGAAAAGGCACAGCTCCTCGTCGAGGCCTTCGACGACTGACTGCTGCGGGAGAGCCCCGAGCGCTCGGCAGCAGCGCTGCGGAGCTACAACGACACGTTCAACTCCTATGTTGCCCGCCCGTATGGTGACATCGAGATCCCGGCTCCGGATCTGTCGAGCGACTTCACTCTCCGACCGCACCAAAAGGCGGCGATCGCGCGGGCGGTGCTGTCGGGCAAGACCGGGCTCTGGCACGAGGTCGGCACCGGCAAGACAGCGGTCATGGTCGTCGCCGCGATGGAGCAGAAGCGGCTCGGTCTCATTGCCCGGCCGATGTTCGTCGTCGCGAACAACATGCTCCGCCAGTTCGCGACAGACGTCGTCCGGCTCTACCCCGCGGCGGAGGTCCTTGTGATCGACAAGGAGGACGTCAGCCCGAAGAGCCGTGCGCTGTTCGCCGCCCGTGTCCGCAGTCACGACTACGACGCGATCGTGATCACGCACTCGTCCTTCACGCGCTGGCCGGTCTCACCGGCGATCGAGGCGGAGTACCGCCGGGAGAAGATCGCGGAGCTGCGCGACGAGCTCACAGCTCTCGGCTCGGGCGAGGTGCGCGACGCGGGGCGGGTCGCGGTGAAAAAGATCGAGAAGCGAATCGCGAGCCACGAGGCGCGCCTTTCGGAGATGGAGGGCCGTCTCGGTGCGCGACAGGACGAGCACGAGATGTACTTCGATCAGGCCGGGGTCGACTTGCTTCTGGTCGACGAGGCGGACGAGTTCAAGAACGCAGAGATCCACTCCTGTGTGAGCGGGCTACGCGGCGTCGCGGTCGGCAAGGGCAGCCAGCGGGCATTCGACCTGGACGTCAAGCTGTCCTACCTGCGCACGGCACACCCGTCTCGCCAGTGCATCCAGGCGACAGGCACGCCGATCTCGAAAACCGTCGCAGAGCTGTGGGCCTTTGCCCGCTACCTGCGCCCGGACCTGCTCGACGAGCTCGGCGTCGCGAGCTTCGACGACTTCCGGCGCCAGTTCTGCGACACGGTCTCGGCGATGGAGCTCGACGCGACCCAGTCCTACCGGCGGGTCGAGCGGCTCGCCCGCTACGAGAACCTGCCGGAGCTCGCCCGGCTCTTGGCCGAGTTCGCGGACATCGTCCGGGCAGAGG
>DAHXNN010000103.1 GCA_027365385.1 Acidimicrobiaceae bacterium | reverse complement strand
GGGTCGCCTGCATCGGTGCTCAACGCGCACCGGCCCGGCGACGCGACACGTCCACGCGGTGGGGATGGGGGTGGCGCCAGTACGAGATCGCGAGGAGCACGCCGCCGACGACGATCGAGGCGTCGGCGACATTGAACGTGGGCCAGAACCCGACGCGCACGAAGTCGACGACCGCACCGCCCTCTGCGCGAAACAGCCGGTCCGCGAGGTTTCCGAGGGCCCCCCCGAGCACGAGACCGATCGCCACGGCCACCCCGGCGCTCGGCGCGCCCCGCGCACGCTGCACGAGGAGCACCACGAGGACGAGCACGACGAGGACGATGGGCACCGTGAGCCCGCTGCCGAGCGAGAAGGCGACGCCGCTGTTGAACGCGAGCTCGAGGCGCAACGGCCCGAGGACGTGCACAGGACCGGCGGCAAGCTTCTCGAGCGCCAGAGTCGTCGTGACCTGATCTACGACGACGACGGCAGCCGTCACGGCGAGGACGACGGCGAGCCGGGGCCCGCGGCCGGCAAGGACCGGACTGCCCCCGCCCTCGCTCAACGTCGGGACAGCCCTCCGCTCTTGCACGCGACGCACAGCCGAGCGTACGGCAGCGCCTCCAGCCGGGCGCTCGGGATCAGCTCGCCGCAGCTCTCACAGATCCCGTAGGTGCCGCGCTCGATCTTGCGGAGCGCGTCGTCGATCTCCTCGACCGCTGCCAGAGCCTGCGCGCTGAGAGCGAGGTCTCGCTCCCTGTCGACGGTGACCGTCCCACCCTCGCCCGACTCCTCGTCGAACTGGATGTCCCCGGGCTCCATCTCTTCGACAAGCGACTCGGCCTCCGCGCGCAGGCTCTGCGCCTGCTCCATGTACGTCGCCCGCTCCTCGACAAGCAGCACGCGCTGCCGCTCGATGAGCTCCTGGTCGCCCGCGTAGCTGGCCGGCGCGCCAGGGGGTGGCACGTCCTCGATCGGCTCGACTGGCTGCGCCGGCTCCTTTGCCACCGCCTTGCGCGCTCGTGCTGGCTTCGCGGGTGCGGCGGCGGGCGGCGCGCTCACGTCGACGGACGGCAGTCCATCTACGCTCGTCGCCTCGCCGCTCGCGTCGGCGGAGGTCGTAGTGCGGGGCATCGTGCTCAGCAGCTCCTCTCGGGACGAGAGAGCGCGACGATAACCGATCGCCGGCCCACCGTCGAGACGCCTCCGCCAGCTGCTCTCGCAGGCTGGCGGTCCAACAGTCGGGGGGAGCTCAGCGCGCGCCCCGATTTCCCCTCGAGCGGGTCGAGCCGCCGGAGGTCCCCGCGCGGTCGAGCGCGCCGGCGATCGCCGCACGCGCGGCCGCGACGTCGACGCCCTCCACGCGGACACGCTTCTCCCTGCTTCTCGGGCCACCGACGATCGCGACCTGGGCGGACTTGACGTCGAGCAGGTCGGCCACGAAGGCGACGCACGCCTCGTTCGCCCTGTTGTCGGCGGGCGGGGGCGCGACGCGGACGTGGAGGGAGTCGCCGTGCCGACCGGCCACGCTTGCCCTCCCGGCGCCCGGCTGGACGTGTAGGCGCAGCACGATCGCATCCTGCCCGGCCGGGAGCGCGCCGGACGATCCGGCGCCGGGCGCCGCGCCGTTCACGGCGGGCACAGCGGCACGTGGCTCCACGTCGAACAGGTCGTCGGCCATGTCCGCATACTGTAGGGCCATGGACGACAACGGCCGGCCGCACCACTATCCGGAGGTTGCCGCACAGCCGAGCTACCCCGAGATCGAGGAATCCGTGCTCGCCTCGTGGGCACGGGACGCGACCTTCCCAGCCTCGGTCGACCAGCGCCAGGACGACCGAGACTTCGTCTTCTACGACGGTCCCCCTTTCGCGAACGGCCTGCCCCACTACGGCCACCTCCTGACGGGCTTCGTCAAGGATGCGATCCCCCGCTACCGCACGATGCGGGGCCGCAGGGTCGAGCGGCGCTTCGGCTGGGACTGCCACGGGCTGCCCGCGGAGGTCGAGGCGGAGAAGGAGCTCGGCGTCTCGGGTCGCCAGCGGATCACCGAGCTCGGGATCGAGCGCTTCAACGACCACTGCCGCACGTCGGTCATGCGCTACACCGAGGCCTGGGAGCACTACATCACGCGCCAGGCTCGTTGGGTCGACATGGAGCACAGCTACAAGACGATGGACCTCTCGTACACCGAGAGCGTCCTGTGGGCCTTCAAGACGCTCTACGACCGCGGCCTCGTCTACGAGGGCTTCAAGGTCCAGCCGTTCTGCTGGGAGTGCGAGACCCCCCTGTCGGTCTCCGAGGCCCGCCAGGACGACGCTTACCGCGAGCGGGTCGACCCCGCCGTCACGGTCGGCTTCGACCTCCTCGCGACGGGCGACGTGAGCGGAGGAGGGAACGGTGGCGGCGGCGACCTGCTCGCCGGACCGCTCCGGCTGCTCGCATGGACGACGACCCCCTGGACGCTCCCGTCGAACCTCGCGCTGGCGGTCGGACCCGACCTCGACTACACGGTGGTCGACCTCGACGGCACGCGCGTCGTCCTCGCCTCCGCACGGCTCGACTCGTACGCCGAGGAGCTCGCGGGCGCCGAGGTGCTCGGGACGCTACGCGGCTCGACGCTCGTCGGGCGCCACTACGCGCCCCTGTTCGACTACTTCGCCGGCAGCGAGAACGCGTTCGCCGTCCTCGCCGGCGACCATGTCACGACCGAGGAGGGCACAGGGATCGTCCATATGGCGCCGGGCTTCGGCGAGGACGACCAGCGCATCTGCGAGGCGAACGGCATCGCCGTCGTCTGCCCCGTCGACGACCGGGGTCGCTTCGACAGCCGAGTGCCCGACCTCGAGGACGTCCACGTCTTCAGCGCGAACGAGCTCGTCGCCGCACGGCTCGCAGCGTCGGGGCACCTCCTGCGCAGGGAGGAGTACGCGCACTCCTACCCGCACTGCTGGCGGACCGACACCCCGCTCATCTACCGGGCGGTCTCGTCGTTCTTCATCGAGGTCACCGCCGTCAAGCAGCGGATGATCGAGCTCAACCAGCAGATCGAGTGGTACCCGGCCCACGTCCGCGACGGCGCGTTCGGCAAGTGGCTCGAAGGGGCACGGGACTGGTCGATCTCCCGCAATCGCTTCTGGGGTGCCCCGATCCCGGTCTGGAAGAGCGACGATCCCGCCTGGCCACGCGTCGACGTCTACGGCAGCCTGGACGAGATCGAGCGGGACTTCGGCGTGCGGCCGGCGGACCTGCACCGGCCGACGGTCGACGAGCTCACCCGGCCCAACCCCGACGACCCGACGGGTCACTCCACGATGCGCCGCGTCACCGACGTCCTCGACTGCTGGTTCGAGTCCGGTTCGATGCCCTTCGCCCAGCTTCACTATCCATTCGAGAACGCCGAGCGGTTCGAGGCGCACTTCCCGGCCGACTTCATCTGCGAGTACGTCGGCCAGGCTCGTGCCTGGTTCTACAACCTGCACGTCCTTGCCACGGCACTGTTCGACCGGCCAGCCTTCTCGCACTGCATCGCCCACGGCGTCGTGCTCGGCAACGACGGCCGCAAGCTCTCGAAGCGCCTCCGTAACTTCCCCGATCCGGACGAGTTCTTCGCCCGCCGGGGAGCGGACGCGATGCGGTGGTACTTCCTCTCCTCCGCGGTGCTGCGCGGTCTCGACGTCGTCGTCGACGACGACGCCATGGCCGAGCCTGTCCGCCAGGTCCTCAACCCGATCTGGAACAGCTGGTACTTCCTGGCGCTCTACGCGCGCTCCGACGAGGTGACCGGGACATTCCGCACAGACCAGCAGGGACGCCTCGACCGCTACGCGCTCGCGAAGACGCGGATCCTCGTCGAGCAGGTCGGCGCGGCGCTCGACGCCTACGACCTTCCGCGCGCGACCACTGCAGTCACCGGCTTCCTCGATGCCTTGACGAACTGGTACGTGCGACGGAGCCGGGACCGCTTCTGGCGGGCCTTCGTCAACGACGGTGGCGCCGCCGACAAGGACAAGCACGATGCGTACGACACGCTGCACACCGTGCTCACCGTGTTGTCGAGAGTCACCGCTCCCCTGCTGCCGATGCTGTCCGAGGAGGTCTACCGCGGGCTCACCGGCGAGCGTAGCGTCCATCTCACCGACTGGCCCGACCCGGCCGAGCTCCCCGAGGACCCCGTCCTCGTCGAGTCGATGGACCTCGTCCGTGCCGTGTGCTCGGCGGGACACTCGGTCCGTAAGTCGCTCGGCCTGCGAGCCCGGCTCCCCTTGCACAGATTGACGTTCGCCTCGCCGTCCGCGGCGTCGCTCGAGGGCTTCACCGACCTGGTAGCCGACGAGGTCAACGTCAAGCACGTCGAGTTGAGCGACGACCTCGCGTCCTACGCCTCGACCGCTCTCTCGGTCGTGCCGTCCGCCCTCGGGCCCCGGCTCGGACCGCGCACCCAAGACGTCATCGCCGCGGTCCGCCGGGGTGACTGGACGAACGACGCGGAAGGCGTCGTAGCAGGTGGCGTTGCTCTCGCGGACGGGGAGTACGTGCTCCGCCTGCGGCCTGCCGACGAGTCCTCGAGCCGCGTGCTCCCGGGAGACCGCGGAGTCGTCGCGCTCGATACCGCCGTCAGCCCGGCGCTCGCGGCCGAAGGGTGCACTCGCGACGTCATCCGAGTGGTCCAGCAGGCCCGCAAGGACGCGGGTCTCGACATCGACGACCGCATCGATCTCGAGCTCGGCCTCGGCGACGACCTGGTCGCCCAGCTCGCACTGTGGGAGGACGGCGGGAGGACGCCACGCTGGGAACGTGAGATCCGGGCACAGACGCTGGCCGTTCCCGGAGAGCCGCTCGGCACGGCGACGATCGCTCCCGGCTACTACGAGGTCGACGAGCTCCTCGGCAACGGGAGCACGGTCACCGTCCGGCTGCGCCGGGCCGAGATGCCGGCCACCTGACCGAGGCGCGTCCCGCCCGTCAGGCGGACGGAGGTGCGTCGCCCGGCCGGCCGGTGTTCCCACCACGCCCGCCTGCCGGTCGGCGGTCGAGACGCGGTGGGGCGGGGATCCTGGAGACGGCCTCGGTGCGGGCTTCTGTCGGTGGCAGCCCGCCTCCCGCCGCCCAACGGGCCCAGAGCTCCTCGTCGGCTTCGATGGCGGGAGCGAGACCCGAAAGCTCCGACGCGCTGAATCGGCTCCGCTCGACTGCCGGCTCGTCCCGGCTGACTGCGCTCGCGGCATCCGCGCTGATCTGTGCCTCGACGTCGGGGACCTCGCGGACGAGCTGCGGAGCTCCCGCGCCGTCGCTGCGCGCTCCACCCCGGGGACCCGGCGAACCCTCGCCCGCGTCGACCGCGGGCTGGCCACGCCAGACGTCGGGCTCGCGGCGCTCCGTCGGCCTGCTGGCCTCCGCCGCGGCGGCGAGCTCGGTGGGGACGGCGAGCGTATCGTCGACGAACCGCAGTGCCGCGGTCAAACCCTCCGTGAGACGGGCCTTCTCGCTCTCGAGCAACGACGAGAGGGATCGGATCCCTCCCTCGAGGCGCTCGTGCTCGCTTTCGAGCCGGCCGACACGCTCGTTGACCTCCCTCTCGGCGTCTTCGCGCATCCGCCGGACCGCCTCCTGTGCCTGGGCGAGCATCGCGTCGGACTGCGAACGCGCCTCGGCGAGCAGCCGCTCCGCCTCCTCGCGCGCCTCGCCGACGGCGAGGTCCGCCGTGCGTTGGGCCAGCACGAGCATCTTGCGGATGCTCTCCTCGTCGGACGACGGCAGCTCGTCGCGACGGCCGGGCGCGAGGGGCTCCCGCGCCGCGAGCCGCGAGAGCTCCGCATGCATCTCGTCGACCGCGACGGCGACCTTTTCGAGGAACTCGTCGACCTCGTCGGTGTCGTAGCCGCGAAGACGGTCGCGGAACTCGACCTCGCGCAGGACCTTGCCGGAGATCTCCATGCGGTGATGGTAGCGCCGTGATACGGGGAAACCGCGGATACCTGTGACCGGATCTCGCGCGGCGACGCTCGGTGTGCGTCGGAGGGGCTCAGCGCACCTGCAAGATGCTCAGAACGACCTCGAGCGCGAAGAACAAGACGATGGGCGAGAGGTCGATCGCTGCGCCGCCGACGCGCAGTGGTGGCAGGATCCGGCGGATCGGCGTGAGGACGGGATCGGTGACGCGGGCGAGCGCACCGACGACCTTGGCCCACGGAGACCAGGGGCTCATCGGAAACCACGACAGTATGAGCCGCGCGAAGAGCAGGACGATGTAGGCCTGGATGACGTCGACCACGATGCGCAAGATCACAGGCGTCGATCCTTCCACCACGCTGGTGTGTCTCGCACGGCAGCGACCGCCAGACCCCGCTCGACGGGAGGCTCAGGAATGGAAGAGTCCACGCTCTTGCAGGCGCATCCGCTCTTCCGGAGAGACCTCGACGTTCGACGGTGTCAAGAGGAAGACCTGGTCGGCAACCTTCTCCATCGACCCACCGAGCGCGTAGGTCAGGCCGGAGCAGAAGTCGATCATCCGGCGCGAGAGGTCCCGCTCCGACAGCTGGAGGTTGACGATCACGGGATGGCTCTGCTTCACGAGGTCCCCGATCTCCTGCGCGTCGGGAAAGCGAGCGGGGGCGACGACGTGCACCTTGGCCGTCGCGTTGCGCGCACCGGCGAGGGGGCGGACGGGCGACGCCTGGTGCGCCACGCTCACGGGCTCCCGCGTCGCCGAGACGAGCGGCCGGACGGTGCCGCCCTGTGCGGCGCGCTCGGACTGCTCCTCGTGGTCCGAGTCGGGGTACACCGTGTGCGCGAAGCGCTGCGGCAGCCGCTCGTCGATCTCGTCGTCGTACTCACCACCGTAGAGATCGTCGTCCTCGACGTCCTTCAGACCGAGATAGCCGAGTGCCTTGTCCATGAACGATGCCATCACTACCCTCCTGAGCGCACCCTATTGTGGCACCGAAGCACGGTGCGGGCGCGGACCGAGCAACGCCCGCCCGACACGCACCATCGTCGAGCCGTTCGCGACCGCGTCCTCGAGATCGTCGCTCATGCCCATCGACGCCTCCGCGAGCCCCAGGTCGGCGACGAGGCGGGCGACGAGCGCGAAGGACTCGCCCGCCCTGCCGTCTCCGGCCGGAGCGACGGTCATGAGCCCCCGTACGTCGAGACCGAGGTGGCCGAGCCCGTCGACGAGCGACCCGACGGACCCGGGCTCGACACCACCGCGCCCGGGCGCCCCGGTCACGTCGACCTCGACGAGCACCTGCGCACCCGGCGCTACGCGTGCGATGGCCTCACCCTCCTCGAGCCTGTCGACACCTTGCCACAGGCCGACCGACGGCGCGAGCCGGCGCACCTTGTTGCGCTGGACGGCT
>DAHXNN010000092.1 GCA_027365385.1 Acidimicrobiaceae bacterium | reverse complement strand
TCGGCGCTACCACGCCGAGCCCTCGAGCTCGTTCGCCGGGCTCGCGGACCTGCGCCCGCCCCGGTGACAGGCCACGGAGCGACAAGGTGACGGGCGACAGCCCACCCGGTCGACCAACGCCTCCGGTGGCGCTCACGATCGCAGGGAGCGATTCCGGCGGCGGGGCGGGCATCGCCGCTGACCTGCGGACTTTCGCGGCCTTCGGCGTCTTCGGCACGCTCGCGCTGACTGCTGTCACCGCGCAGGACACGACGGGCGTGCACGCCGTCCTCGCGCTCGCGCCCGCGCTCGTCGACGCGCAGGTCGACGCGGTGCTCGGCGACTTCGACGTCCGCGCCGCGAAGACAGGCATGCTCGCGACCCTCGAGATCGTCGACACGATCGCCGAGCGGGCGCGAGGGGGCGGCCTGCCGCCGCTCGTCGTCGATCCGGTCATGGTGTCCTCCTCCGGCGCCGCGCTGCTGGAGGGTGACGCGGTCGCCGCCTACCTCCGCCTGCTCCCCCATGCGCTCGTCGTCACGCCCAACCTCCCCGAGGCAGAGGTGCTCCTCCACCACGAGGTGGCGAGCCGCGCGGCGATGGGCGACGCGGCCCGCGCGCTTCACGACCTCGGCGCTCGCTATGCGGTCGTGAAGGGCGGGCACCTCGGCGGACCCGACGCCGTCGACGTCGTCTTCGACGGCGAGGTCCTGGTCGAGCTGACCGCACCGATGGTCCCGACGGCGAACAACCACGGCACTGGATGCACGTTGTCTGCAGCCATCGCGGCGGCGCTCGCACTCGGCCACGAGCCTCTCGACGCAATCGGCCTCGCGAAGCGCTACGTGAGCGCGGCGATCTCGGCGGCGAGCAGCTGGCATCTCGGTGCTGGCCGCGGCCCGCTCGACCACCTCGTCGGCTGGCCGGGGTGGCCGGGGCAGCTAGCGGGACGCGGTGAGGAGGAGGAGCGCTCGTGAGCGACCACGTCTACACCCACGGCCACCACGAGAGCGTGCTGCGCTCGCACCGCTGGCGTGACGCGGAGAACTCGGCCGCCTACCTGCTCCCCCACCTCCGACCCACCGACGAGCTGCTCGACGTCGGCTGCGGCCCGGGGACGATCACCGTCGACCTCGCCCGGCGGCTCCCCTCGGGTCGCGTCGTCGGCGTCGACCGCGCCGCAGAGGTCGTCGATATCGCACGTGCCGCGGCGCATGGCAAGGCAGCGCTCGAGGGCACGGCTCGCACGTCGGGCGCTGCAGGCGGGTCGGGCATTGCAGGGCTGCACTTCGAGGTCGCGGACTGCTACGCGCTGCCATTCCCGGACGCGTCGTTCGACGTCGTCCACGCCCACCAGGTCCTCCAGCACCTCGAGCGGCCGGTCGACGCGCTCGCCGAGATGCGTCGCGTCTGCCGTCCCCGCGGCATCGTGGCCGCGCGGGACAGCGACTACTCGGCGATGACCTGGTGTCCGGCGAACCCGGTGCTCGACCGGTGGCTCGCGCTCTACTGCGAGGTCGCACGGGGCAACAGCGCCGAGCCTGACGGTGGTCGGCACCTGCTCTCCTGGGCCCGTGCCGCAGGCTTCGCCGACGTCACGCCCTCGGCGTCGGTGTGGTGCTTCGCGACCGACGACACGCGTCGCTGGTGGGGCGGGCTCTGGGCGGACCGGGTGACGTCGTCCGCGCTCGCCACCCAGCTCCTCGAGCGCGGTCTGTGCTCGGCCGAGGACCTGCAGGACCTCGCCGGAGCGTGGCGCAGGTGGTCCGCCGAGCCCGACGGGTGGTTCGCCGTGCTCCACGGCGAGGTGCTCTGCCGAGCTTGAGATCGCGATGCCCGCCCGACGGCGGCCGCCGTCACGGCACACGCTCAAAGTAGCTGGCAGCGTCACCGTTAGGTCCGTCTGTGCCTGCGACCCGAACACACCACCGGCGGCAAGCGTCGCGAACGCCGCGGCGGCGAGGACAGGCACGTGCCCGCCACTAGCGCGGACCTCGCGCCCGGACCTGCTGCGTGCCGTCCTGCGGGTCCCGGCCCCACCGTCGCGGTCTTCTCGCCACTCCTCGCCGGGACCTACTTCGCCGGCATCATGCGCGGCATACGTCACCGGGCCGCCGGCGCCGGCGCAGTCGTCGTCGGCATCCAGACCCTCGACGCGAGCCGGGACCTCGACCATCCCGTACCCGAGATCTCGAGACACGTCGCCTGGGCGCAGCTCGACGGCGCGATCGTCATCGTCAACGCGGTCGACGCCAGCTACCTGCACACACTTCGCCGAGCTGGCAAGGCGATCGTCATGGTCTCGCACGAGGTGGACGGATTCGCGTGCCCTGTGGTCTCGCCGGACAACCGGTCCGGCGTCGAAGAGGCGGTGCGGCACCTGCTCCACCACGGCCACCGGAGGATCGCCTTCGCGGGCAACCTCGCCCAGCACGACATCCGGGAGAGGCACGAGGCCTACCGCGACGCGCTCCTCGCCCACGGGGTCGAGCCGGACGAGCACCTCCTCTACGACACAGGCGACAACGTCGAGTCCGGTGGCGACTGCGCTGGCGGGGCGATGCTCGCCGCCGGGCTGCCCTCGACCGCGCTCGTCGCAGCGACCGACTTCAACGCCGTCGGCGTCATGCGGACCCTCTCCGCAGCCGGGCTCGTCCTCCCGCGCGACCAGGCGGTCGTCGGCTTCGACGACACCGAGGCCGGTGCCGCGCTCAGCCCTGCGCTCTCGAGCGTCCGCCAAGACGTCGCCGGTGTCGGCAAGACCGCTCTCGACCTCCTCCTCTCCGCGCTCGCCGGCGAGGAGGTGCCCGCAAGGCGCCACCGCGTCCCGACGTCGTTCGTGGTGCGCGAGTCGTGTGGCTGTTCGAATGACGACCGACCCGATCCCTCGCCGGACAAGACGGGCTCCCCGCTCGAGCGGCTCCGCGGCGGCCTGTGGCGAGTGCTCGCCACCGGTGGGGAGAGCGACGGCCTCACAGGTCTCGACACGGCAACCACCGATGTCGCAGGGATCCTCGCGATGCCCCGGCAGGCGACGGCGGAGCGCCTGGACTCGATAGCAGATCTGCTCTGCGGGACCGCAGGCCGGTGGGAACGCGTCCGCGACGCTGTCCACTGCGTCTGGGACTACGCCATCTCGCTCGACGCCGAGTGCCCTGCGGACGAGCTCGCACGGGCCCGGGTGGTCGCGGACCTTGGCCTCGCGCTCACCGCGGCCCACGGACGTGTGACGGCGCTCGAGGCGAAGCGTCTGTCGGAGTCCCTGCGCGACGAGTACCGGATGAGCATCGAGCTGCTCCGCAGCCACGAGCACGACCCGAGAGCGCTCGGCTTCCTGTCACGGACCACGGTGCGCGTCGCCTGCCTCGGGCTCTGGCGGGCAGATGGATCGGCGGACGGGGCCGCTGCCGGGCCTGTGCCCACCGACGCTCTGCCCACCGACGCTCTGCCCACCGATGCTCTGCCCGATGGCGGGACGCTCGAGGTCGCGAGCCTCTACGGCACCGACAAGACCACCTCGGCCGTGTCCCGGTCTCCCGTGGACGTCACGTCGTTCCCGCCGCGATCCTTCCTCGATCTCGTCCGGCACGCCGACGGCGAGGTCGCCGTCGTCCTCCCGTTGCGAACAGGCAGCGCCGACTGGGGTCTCCTCGCGCTGCTCGGACCGCTCGAGGACGAGGTCGCAAGTGGCCGTGACTTCTACTTCCAGCTCTCGGCGCTGCTCACGAGCGCTCTCGAGCACGACGCGACCGTCTCCACCCTCCGCAGCCAGAGCACTCGGCTCCGGCGCAGCGAGGAGCGCTATGCGCTCGCCTCGCGGGCAGCGAGCGACGGGCTCTTCGACTGGGACCTCGACTCCGGGAGCGTCTACTACTCCGAGCGCTTCGCGCAGATCGTCGCAGGCGACGACGAGCTGCTAGAGACGAGCCCCGACGGGTGGCTCTCTCGCGTCCATCCGGACGACCGCGACCAGCTTGCCGCTGCGGTCGACGCCTGCGCGCTCGGATCGTCGTCGACGATCGAGTGCGAGCACCGTGTGGTGCTGAGCGACGGCGACTCCCGCTGGGTGCACTGCCGCGGGCTCGCCGTCCCGGGCGCTCCGGTGCCGGCCCGGCGGATCGTGGGCTCGCTCGCGGATGTCACCGAGCGCCGGGAGCTCGAAGAGCGGCTGCGCCACCAGGCGCTCCACGACACGCTCACCGGCCTGCCCAACCGCGCGCTCGTGCTCGATCGCGCGACGCAGCTCCTCTCCGCTTCGCGCAGGCACGGCGGGGCGTGTGCCGCTCTCTTCCTCGACCTCGACGACTTCAAGGAGATCAACGACGGGCTCGGCCACAGTGCCGGGGACGAGCTGCTCGTCGCGGTCGGCGCAAGGCTCGCGGGCGCGGCCCGCGATGCGGACACGGTCGGTCGCCTCGGAGGAGACGAGTTCGTCGTCCTCGTCGACGAGCGGTCCCGGCCCGGCGCCGCGCTTCTCGTCGCCGCTCGCCTCGCCGAGGCGATGCACGAGCCGTTCCAACTGCGGGGCCGTGACCATCGCGTGGCGGCGAGCATCGGCGTCGCGACCGCCACGGACGGGACGGCGGAGCAGCTCCTCGGCGACGCCGACGTCGCGATGTACCGGGCGAAGTCTGCGGGCAAGGACCGCTGCGTCGTCTTCGAGCCCGCGATGCGGCTCGGGCCGGGCCGGCGTCCGGCGTTGCGAGCGGCTCGCCAGGCGCGATCAGCGACCCGGGATCGTGTAGCGGGCGAACAGGTGGATACCCGCGAAGACCCACAGCGCAGCGAGCGCGACGCGGCCGGGAAGTCGTGACGCCAACAGCGCCACGACAGACCCGAGACCGGCCCGGCTCCCCCCCCTCCGCCGGGCGGCGAGGTCGATCACGAGTGCGCAGAGCGCGAGCGCGATCCAGGGCGCAGTCCCGCTCACGTCACGCCTGCCCGGCGCGTGACGAGCGTGCAATACGACCGAGCCCCACTGCGCCGAGGACGAGCCACGCCGCGACGAGCGCCGCCCGGCTCGAGTGCCAGGCGAGGAGGTGGTCGAGCGCCGTGCTGAGCGTCGGCAGCTCGCTCGAACGGCCACCGAGCGCGAGCGCGGCGGTCTCGAGCCCGGCGACAGCCGCCGACCAGGTGAGCCAGGCGACGCGGACGGGGCGGGGGACGGAGCCGGGGCGGGGGCGGGGGACGGAGCCGGGGCGGGGGACGGAGCCGCGCTCGTGGCATCGGGCAGGCGCGCCGCGCGAGCTGCTGACCCCGGCGGACAGCCCGACGAACGCACCGAGAAGCATCGCCGCGGACGCACCGACGGCGACGTAGGCCGACGAGGAGAACGGCCGGGTCCCCGCCACCCACCACGAGCAGGCGCCCACCGCGAGCGTCCCCACCACGATGCGTCCCGCCGCGAGCATGCCCTGGGGGCTGCTGCGCACGCCGGACGCGCGGCGAGGCCGGCGCCACGGCGGACCACCGGACGGCACCTGTCGGCCCGTCAGGTCCTCACGCGCGGGATCATCGTGCGAGCGAGAGCCTCGAGGCGCGCGAGGGCCACGTCCACGACGAGCCCGAGCTCCGGACGGTTGGCGCTCATGCAGACGATCGTCGCCTGGTTCGCCGCGTGGCCGAGCGCGACCCCCGTGACCCGCGTCGACCCGAGGAGGCCGGCGCACGTGACTGTCCGTGCGATCCGCGCCGTCATGCCGTTCACGCCTCGCGTCACCAGCACGGGCTCCACCCTAGACCGGGCACCCACGCACGAGCTCACCGCCTGTTCCCGAGCTCCCCAGTGGTCCAGTGCCTGGACGACCGAGTGCGGGACGACCGCGTGCCTGGACGACCGCGTGCCTGGACGACCGAGTGCCTGGACGACCGAGTGCGAGGCGCTGGATTAGCCTCTCGACGCGCTAGGTCGAGCAGCGGCGGGACCCGCTCGTGCGGGGCGCTCGAGAGATCGGGGTGGGATCGTGCCGAATGTCGCTCCGGCGGAGGATCTGCTGCGTCGAAGCGCTGCCGGGCTGCGGCCCTGTCTCCAGCCCTCCGGCGAGCTCCACGACCCCGTCTTCGGCGAGCCGACGCAGTACGGCACGGCCTACTACGCGTACGTCCACGCAGTGCTCGCCACCGTCGCGGACGGGGAGGCACGACAGAGCTACGCGACGGCAGCGGAGCTCGGCCTCGCGGCGACGGCGGCATCCCTCGTCGAGCCACGGCACAGCAGCGCGGCGTCGTCGTTCACGCGGGACCTCGGCAGCCCGGACTACCGCAACCACAACGACTTCATGTGGCCACCACTGCTCCGGGGGCTCGACCTGCTCGCGCGCCTCGGCCACGACGTCGGCCGTCTCGCCGACCAGGTGGCCGCTGTCGCCGTACCGGAGGTGTTCGAGAAGCGACCGCCCGACAATTGGGCGTCGGTCTGGCTGCTCGGCGAGCAGCTCCGCATCGGGCAGGGTCTCTCCCCGTACGGGGGCGCCGACCTCGACCGGTGGCTCGCGCCGTACGTCGACCCCGACGCGGCGGAGGCCGCAGGAGCGGATCTCGGCACAGACGGCCGGGCGTCTCGCGTGCCGCGCGTCGACCTCGACGCCGGCTTCTACCGCGAGCCCGGCCTGCCCAACTCCTACGACCTGTTCACCCGCTACCACCTGCTCGAGATCCTCCGCGCCGGCTACACGGGCCGCTGGAGGACGGAGCTCGAGCGCCTCGTCGCCACCGGCGTGCGCCGCAGCCTCGCGGTGCAGCTCTCCTCCGGAGCGCTCGCGAGCGCACACCGCAGCTCCGGGCAGACCTGGACACTTTCGGCACAGATCTGCTACTTCCACCTCGTCGCCGGGCTGGTGCGCTCGTCCGATCCCGTGACCGCGTCGAGGGCCGACGCGGCGGCTGCACGCGCGTTCGTCGCCCTCGGGACCTGCGTACGACCAGACGGCACGCTGAGCCCGGTGGAATGCGCCCTACCGGCGAACATGCGCGTCGGCTACGAGCCTTACACGATGGACGCGCACTACGTGAGCCTCGCGCTCGGCTTCCTCGCCACCGCGGTGCTCGCGGGATTCGCCGGCGACGACGCCCCGACCGCCGATCCTGGCGCAGGGCGTGTCGCCGGCACAGGTGCCGGCACAGGTGCCGGCACAGGTGCCGGCACAGGTGCCGGGACAGCTCCGCGTGACCGGTCCCGACCGACGAGCATCGTGGAGGCGGCACCGATCCACCGGGCGGTGCTCCACGCGGACGGCTGGTCGCTGCACGTCGACCTGGCCCCGGCGCCCGGCTACGACGCGCTGGGCATCGCCGACCTCACGTGCGGTCTCGGTCGTCGCCTGCGCTTCGGCGGGCAGGTCCACTACGGTGCCCCCGACGCGTCTCCGGGTCCTGGCGGGGGGTCCGGCCGGACCGCGCTCGCCCTCGGCATCGCCCACCGGAGCCAGGACGGCAAGCTGAGGCCGCTCTCTGCCCTCGGGCCGGTCTCGCGCCAGGAGGTCTCCTGCTCCGGTCGGCAGATGGACGCGCGTGCCCAGGTCGACGATTTATCTTACTCTTTGTCTGCAACTATTTCGGGCGACGTCGCGCATCTCGTCGAGTCCGTGGGCGAGCTCCCGTGCAGCCTCGTCGTGCCCTATCTACGCGACCGCGGTGACGGAGCGCCGACGCAGGTGGCATTCACGCCCGACGGCATCCGTCTCACGGCGGGCCACGAGGTGGTCGAGGTGGGCGTCCGAGCGCGCAGGTGGGC
>DAHXNN010000083.1 GCA_027365385.1 Acidimicrobiaceae bacterium | reverse complement strand
ACACGCGGTTGCGCGCAGGCCTCGCCCGCCGGATCGAGCCCGCAGGCAGCCCTGCCCGCTACGAGGCACGTGTCGGCGACAACCACCACCACGCCGTCTGCCGTCGTTGTGGCTCGGTGGCAGACGTCGACTGCGCCGTCGGGGTGGCGCCGTGCCTCGAGCCTTCGCAGACCCACGGGTTCGCCCTCGACGAGGCCGAGGTCACCTACTGGGGCCTCTGCCCCGCCTGCGGCGACGGGCTCCCGGTCGGCACCTCGCCGGGCGAGCCCGACGTGTCAGCGCGCGAGCCGGACCGGCGACCGGACCGTCCAAGGCAGGGCAGACGACGAGAGGAAGGCAGAAGAGCATGACCACGAGCAGCCACCCCTACACGACCGGAGACGCGGGCATCCCGGCCGCGAGCGACGAGCACTCCCTCACCGTCGGGCCCGACGGGCCGATCGTCCTCCACGACCACTACCTCGTGGAGAAGATGGCACAGTTCAACCGCGAGCGGGTGCCCGAGCGTGTCGTCCACGCGAAAGGCGGCGGAGCGTTCGGCGTCTTCGAGGTGACAGGGGACGTCGGAGAGCTCACCCGAGCCAAAGTCTTCCAGCAAGGAACGACGACACCGGTCCTCGTGCGCTTCTCGACCGTCGCGGGCGACCTCGGCTCAGCGGACACCGTGCGCGACCCCCGTGGATTCTCCGTCAAGTTCTATACCGAGGAGGGCAACTACGACCTCGTCGGCAACAACACCCCGGTCTTCTTCATCCGGGACCCGCAAAAGTTCCAGGATTTCATCCACTCCCAGAAGCGGCGGGCCGACAACCACCTGCGCGACAACGACATGCAATGGGACTTCTGGACGCTCTCACCCGAGTCGGCACACCAGGTGACCATCCTGATGAGCGACCGTGGCACGCCGCGGTCCTGGCGCCACCAGAACGGCTACGGGAGCCACACGTTCATGTGGGTCAACGGCGCCGGGGAGCGCGTCTGGGTGAAGTACCACTTCACCACGGACCAGGGAATCGAGAGCTTCACCGACGCGGAAGCCAAACAGGTCGCGGCGGAGGACCCGGACGCCCACCTACGGGACCTGCACGAATCGATCGCTCGCGGCGACCACCCGAGCTGGACGCTCAAGGTGCAGGTCATGCCCTTCGAGGACGCGACGAGCTACCGGTTCAACCCGTTCGACCTCACGAAGGTCTGGCCGCACGGGGACTACCCGCTCGTCACCGTCGGGCGTCTGACCCTCGACCGCAACCCGTCGAGCTACTTCGCCGAGATCGAGCAGGCCGCCTTCGAACCGTCCAACATGGTCCCGGGCATCGGCCCGAGCCCGGACAAGATGCTCCTCGGACGCATGCTCAGCTACCCCGATGCCCACCGGTACCGCATCGGCACGAACTACCTTCAGCTCCCGGTGAACCGCCCCCGTTCCCCTGTCCACTCCTACAATCGCGACGGCTCGATGCGCTACGACAACCCAGGCGACCCCGTCTACGCTCCGAACTCCTATGGCGGTGCCGCTGCCGACCCCGGTCGCTTCGGTGCGGCCCCCGGGTGGGAGGCGAGCGGAGAGATCGTCCGGGCCGCCTACAGCCTCCACGCCGAGGACGACGACTTCGGCCAGGCGGGAGCGCTCTACCGCGACGTGCTCGGCGGCCCGGAGCGCGAGCGGCTCGCGGCGAACATCGTCGGGCACGCGTCGTCCGGAGTGACGAAGGCGATCCGTGCCCGCGTCGTCGAGTACTGGCGCCAGGTCGACCCCTCGCTGGGCGACGTCGTCGAGCGCGGGCTCGGCGGCAGCTGACGCCAGCCTGCTGGCCCACGTCCCGCTGCGGCGACGGCGACGGCTCACAACTAGAGTGCAAGGATCCAGCACCATGACGGAGGGGTAAGCCATGCACGGGTCGGTCACGGGTGCTCTGGTCGTCGCTACGGTCAACAAGCACCATCTCGCCGGGTTGGTCGGCATCGTCGTCGGCGTGCTGCTCGTCGTGCTCGGTGGCCTGCGCGTCTTCGGGCGCACCGTGCGGTCGATGCTCGTCCCGGTCGTCGGCCTCGTCGTCGTCGGGATCGGCCTGCTCCTCTACTTCCGGGTCGTCTGAGCCACTCCAGAGAGCACGTCGCCGCACCGGGCACGGGGCAGCGATCGCGGGCTCGCGCCGACACGAGAACGGCGGCGCCGTATCCTCGGGACGTGGAGCCACAGGAGCCTCGGACCGTCGTCTGGCCTCCAGTGGATCGCCACGTGGCAGTCGGGCGGCGGGTCTTCCTTGCAATGGCAGGGCTCGGGGGCGTCGGCGTCGTGGTCGGCGCGAAGATCCAGAGCGCCGTCGGCTCGCTCCTCGGCTCGGGGTTGGGCGGCTTCCTCCCCGGCGGTAACCGGTTCAGGCTCTACACGATCACCGGCTCGTTCCCGGTCATCGCCCCCGCCGACTACAGGCTCCGAATCTCGGGACTCGTCGAGCGCCCTGTGTTGCTCACCTTGGACCAGCTCCAGGCGATGCCAGGGACGCGCCTCGTCAAGGACTTCCAGTGCGTGACAGGATGGCGTGTCCCCGGCGTGCACTGGGACGGCGTCCGCCTCGCGGACCTGCTCGACCTCGCGGGGGTCCGGGCGGACGCGGTCGCCCTGTCCTTCCGCTCCTACGACGGAGCGCGGACACCGAGAGCCTCACGCTCGGCCAGGCGCGCCTGCCCGACGTCATCGTCGCCTACTCCATGCTCGGTGGGCCGATCACCGCGGAGCACGGTGGCCCCGTACGTCTCTATGTCGCCCCCATGTACGGCTACAAGTCGCTCAAGTGGCTGTCGGAGATCCGGGTCGTCGACAAGGTCGAGCCCGGCTTCTGGGAGCAGAACGGCTATGCCGTGAACGCCTGGGTCGGCGCGTCGAACGGCCGCAGCGACGCGCCGATCGAGTGAGCCGGGCCCACCCCCTTCGTGGGCGCCCACCCGGCGCAGCTCCACCCGCGAAGCGAGGCACGGTCCGCACGGTCGCGCTCGCGCGCTTCGACGCCGTCGAGCGGCTGGCGCACTGGGCGAACGCCCTTCTGCTCGGGATTCTCGTCGCGACGGCGCTCCCGCTCTACTTCGCCTCGGTCGAGAGCGTCGTCGGCCGCCGAGCCCTCGTCGCGGAGATCCACGTCTGGGCAGGCGTCGCGCTTCCCGTGCCGCTCTGCGTCAGCCTCGCCGGTCCGTGGGGCGCGCGCTTTCGCCACGACGTCCGCCGCCTCAACCGCTGGAGCAGCGACGAGCTGCGCTGGCTCCGCTCCTTCGGCACTCGTGCCGTCCCCTCCCACCGCGCGGACAAGTTCAACCCCGGCCAGAAGCTCAACGCGGCATTCACCGCAGGAGCGATCGTCGTCATGCTCGCGTCGGGGTCGGTCCTCAAGTGGTTCGCGCTGTTCCCGCTCAGTTGGCGTACGGGCGCAACGTTCGTCCACGACGTCCTCGCGACCGTGGTCGTCGTGGTCGTCGCCGGGCACGTCCTCCTCGCCCTCACCCACCCGCAGTCGCTCCGCTCGATGGTGACGGGAACGGTCAGTGAGGATTGGGCACGGCGCCACGCGGGGGGCTGGGCGGCAGACGAGCTCGGCGACGGCGGCAGCGACACGCCCGAGCGGATCTTCGGCGAGCCTGGGCCCTACGGCGAGCTCACCTAGCGGGACAGCCCGGCCAGTCTGGCGACCCCGTCCACGAAAGGTGGCTGTCGGGCGCGCGGCGGCTCGCGGCCCGTGGCGGGTAGACCACGTGCCGCGAGCCGAGGAGTGGCTGCGCTCCGCGCTAGCCCTGGAGCGGACGTGGCCCGCGCGT
>DAHXNN010000072.1 GCA_027365385.1 Acidimicrobiaceae bacterium | reverse complement strand
CCCCACGCGGCGTTGCTGCGTCAGGCTTTCGCCCATTGCGCAAGATTCCCTACTGCTGCCTCCCGTAGGAGTCTGGGCCGTGTCTCAGTCCCAGTGTGGCTGATCGTCCTCTCAGACCAGCTACCCGTCGTCGCCTTGGTGGGCCATTACCCCACCAACAAGCTGATAGGCCGCGAGTCCCTCCCGAAGCGGTAATCCTTTCCTCACAAACCCATGCGGGCTCGTGGGGGCATCCGGTATTAGCAGCGGTTTCCCGCTGTTATTCCGGTCTTCGGGGCAGGTTGCTCACGTGTTACGCACCCGTTCGCCACTTAGTCTTCCCCGGTGTTGCCACCGGATGGACCCCGTTCGACTTGCATGTATTAGGCACGCCGCCAGCGTTCGTCCTGAGCCAGGATCAAACTCTCCATCGAGACCTGACGTGGGCAAGCCCACGCTTCGATCATTTGAAGAGCCGGCTCGGGGCCTGACGCCCCTTGCCGACTGGCACCAAAAACGTTCGTTGTTGTCCGTTATCAGTGCAATTGACTTCTATGACCGCAGACAACGCACGAGGCGAAGCCCACGGTCACCCGCACTGGCTTTTGGCTGTTCCTATTCCGTTCTCAAGGAGCGACGACGAAGCACGCTTCCTTGCGGAAGGAGGTGCCCGTGCGCTCTGCAAGACCGCTGCGACCGGCACGTTGACCGCACCAGACGCTGGCCTCACATCGCTACCGGAGTGCGATCTACTCGCCTCTCCAGCATCCGCTTCGGTCGCTCTCGCCACCGAAGCGGGATCTTACATTAGCACATCGGCACTCGCTGTCAAGACAGCGTGTGGGTAGCGGGCTCGAATCCTGCTCGCAACCGCCAGCTCGCTCTCGCTCGCCGGCCTCCGTGCCCGGGTCACCATAGTCGATCTCGCGCGTGGTGCGTCACGCCCCGGCAACCTCGCGTCGACCGGGCGCTCAGCTGCGCGGCTCGGACGCTGCTCGAGGGAACGGCCGGGAGATCGACCGAGCGCCTGGCACTGCGAAGCGCCACTGCAGACGCGCCGCAGGTCCCGCTCGCACGCCGATCCCGACGCGCTCGCCGACGAGCGGCTCGAGCGGTGGTGCGGTGCCGTCGTCGGCCAGGGTCACGGCCGACCGCACGTCGAGCAGGTCCGCCCCGTCGCAGTCGCCTCCGATGCCGAGTGCGGCGCACAGCCTGCCGGGGCCGGCGCACAGACGCTCCTCCGACGTCACGCCCGGCCTCCGGCGGCGCATCACGTCGATCCCCGAGACCGGGTCGAGCGCACGCACGAGCACGGCACCGGCCGTCCCCTCTGCGCCGCACACGACGTTTGCGCAGTGGTGCAGGCCGTAGGAGAGGTACACGTAGAGCACGCCCGGCGGACCGAACATCGAGGCGTTCCGACGTGTCCTGCCGCGGTAGGCGTGCGAGGCCGCATCCCTCGCACCGCCGTATGCCTCCACCTCCACGATCCGCCCGATCTCCTGCCCGTGCACGAGCAGGAGGTTCAACAACCGAGGTGCGACGTCGCACGCGTCGCCGTGGAGCAGCGCCTCGTCCACAGCCGTGCGCTGCGGACCGCCGACGCCCACCGCCAGCGTCAGCGCTCGTCGGGCCGGTACGCGTCGGGCCGGTGCGCGTCGAGCCTCTCCGCGTCGAGCGCAAGCCGGCGGGCGAAGCGCTCGAGCTCCACGGCAACCGCAGCGCTACCTGCCCCACCAGGGCTGCGGCGGCGCGCCGAGGCAGCCCCAGGCTCGAGCAGCGCGGCGGCGTCGGGACCGAGGTCCGGGTGCGCGCCGACTAGCTCGTCGAGCGCGGCGCCTCCGTCGAGCGCCGCACGCACGAGCGAACCGACGACGCCGTGTGCCTGGCGGAATGGCATGCCGCGTTCGACCAACCATTCGGCGAGGTCGACCGCGGCGAGCGTCGGGGCGTCGGCGGCCCGCTCCATCGCCGCGAGGTCGAAGCGCAGGCTCGTAACGAGGCCAGAGAGCGCTCGGCACGCGAGCGAGACCTGGTCCAGCGCGTCGAAGAGCGGCTCCTTGTCCTCCTGCAGATCCCGGTTGTAGGACAGCGGCAAGCCTTTCAGCGTGGTGAGGAAGCCGGCGAGGTGCCCGACGAGCCTGCCTGCCTTGCCGCGTGCGAGCTCGGCGACGTCGGGATTCTTCTTCTGCGGCAGCATCGAGCTGCCTGTCGCCCAAGCGTCGTCGAGTCCGTAGAAGCCAAACTCGTCGCTCGAGAACAGCACGATCTCCTCGCCGAGCCTCGAGAGGTGCACCCCGAGCAGAGCGCAGACGAACAGCGACTCCGCGACGAAGTCACGGTCGCTCACCGCGTCCATCGAGTTCTCGAACCGGGACCCGAACCCGAGCTCGGCAGCCGTCGCGTCGGGGTCGAGGCCGAGCGACGTGCCCGCGAGCGCACCCGCGCCGAGCGGCGAGACGTCGACGCGTTCGAGCGCGTCGACGACGCGGTCGACGTCTCGCGCAAGCGCCCACCCGTGCGCGAGCAGGTGGTGCGCGAGCAGGACGGGCTGTGCCCTCTGCAGGTGCGTGTAGCCCGGAAGCCGTGCGTCGCCGGCCTTCGTCGCACGTACGAGGAGCGCAGACGCAAGACCGAGTGCGGCGCGCCCCACCTCGCCGAGCTCGCGGCGCGTATAGAGGCGCAAGGCCGTGGCCACCTGGTCGTTGCGGCTCCTGCCGGTGTGCAGGCGCGCGCCGGTCTCGCCCGCGATCTCCGTGACCCGCCTCTCCACGGCGGTGTGGACGTCCTCGTCCGTTGCCACGTACACGAACGAGCCATCGGCGATCTCGGCCGCGACGGCATCGAGCGCGTCGACGAGGGCCGCGGCCTGGTCGCCGTCGAGGAGCCCCGCTCGCTCGAGGCCGTGCACGTGTGCGATCGAGCCCTGCACGTCGTCCGCTGCGAGCCTGCGATCGAACCTGATGCTCTCCGAGAAGGCCATCATGAGCTCCGACGGCCCTGCCGCCATCCGTCCCGACCAGAGCGTCACGCTCCCCTGCCTTTCCCATCGTTGGTCATGTGCCGAGCGGTCATGTGCCGAGCGGTCATATGCCGACCAGCTCAGCGCCCGGCGAGGTCGGCGATCCGGTCCGCGAGCGCACTGCCGCCGAGGTCCTCGGACGCGACGACGAGCACGGTGTCGTCGCCGGCCACCGTCCCGAGCACACCGTCGACGCTCGTGCGGTCGAGAGCGGACGCCACGACGTGCGCGGATCCGGGCGGGGTCCGAACGACGACGAGGTTGCCCGACGATCCGAGATCGACGACCCACTCGCCGAGCACCCGTCGCAGGTGGTCGAGGGGAGCGACCTGGTCTTTCGGGAGCTCGGCGATCGCGTAGAGCTGGCCGTCGACCCCCGGCATCCGCACCCGCACCGCTCCCAGGTCCTCGAGGTCACGCGAGACCGTCGCCTGGGTCGCGTCGACCCCCTCGACGGCGAGGAGCTCGACGAGCTGGCTCTGGCTCGTCACCGCGTGCTCGGCGAGCAGCCGGGCGACGAGGTGCTGCCGCCTGTTCTTCGGGACCCGGCTCACCACGACGCTCCGACGGGGGTCGGGCGAGCGCCGAGCGCGTACGCGAAGACTGCACGCGCGGCGTGCAGCCGGTTCTCGGCCTGTCGCCACACCCGGCTGCGCGCACCCTCGAGCACGCCGTCGGTCACCTCCTCGCCACGATGTGCAGGAAGGCAGTGGAGGAAGATCGCGCCGGGGGCCGCCCGATCGAGCAACGCCTCGTCGACGGTGAAGCCGGCCAGGTCGGCGCGTCGCCTGCCGGCCTCGGCCTCCTCGCCCATCGATACCCAGACGTCGGTGTAGACGACGTCTACGCCCTCGACGGCCTCCTCCGGCCGCGTCGTGCAGACGAGGGCCCCGCCGAGACCTCTGTTGCGCTCGATGTCGGCCGGGCCGAGACCGTACCCGTCGGGCGCGGCGACGCGCATGGCGACGCCGCTCATAGCGCACGCGTCGGCGAGTGACCGGCAGACGTTGTTGGCGTCGCCGACGTACGCGACGGTCCGGCCGGCGAGCCCACCGAGCTCCTCCCTGACGGTAAGCAGGTCGGCGACCGCCTGCGTCGGGTGCTCGAGGTCGGAGAGCAGGTTCACGACCGGTACGGGGACCGTCTGCCGGGCGAGTGCAGCGACCATCCTCTCGAGGGTCGCGTGGCGAGCGACGCGGGCAGCGAGAAGCGCGTGGTAGCACGCGAGGGTACGCGCCACGTCCTCCACCGTCTCGCGACGGTCCATCGCGACCTCGTCGTCCCGGATCGTCACAGGATGGCCTCCGAGCTGCACGACGGCCATCTCGCACGCGTTGCGGGTCCGGGCCGAGGGGCGCTCGAACACGAGCGCCGCACCGAGGCCGGCAAGCACCGGCGGCGCGGGCGAGCCGGCGATGTCGAGCACCGCGGCGAGACCGTCGGCACCGAGGTCGGATACCCGCAGCACGTCCGCGCTCACGTCGCGTCCCTTCCTGCGGACGTCGCCGCATCTCTCGACGGGTCACCGCGACTCGTGTCGAGCGCACGTCCGAGCGCTTCTGCGATGAGCCCCGTGGCCTCGTCGCACTCTGCGGCACTCACGACGAGCGGGGGCGCGAGCCGCACGATCCCAGGTGCAGGGGCGTTCGCGATGAGGCCGTGACGGAGCAGATCCGCGACGAGCGCCCCGGCGTCGAGGCGGTCGTCGAGCACTGCGGCGAGCAGCAGGCCCCGGCCACGGACAGCACGGACGCCGGCCGTCCCTGCGAGACCGGCAGCGAGCTGCGCGCCGCGTGCGCGCGCCCGGGCCGGCGCGTCGATCTCGGCCATCGTGTCGATCGTCGCACGGACCGCGGCGAGCGCGAGCGGCTGTCCGCCGAAGGTGCTCCCGTGGTCGCCGGGCTCGAAGCAGTCCGCGACCTCCGCCCGGGCCCAGCAGGCACCGACGGGCATGCCGTTGCCGAGTGCCTTCGCCATCGTCACGACGTCGGGAACGATCCCCTCGTCGTGGAACGCGAACCACCGCCCGGTACGGGCGAGCCCGGTCTGGATCTCGTCGAGGACGAGTAGGAGGTTCCGCTCGTCGCATAGCCGGCGCACCTCTGCGAGGTAGCCGGAGGGCGGGACGACGACACCCGACTCGCCCTGGATGGGCTCGAGGAGCACGGCCGCGACGCGGGTCGGGTCGGCCGCGGCGCGCAGCGCGCCGATGTCACCGTACGCGGCGTGCCGGAAGCCTTCCGGCAAAGGCGCGAACGGCTCGTGCTTCGCGGGCTGTCCGGTCGCGTGCAAGGTCGCGAGCGTCCGTCCGTGGAACGAGCCGAACGCGGAGACGACCTCGTGGCGCCCGCGGCCCCCGAAGCGTCGCGCAAGCTTGATCGCGCATTCGTTCGCCTCGGCGCCGGAGTTCGCGAAGAAGACCTTGCCACCCGCGGGCCTGCCGTCGCCTATGAGAAGGTCGAGGCGCTCGGCGACGGGCTCCGCGAGCTCGTTGTGGAACAGGTTCGAGACGTGGACGAGCCGCGCCGCCTGTGCCGCGACTGCGGCAGCGACACCGGGGTGCGCGTGCCCGAGCGATGTCACCGCGATCCCGGACAGGAAGTCGAGATACGTCCGACCCTCGTCGTCGACGAGCCGGCACCCCTCGCCCGAGACGAAGCGCACGGGCGCGGGCCGGTACGTCGGCATCAGGTGCGAGGCGGTCGCCGGGCCGTGCTCGCTGGTGACCCCGGATGCGCTCACGACGCCGACACCATGGTCCCGACTCCCTCGTCGCTCAAGAGCTCGAGCAGCATCGCATGGGGCACTCGGCCGTCGAGCACGTGGGCGCTGCGGACGCCGTGGCGGACCGCGTGGGCGCAGGCACGCGCCTTCGGCACCATCCCTCCACCGATCGCGCCGGACGCGACGAGGTCGTCGAGCGCGTCGGCGGTCGTCGTCGCGAGCACGCTCGAGGGATCACCCTGCTCGGTGCGGATACCGGCGACGTCGGTGAGGAACACGAGCTTCTCCGCGCCGACAGCCTCGGCGATCGCACCGGCGACGGTGTCCGCGTTGATGTTGTAGGCCTGTCCGGCGCCGTCCGAGCCGATCGTCGCGACGACCGGGACGAGGCCCTCGCGGACGAGGTGCTCGACGAGGGTCGGGTCGACGGCGACGACGTCGCCGACGAAGCCGAGCGCTGGGTCACGCTCCGCGGCGGTGATCAGCCCCGCGTCCTCCCCCGAGCAGCCCACTGCGAGCGCACCTTGGACGTTGAGAGCACCGACTATGTCCCGGTTCACCTTGCCGACGAGCACCATGCGCGCGATGTCGAGCGTCTCCGCGTCGGTCACCCGCAGCCCCTCGTGGAACTCCGGGATCTTGCCGAGCCGAGTCATGAGCTCGCCGATCTGCGGACCACCACCGTGGACGACGACGGGGAGCATCCGCACGGCCCTCATCAGGGCGACGTCCTCGGCGAAGTGCTGGAGCACCGAGTCTTCGCCGCTGGCGCCCGCGAGTGCGTTGCCGCCGTACTTCACGACGACGACGCGACCGGAGAAGCGCTGCACGTACGGGATCGCCTCGACGAGCACCCGGGCCCGTAGCGACGCGTCCATGCTCACGACGTCCTCATGTTCTCGTCGATGTAGCCCGGGCCGAGGTCGGTCGTCAGCACGGTCGCGTCACCCTGCCCGAGGCCGAGGTCGCACCTGACCTCGACGACGCTCCCGGACAGGTACCCGCTCGTCGCCACGCGGTCGTGCCCGACCTCGCAGCCCTCGGCGAAGACGAGCGTCTCCCCGTAGCGCACCGACGCGCTCGCGAGGTCGAAGGCCGCCCCCGACGCGCCGAGCTCGCTCAGCACACGCCCCCAGTAGGGGTCCGCCCCGTAGAGCGAGGTCTTGACGAGGTTGCTCTGCGCCACCGTCCGAGCGGCTCGACGGGCGTCCTCTCCGCTCGCCGCTCCGGTGACGACGACGCGCACGACGCGCGTCGTGCCCTCGGCGTCTTCGGCGAGCTGGAAGGCGAGGTCCGCGCAGGCCTCGAGAAGCGCGTCGGCCAGCTCGTCCGCGTCCACTGCTCGGCCGATGCCGCTCGCGAGCACCGAGACCGTGTCGTTCGTGGAGGTGCAGCCGTCGACCGTGAGCTCGTTGAACGACGCCGCTACCGCCCGCCGGAGCGCGTCGCCGAGCACCGGGGGTCCGACGGACGCGTCGGTGGTGAGGACGGCGAGCATCGTCGCCATGTTGGGCGCGATCATGCCGGCCCCCTTCGCCATCCCGCCGACGACGAACCCGTCGCGCTCGACTACGACCTCCTTGGCATGCGTGTCGGTCGTGAGGATCGCCTCGGCCGCGCGCGCGGCGTCCGACCGGCTCGCGCCGAGACGGTCGACGAGCTCCGGCACGGCGGCAACGAGCTGCGCGAGCGGGAGGTGCGGACCGATCAGCCCGGTGGAGCAGACGAGGACCTCGTCGACGCCGACACCGAGAGCAGCCGCGACCGTGGCCGCGCTCTTGCGTGCGGCCTCGAGACCCTGCGCCCCCGTCGCCGCGTTCGCGCAGCCGCTGTTGAGCAGCACGGCGGCAACGTGGCCCCTCGTCGCCGCGAGGTGCGTACGCGAGATCTGGACGGGCGCCGCAGCGGCGAGGTTCGTCGTGAACGTCGCCGAGCCCGCGACCGCCCCGGCCGGCTCTGCCGCGACGAGCGCCAGGTCGAGAGCGCCGGAGGCCTTGATGCCCGCGGCGACGCCCGAGGCCACGAAGCCCTCCGGAGCCGTCACGCTCATGGCGTCACCGCGACGCGAGGCAGTCCGGCCGTCTCCTCGATCCCGAGCGCGAGGTTGGCGGCCTGGATCGCCTGGCCCGCACCGCCCTTGGTGAGGTTGTCGAGCGCGGCGAGCACGACGGTGAGCCCCGTGCGCGGGTCGTGGCGCCCGGTGATCCGGACAGTGTTCGCACCGTAGGTCTCCCGCGTCGCGGGAGGCTCCTCCACGACCTCGACGAACGGCTCGTCGGCATAGGCGCCTCGCAGGACACCGAGGACGTCGCTCGTCGAGCTCGGCCCACTCGCACGGGCGTAGCAGGTGGCCAGGATTCCCCGCGTCATCGGCGCGAGGTGCGGGGTGAAAAGGATGGTGGCACCCGTGATCTGCTCCATCTCCGGCGTGTGCCGGTGGTTGACGAGCTTGTAGGCCGCGAAGCTCTCGTTCACCGCCGCATGGTGCGTCTCGGCGGAAGGGAACCGTCCCGCCCCGGAGGAGCCGCTCGCCGCGTCGACGACGACACCGCTCGGCTCCACCACCCCCGCTGCGAGCAGGGGCGCGAGGGCAAGGGCCGCAGCCGTCACGTAGCAGCCCGGTGCAGCGACGAGACGGGCGCCACGGATCGCCTCCCTACCCAGCTCGGGAAGGCCGTAGACCGCCGAGGCGAGCAGCTCGGGGGCGTTGTGCACGAAGCCGTACCAGACTGGGTAGGCCGCAGGATCCCTCAGCCGGAAGTCGGCGCCGAGGTCGACTACGCAGCCGACCTTCCCGACCAGCTCGGGCACGACGGCCTGGGAGCGGCCGGACGGCACGGCGACGAACACGACGTCATATCCGCCGAAAGCTCCCGGGTCGATCACGCCGAACGTCGTGCGGGGGTAGGCCCGGGCGAGCCCGGGATAGGCGGCGGCGACGCTCGTACCCGCAGAGCTGTCCGCCTGGACGGCGGCGAGCTCGAGCTCGGGGTGAGCTGCCAGCAGGCGGAGCAGCTCAGCTCCGAGGTAGCCCGAACCGCCGACGATGCCCGCTCTCACCCGGATGATGATACACGTGCTCGCATACTCATGCAGGAGCCTGCCGGACCCGTCCCTCTGCCGCGCTCAGCCCTCGTCGACGCCCGCCCGCAGCGCGGCGACGAGCTCACCGGCGCCCTCGGGACCGGCTCCCTCGAGCAGGCGCCGCACGAGCGCGGAGCCCACGACCACGCCGTCGGCAACGGCACATATCTCACGGGCCTGCTCCGCGTTCGACACACCGACTCCGACGAGGACGGGCAGGTCGGTCGCGCGCTTGCAGCGAGCAGCGATCGCGACCGCGGACGCGGCCAGCTCGCGCCGCTCCCCCGTGACCCCGAGCATCCCGACCGCGTAGACGAAGCCCCGGGAGCGCCTGCAGATCACCTCGAGCCGGTCGTCCGGCGTCGTCGGCGCGGCGAGCATGACGGTCTCGATCCCGGCCTCGTCGGCCGCCTCGGCCCACGGACCGGCCTCGTCGACGGGAAGGTCCGGCAGGATCGCCGCCACCACCCCGCAGCGCGCGAGCTCGCTCGCCATGCGCCGGTGCCCGGCGCGAGCGACGATGTTGTAGTAGGTCATCACCGCGATCGGCACGTCCACGTCGGCCGAGCGCAGCGCCGCGACGATCCCCTGCGGCGTCGCGCCGGCCTCGAGCGCACGCTGCGACGCCTCCTGGATCGTCGGGCCGTCCATGACAGGGTCCGAGAAGGGCAGGCCGATCTCGATGGCGTCCGCACCCGCTGCCGCCACGGCGCGGACGACGTCGAGCCAGTCCTCGCCAAGCCCTCCGGTCACGTACGGCACGACGAGCTTGCGACCCGCCGCGCGCCTCGACCGCAGGTGCGCCTCGAGCCTCCCCGGCACGGTCCCGCTGGCCTCCGGGTGGCCCCGTCCCGGCTGGTCGAGCGGTGGGGTCGCCGACGCGCTCACCCGAGCATCTCCTTGACCTGCTGGACGTCTTTGTCCCCACGCCCAGACATCGTGAGGAGCACCGTCGTGCCCGGCGTGAGCTCGCCGGAGCCGGCCGCGCGGACGAGCCAGGCGACCGCGTGCGCCGGCTCGAGCGCGGGGATGATCCCCTCGGTCTCGGCGAGGAGGCGGAAGGCGTCGAGGACCTCCGCGTCGCCGACCGCGTGGTAGCGGGCTCGCCCGATGGCCGCGAGGTGGGCGTGCTCTGGGCCGATGCCGGGATAGTCGAGACCGGCCGAGATCGAATGCGCCTCGAGGATCTGACCAGCCTCGTCCTGGAGGAACTGCGAGCGCATCCCGTGGACGACACCCGGCAGCCCGTTGCCGAGGGCGGCACCGCCGGCCGCCTCGACGCCGACGAGCTCGGCGCGGGTGTCGACGAAGCCCGCGAACGTGCCGGCCGCGTTCGACCCGCCGCCGATGCACGCCACCACCACGTCGGGATCGTCGCCCCCGAGGAGCACCCGGCACTGCTCTCGCGCCTCCTCGCCCACGACCCGCTGGAACTGGCGCACCATGTACGGATACGGGTGCGGCCCCATCACCGACCCGAGGCAGTAGTGGGTCGTCTCGACCGACGCCACCCAGTCACGCAACGCTTCGTTGACGGCGTCCTTCAACGTCCTGCTCCCGGAGAGGACCGTCCGCACCTCGGCACCAAGGAGCTCCATCCGGAACACGTTGAGCGACTGGCGCTCCACGTCGACCGCTCCCATGTAGACCACGCACTCGAGCCCGAGAAGGGCCGCAGCGGTCGCCGAGGCGACGCCGTGCTGACCGGCGCCGGTCTCGGCGACGAGACGCCGCTTGCCCATCCGCTCCGCGAGGAGTGCCTGGCCGAGGACGTTGTTGATCTTGTGCGACCCGGTGTGGGTAAGGTCCTCGCGCTTGAGAAGGACGCGCACGCCGAGTCGCTCGGAGAGCCGGAGGCACTCGGTGACCGGTGTCGGCCGGCCCGCGTAGGAGCCGAGGAGCCCGTCGAGGCGGGCGCGGAACGCCGGATCCGACCAGGCGCTCTCGAACGCGTCCGCGAGCTCCATGCACGCAGGCACGAGTGACTCGGGGACGAAGCGCCCGCCGTACTCCCCGAATCGGCCGTCGCCTCCTGGCCTGCCCATCAACGTCGCCGGCACCTCGTCGTGCACGCTCACAGCTCCTCCTGCCAGTCATAGGGAGCGTCGGTCGCAGGCTCGTACGCCTCGGGGCTCGCACCACGGGCCGCCTGGACGAAGGCACGGACCTTGCTCGGATCCTTGTGGCCCGGCGAGGACTCGACTCCCGAGCTCACGTCGACGCCCCACGGGCGCACCCGGCGGATCGCCTCGCCGACGTTTCCCGGCGTGAGGCCACCGGCGAGCACGAGCCGGCGCACCCCGGGGACGTGCTCCGCGAGGCGCCAGTCGAAGACCCGGCCCGACCCGGGGGACGGAGCGTCGACGAGGATGGCCGTGACCTTGTAGCGCGACGCCGTCGCGAGACCGGGGTCCTGCGCGGCGACGGCCTTCAGGACCATCGGGACGTGCTCGGCGACCTCAGCACACTGCTCGGGGCTCTCGCTGCCGTGTAGCTGGGCTGCGCCGAGCCCCGCACCGAGGACGACCTCGACGACCCGCGCGGGGAGCGCGTCGCGGAACACGCCGACGGTGACGATCTCGGCCGGGAGCCGCCGGACGATCTCCGCGACCTTGCCGACGGCGACCTGGCGTGGCGAGGGCGCGAAGACGAACCCGACGGCATCGGCACCCATCGCGACGGCGAGGAGGGCATCCTCCTCGGTCGTGATGCCGCAGATCTTCACGAACACCCGACACCGCCGACGAGCTCGAGCGCAGCCGTCGCCGGGTCGCCGGAGGTCACGAGCACCTCTCCGACGAGCATCGCGTCGAACCCCGCTCCAGCGAGGCGGTCGACGTCGTCACGGTCTCGTATCCCGGACTCCGCCACCTTCACCACGCCGCCGGGCATCGCGGCAGCGACCCGCGCCGCACGGTCGGGGTCGACCGAGAAGGTGTGGAGATCGCGCTGGTTGACGCCGACGACCGTCGCGCCGGCGTCGAGCGCGCGCCCGAGCTCCAGCTCGTCGTGGACCTCGACAAGAGCAGTCATGGCCAGGCTCTCCACGAGGCCGCGGAGCCGCGCGAGCTCGTCGTCGTCGAGAGCGGCGACGATCAGCAGGACTGCGTCCGCTCCCATGGCGCGAGCGTCGAGGACGTCGTGCTCGCAGAGCGTGAAGTCCTTGCGCAGCACCGGCAATGTGACGGCAGCGCGAGCGGTCTCGAGGTCTGCCCGGCTCCCCGAGAAGTACGCCTCGTCGGTGAGCACGGACAGGCACGCGGCCCCTCCCGCCACGTAGGCGCGCGCGAGAGCGGCAGGATCGAGCCCGGGCGACAGGACGCCCTTCGAGGGCGAGCGCCTCTTGACCTCTGCGATCAACGACACCCCGGCACTCCCGCGTAGCGCGCTCGCGAAGGGCCTCGGGGCGGACGCGGCCTGCGCCGCCCGCTCGAGCACGGCAGTCGACCTGTCGTCCGACGCGACACGGGCCCGGTGGTGCGCAACGATCTCGTCGAGGTACGTCGCCACCCCTGCCACCCTACCGGGCGCGCCGCGGCAACACCTCGGCGACGTCGTAGCCGCCGTACGCGTGCCGAGAGGACGCCAGCGTGCCACGCTGTGTCCATGGTGGAGCCGATGCAAGGACCCGTCGAGCAGGAGACGACGAACGGCACGATCGTCGTCGTCGAGGACGATCGCAACATCGCCGAGCTCGTCGACCTCTACCTGCGCAATGCGGGCTTCCGCGTCCTGCAGGCCTCGGACGCCCGTCGAGGGCTCGAGCTCGTTGCCCAGGAGCGTCCCTGCCTCGTGATGTTCGACATCGGCCTGCCGGGCCCCCTCGACGGGTTGCAGGCCTGTCGCGAGCTGCGCAAGACGAGCGACGTGCCCGTCGTCATGGTCACCGCCCGCGACGACGAGCTCGACAGGGTCCTCGGCCTCGAGCTCGGTGCGGACGACTACATCACCAAGCCCTTCTCGCCGAGAGAGCTCGTCGCCCGGGTCCGCGCGATCCTGCGACGCTCCGAGAACGGCCGGCGTCCGGCGGACGAGCCGATGACCGTGGGCTCGGTCGTCGTCGACACCTTGCGCAGGGAGGTCGCGGCATCCGGAGCGATCGTCCAGCTCACGGCTCGAGAGTTCGACCTGCTCGCCCACTTCGCCGAGAACCCCGGCATCGTGTTCTCACGCCAGCAGCTCCTCGACGCCGTGTGGGGCAGCGGCTGGTACGGCGACGAGCGAACCGTCGACGTCCACGTCCGCCAGCTCCGCCGCAAGCTCGGCGACGCGCTGCCACTCGCGACCGTCTGGGGCGTCGGCTACCGGTGCGACTGAGCACCGCGGCGTGGCAGGGCACCGCGGCGTGAACGCCACCCGCACGACGGGACCGTGAGAGCCCGGATCACCCTCGCCGTCGTCATGATCCTCGTCGGCGCGCTCACCGTCGCCGGGGTGATCAGCCTGAGCCTCGAGCGTCGAGCCGCCGACCAGCGCGCCGAGTCCGCCGTGCTGCGGCAGGCCGAAGCTCTCACCTCGTCGATATCCACGAAGCCGCTCGCGGCTCTGTTCGCGAGCCCGGACCAGCACGGGTCCCAAGCGATCCTCCGCCTCGTGGACAGCGTGGCCGGGACACGCGGGGCGGTGCTCGTCGTGTCGGGTGGCGTGCTCCGCACCGATCCGCTCGCCGGCGTCCCGGCATCTGCGATCGACGCGACGTCGCTCGCGGACGGCAAGCCGGCGAGCGGGGTCGTCGGAAGCGTCGCCTTCGCAGCGGTGCCGATCCTGTCGACGCCACCTGCGCTCGCAGGCCTCGCTCGCCAGACTGTCGCCTACGCGCTCGAGAGCGACGTCAGCTCTCCCACGAGCAGTGCCCTGTACTACCTCCTCGCTAGCGGTATCGCCCTCGTCGTCGCCGCAGTGGCCGCGTCCGAGATCGCACGGCGCATCTCCCGGGGGCTCGTCGCGGCGAGCGCCGCAGCGGCCCGCGTCGCTGCCGGCGACCTCGAGGCGCGCGTCGCGATCCCGACCAACGCGTACCCCGAGATCGCAGGACTCGCGAGCTCGCTCAACACGATGGCCGCCGCGCTGGCTCGCGCCCGACATCTCGAACGGGAGTTCCTCCTGTCCATCTCCCACGACCTGCGGACCCCCCTCACCTCGATCCGCGGCTACGCGGAGGCGATCGCCGACAATGCCGCGCCGGATCCGGCCCGGGCCGCCGCGATCGTCGTCGCGGAGGCGAGGAGGTTGCAGCGGCTCATCGGGGACCTGCTCGACCTCGCGCGCCTCGACGCGCACCAGTTCTCTCTCCGTCTCGTCGAGCTCGATGCCGGGAGCTGCGCCGCGGACGCCGCAGAGGCATTGCGCTACGCGTTCGAGGGTGCCGCGGTCGACCTCGTCGTCGAACGCCCGCAGGCGGGCCTTGTCGTCGCGGGCGACGCGGACCGCCTCGCGCAGGTCGTCTCGAACCTCGTCGAGAACGCGCTCAAGTTCGCACGCTCGCGCGTCCTCGTGCGCACAGATTCGAGCGCGGCGTCAGGCACTGCGTCAGGCACAGGCGGTCGCGTCGTCGTCGTGGTCGAAGACGACGGACCAGGCATCGACGCCGAGGACCTGCCGCACATCTTCGAGCGCCTGTTCACCTCGAGCCGGCAGCCAACCCGTGCAGCGGGGACGGGGCTCGGTCTCGCCATCGTCGCGGAGCTGACACACGCTATGCACGGCGAGGTCGTCGTCGACTCGCCGCTCGGGCCAGATGGCGGCACCCGGATCGGCGTCCATCTGCCGCACCGCCAGGCCCCGGCTGGCCCTCGTGCCTAGCCGCCGGTGATCGGAAGCTCGCGCACCTCGGCCGGGTACCCGCCCGACCGGGACGCGTCGGGAGAGGGCGCATCGGAGTCCAGCGGGATGAGAGTCAGCATCGCCGGGGGCACCACCTCGCGGCGCACCGACGCCAGACCGACCGACGCACCGAGCCTCGGCGACCATGCGACGCTCGTCAGCTCGCCAACTGTCCGACCGTCGAGACGGAGCTCCGCGGGCAGCCGGACGGCCTCCGCCGCCGCCACGACGACCCCGCGAAGTCGCCGCGGCACGTTGGCTCCACGGGCGTCGATGCGCGCGACGAGCTCCTGGCCGGGGAAGCAGCCCTTCGTGAAGCTCACCGTCCGCTCGGTGATGCCGACCTCGTGGGCAATCGAGCGCTCGGTGATCTCGGCGCCGAGAGCCGGCTGGCCCGACTCGATCCTCAGGGCCTCGAACGCCGCCTGATCACCCTCGGCCACGTTGTCGGGAAGACGTGCACCAGCCCCGACGAGGTCGACTCCGGCCGCCCCGGGCCACGACACCGCGAGAGCCACGGTGTCCGGTGCGCGCCCCTCCGCGAGCTCGCCGGCTCCCGGTCCGCGCAGCTGCACGCACTGCCAGTCGAGCTGCTCCAGCTCGACGTGCACCCGGAGCCGGAACCGCTTGAGCCGAGCGACGACCACCTCGCCGTAGCCAGCTGCCACGACGACGAGGGCCTCCTCCTCGCCCGAGCGGGCCACCCGGACGTAGGCGTCGATCTTGCCCTGCGGCGAGAGCAGGAGGGACTCGGCCGAGGACCCGACCGCGAGCGACGCGAGATCCTGCGTGCACTGACTCTGCAGGTAGCTCAACGCATCGCGTCCCGTCACGCGTACGACGTCACAGCTCGTGACGGTCCCGGCGACGCCACGAGCGAAAGCGTCGTAGGTCTCGGCGATCGAGAGCCTCTGCGGTGGGCCGTCCTGGCTCGTCACCCGCCGCCCCCCGGTCGGGGCGGACACGCTGCCCGCGCCGCGGCGATGCGCCGGGCCCCGGCGACCGCCGTGAGGATCGACGCCGCCTTGGCCTGGCACTCGCGGTCCTCTGCCTCCGGGTCGCTGTCGGCCACGATGCCCGCACCGGCCTGCACCGACGCTCGACCATCGGGCCCGACGACGAGTGTCCGGATCGCGATCGCCGTGTCGAGGTTGCCCGAGAAGTCGAGATAGCCGACGACCCCCGCGTAGGGACCGCGCCGCGTGGGCTCGAGCTCGTCGATGATCTCCATGGCACGCACCTTCGGTGCACCCGACACCGTCCCCGCTGGCAGGGTCGCTCTTAGCACGTCGACCGGCCCCTTCCCGGGGAGCAGCTGCCCGGAGACCTGGGACGTCATGTGCATGACGTGGCTGTAGCGCTCCAGGGTGAATAGCTCGTCGACCTGCTCGGTGCCGAAGCGGACGACCCGGCCGACGTCGTTGCGCGCGAGATCCACGAGCATCACGTGCTCTGCCCGCTCCTTCGGGTGCTCGGAGAGCTCTGCCGCGAGCTTGCGATCCTCCTCTTCGGTCGCTCCACGCCTTCGGGTGCCGGCGATCGGCCGGGACACCACGCGTCCCCCGGTCAGCTGGACCATCGGCTCCGGGGACGCGCCGACGACGCAGACGCCACCCTGGCGCACGAAGAACATGTACGGGCTCGGGTTCACCTGGCGGAGCACCCTGTAGACGTCGAACGGGTCGACACCGAGCTCGAGGTCGAAGCGCTGCGAGAGCACGACCTGGAAGGCGTCACCAGCCCGGATGTGCTCCTTGGCTGCGTCGACCGCGAGGCAGTAGGCCTCCGAGCTGAGGACGCGGCGGACCGCGCTGGGGGCGAGCGTCTCGTCTCGCTCCGGGGGCGCGACGAGCTGCTCGGCGACCGGGCGCTCGAGATCGCGCCGCAGCACCTCCAGCCTGCCGAGCGCGCTCTCGTAGCGGCTCTGGAGCTCGGAGGTGCCCGGCAGCACCACGTTGTCTACAAGGACGGCCCGGCTACGCCAGTGGTCGAACGCCACGAGCTCGCCGATGACCGACACGACAGCGTCAGGCAGGCCTCGGTCGTCCGCGAGCGGCTCGCCCAGCCGCTCGATCTCCCGCACGACGTCGTAGCCGAGGTAGCCGACGACACCGCTCGACAGCGGTGGGAGCTCCGGGAGCTCCGGTGCGCGGCACGCCGCGAGCAGACCGTCGAGGCAGTCGAGGATGCCGGACGCGAGAGGCACCGCCACGGGGAGCTCGCCCGAGACGACCTCGACAGACCGACCGCGCGCGACGAGCGTCGCGACGGGCGAGCGCCCGAGGAACGAGAAGCGGCTCCACCGCTCGCCGTGCTCGACCGACTCGAGGAGGAAGCCGTCGCCCTCGCCGACGACGGAGCGGAACGCGCCGACAGGGGTCAGGCTGTCGGTGAGCAGCTCGGTCCACACCGGCACCACGGTGTGCGCGCCCGCGAGCTCGCGGAACCTCGCGAAGCTCACGGCCCCGCCGTGCCTCGCCTCCGTTCCCGCCACCGCGTCGCCGCTAGCTGCCGAAGTCACGGAAGAAGCACGACCGCTCGCCCGTGTGGCAGGCGCCACGTCCGTCCTGGTCCACCTCGACGAGCAGTGCGTCTCCATCGCAGTCGTAGGCGACCCGGCGCACCCACTGGCGGTCGCCCGACGTCTCACCCTTGCACCAGTACTCCGCACGGCTGCGGCTCCAGAACCACGTCCGGCCGCTCTCAAGCGTCCTTCGCAAGGCCTCGGCGTCCATGTGCGCCACCATGAGCACCTCACGGGTCGTCGCCTCCTGGACCACAGCGGTCACGAGCCCGTCAGCGCCATACCGGATCGCTGCGAGCTGCTCCTCGCTTGGCGCGATCACAGGTCAACCCCCATGGCCAGGGCTCACAGGTCGGGGCTCACAGGTCGGGGCTCACAGGTCGGGGCTCACAGGTAGAGCCCGGTGCCGCCACCGAGCCGCTCCGCCGCCAGCGCGTGGATATCCCTCTCGCGCAAGATGAAGAACTCGTCGCCCTGCACCTCGACCTCGAAGCACTCCTCGGGGTTGAACAGGACGGTGTCGTCCACCTTCACGGTCCGGACGTGCGGGCCGACGGCAGCGACGGACGCCCACGCGAGGCGCTTGGCCACGTGTGCCGTGGCGGGGATCACGATCCCGGCCCGTGACCTCCGCTCGCCCTCCGACGGCGGCACCCGCACGAGCACACGGTCGTTCAGCATCGTGACGGCCTGCTTGTCACCCTCGAGCGTCACGTCACGTGTCGCTGGCCCGGTGGTCGGCATCTCTCTCCGCTACTTCCTGGACCGCATGGTCCATCTCGCGATCCTGGCCAGAAGGCTCCCGGCGATCAGCTCCCTTCCGGACGGACCACCACCGCGTGGTCCGCGAGGTAGCGCTTGGCCTCCCCGACGCTGTGGCGCCCGTAGTGGAAGATGGACGCGGCAAGGACGGCGTCGGCACCGGCACCGGCACCGGCCACGAGGTGGTCCAGGCTGCCGACGCCGCCCGAGGCGACGAGCGGCACGCCGAGCGCGGCGGACATCTCGCCCACGAGCTCGAGGTCGTAGCCATCCTCGGTGCCGTCCCGGTCCATCGACGTGACGAGCAGCTCGCCCGCTCCGAGACGCTCAGCGAGCACGGCCCAGGTCAGCGCGTCGAGACCTGTCGCGCGACGCCCGCCGTGGGTGTAGACCTCGAAGCCGCCGCCCGGGCGTCGCCGGGCGTCGACAGCGACGACGACGCACTGGCTCCCGAACGTCGCGGCGATCTCCGCGACGAGCACCGGGCGCGCGATCGCAGCGGAGTTGACGGCCACCTTGTCGGCGCCGGCACGCAACAGCGCCCGGGCGTCCTCGATGGTCCGGACGCCGCCTCCCACCGTCATCGGTATGAAGACCTCTTCCGCAGTGCGGCGCACGACGTCGAGCATCGTGTCACGACCGTCGCTCGACGCCGTGATGTCGAGGAAGACCAGCTCGTCCGCCCCCTCCTCGTCATAGCGCCGCGCCAGCTCGACAGGGTCGCCGGCGTCGCGCAGGTCGACGAAGCCCACGCCCTTGACGACACGCCCCCCGTCGACGTCGAGGCAGGGGATGACCCTCACCGCGCGCATGCGGCGACCGCCTCGGCGAGGGTCATCCTGCCGTCGAGCATGGCTCTGCCGACGACGACGCCGGCGAGCCGCCTTCCGCCGCTCTCGAGCGCGGCGAGCGCAGCGAGGTCAGCGGGCCCTCCGACGCCGCCCGATGCCACGATCCCGAGCGTGGTCGCGAGGAGCAGCTCCTCGTAGCCTGCGAGGTCCGGGCCGGCGAGGGTGCCATCGCGGGTGATGTCGGTGACGACCACGGCGGCGAGCGGCGCCGCTTCGAACCGGGCGAGACCTTCGCCGAGCTCGAGACCTCCACCCCTCACCCAGCCGCGCACGGCGACCTCGCGCCGCGGCCGGGATCCGTCGGCCCCGACGATCCGCCGGTGGTCGAGCCCGACGACGACGCGTCCGGGGAACCGCCCGGCGAGCGCGCAGGCGAGCTCGGGGCGCTCGACGGCGGCTGTGCCGAGCACCACGCGGGCGATGCCCGCCTCGAGAGCGTCGACGGCATCGGGCTCCTCGCGTATGCCGCCGCCGTACTGCACGGGGATCCCGGCAGCAGCCACCATCTCGAGCACCAAAGCCCGGTTCGACGCGACGCCTGTCCGCGCTGCGTCGAGATCGACGACGTGGAGCATGCTCGCGCCGGCCTCGCCGTAGGCACGCGCCTGGGCCACCGGGTCGCCGTAGACCGTCTCGCTCGCGAACTCGCCTCGCAGGAGGCGCACGCATCGGCCGTCACGCAGGTCGATCGCAGGGATGCACTGCAACGCATCGGTCACGTCCACGTACCCGACAGCGTCCGGCGGTGCCGCGCGCCGGGCGGGAAGCTCTGGTTCACGAGAGCCGCACATCCCCCGAGCAGGAGCTCACGAAGGCCTCGAGGAGGCGGAGTCCCGTGCGGCCGGACTTCTCCGGGTGGAACTGGGTCGCCCAGCAGCTGCCCCGCTCGACCGCGGCGACGACCGTCCCTCCGTAGTCACACGTCGCGACGACTGCGCCGCGGGCGCTGCCCGTCGGCACGGGTGCGAACGAGTGGACGAAGTAGAACCACGGCGGCACCACGAAGGGCGCGAGCATCGCGGAGCGCACCCCGACCACGGCGTCTATCCGGTTCCACTGCATCTGCGGCAGCTTGACGTCACCGGAAAGCCGGCGGACATGGCCCTCGAGCATGCCGAGACCGTCGACACCCGGGTCCTCCTCCGAACCCTCGAACAGCAGCTGGAAGCCGACGCAGACCCCGAGGAACGGGACACCGGCCGCCACGGCACGCAGGGCGACCTCGTCGAGCCCGCTCGCTCGGAGCGCCCGTGCGCTCGCGCCGAACGCTCCCACACCGGGGAGGACGACTCCGCTCGCGCCGAGAGCGTCCTCCGGCTCGGCGACGAGTCGGGCGTCACCACCGACGTGTTGCAACGCCTTCTCGGCCGAGCGGAGGTTGCCGATGCCGTAGTCGAGGACTGCGATCACGTCGGCTGTCGCACCGATCGCGGCCCGCGGGCCGTCTCCCGCTCCGACTCCTCCGCCCGCTCGGCCGGCCTGCGCCTCTCCCGCGGCACCGGCGCGCACTGCGCGCTCACAGCACGCCCTTGGTCGACGGGACGGAGGCACCGTCGACCCGCACCGCCTCGCGCAGCGCCCGTGCGACGGCCTTGAACGACGCTTCGAGCACGTGGTGGGTGTTGCGTCCATAGCGCAGCGTCACGTGCAGGGTCAGACCCGCGGAGGTGACCACAGCCCGCCAGAACTCCTCGGCGAGCTGGGGCTCGAAGCCGGGGTTGCCGAGCGGGACGGCGTCGGGCCCGCAGTTGACGTCGTAGTGGAGGTACGCGCGACCCGAGAGATCGAGCGCGACGTCGACGAGCGACTCGTCGAGAGGGACCGCGACGGAGGCGAAACGCCGCACCCCCGCCTTGTCACCGAGAGCCTCGGCGAGGACCTCGCCGAGGACGATCCCCGTGTCCTCGACGCTGTGGTGCGCGTCGACCTCCAGGTCGCCCGCCGTCCTCACGACGAGATCGAGCCCGCCGTGGCGCGCGAGCTGGGAGAGCATGTGGTCGAAGAACGGCAGCCCGGTCGAGACCTCGAAGCGACCGCTCCCGTCGAGGTCGGCCTCGACGAGGACGTCGCTCTCGCGCGTCGTCCGACGCCGGACCGCTCGCCGGTGAGCCACGAGCCCTCCGGCCGCACCGTCGGGGCCCGTCGATGCCGGCTCTTCGTGCGTCGACGTCATCGACTGCTCCCCTTTCCGGCGAGCACGTGCCCGCGGCTCACGACAGTGCCACGCCGAGCGCGGCGAGGAATGCGTCGTCCTCGGCCGTCGTGCCGATCGTGACCCTCAGGCATCGAGCGAGGCGCGGGAAGCCAGAGACGTCGCGCACGAGGACGGATTGGCGCACGAGCGAGCGCCAGACCTCGCGGGCGTCGTGACCGGTCACCTCGAACAGCACGAAGTTCGCGTCGGACGGAAAAGGGCGGAGCCCGAGGGCACGCAACTCGTGGACGACGCGCTCGCGCTCGGCCGAGACTCGGGCGACGCGCTCGCGCATCTCGTCGCCGTGACGGAGCGCGAGCCGCCCGGCAAGCTGCTTCACGGCGTCGAGATGGTAGGGCAAGGTCACCCGGAACAGCGCGTCGACCACCTCTGCGTCGGCGATCGCGTAGCCGAGCCGCAGGCCTGCGAGCGACCAGGTCTTCGAGAAGGTCCGGACGACGACGAGGTGTGGATTGTCCGGGAGCAGCTCGGACGCCGACCATCGGGCGAACTGGCCGTAGGCCTCGTCGACGACGACGAGGCCGGGAGCCGACGCCACGACGCGCTCGACGGTGTCGCGCGGCTCGGCACGACCCGTCGGATTGTTGGGCGAGCAGAGGAACACGATGGCCGGGTCTGCCGGGCCGAAGCGGCCCCCCGCGGTCAGCACCCTCGCGAGCTCGCTCTCCTCGACGAGGAGCTCCTCGTCACGAGCGCCTTCGATGACCGTCATCCCGGTCAGCCGGGCGATGTGCGGGTGCAGCGCATAGCTCGGCTCGAACACCGCAGCGGAGCGCCCGGCTCCGCCATAGGCGAGGCAGATCGCCTGGAGAACCTCGTTCGACCCGTTGGCGCAGTACACGTGCTCCGCGCCGACGCCGTGCTGGGCCCCCACCGCGGCACGCAGCTCGAGAGCCTCTCGATCGGGGTAGCGGTTGAACGACACGCCGGCGAGCGCGTCGCAGAGCTCGTCGAGCAGCGCGGCAGGAGGCGGCTCGGGTGCCTCGTTCGTGTTCAGGCGGACGGCGACGTCGATCTGCGGCGAGTGGTAGCCCGCCATCAGCGCGACCTCGGCACGAGGCGCCGGGCGCCGCGCGCCGGGCACGCTCACGGGACGCTCCAGGTCGCGCCGCCGACGCGCATCCTGACCGACTCGGCGTGAGCGGGAAGGCCTTCGGCGTCCGCGATCGCGGCGACGTGCGGGGCGACGCGCTCGATGCCCGCCTCGTCGATCCGCACCGCGTGGACGCGTCGCACGAAGTCCTCGACGCCGAGCACGCTAGCGAAGCGTGCGGTCGCGAACGTCGGCAGCACGTGGCTCGGCCCGGCGATGTAGTCGCCGACCGACGCAGGAGCGAGCGGTCCGAGGAAGACCGCGCCGGCGTGCCTAACGAGGCGCAAGAGTGCGTCGGGCTCGCCGACGAGGAGCTCGAGGTGCTCGGGTGCGATCTCGTTGGCGACCCGCATGGCCTGCTCGGGGCCGTCGACGAGAACGCAGTAGCCACCACCGCGCAGCGTCGCGAGCGTCTCGTCCCGGCGAGGTGACGCCCCGACGAGCCGTTCCACCGCAGCCGTGATGGCGTGGGCTGCCTCCTCCGACCAGGTCACCAGCCAAGCGAGCCCGTCGGGACCGTGCTCGGCCTGGACGACGACGTCGATTGCGGCCCACTCGGCCGGGACCGAGCCGTCGGCGACGACGACCACCTCGGACGGCCCGGCGAAGGCGGCGGGCACGCCGACGACACCGCGCACCTCGCGCTGGGCGATCGAGACCCACTTGCTCCCGGGTCCGACGATGACGTCGACCTTCGGGATGGACGCAGTGCCGTAGGCCATCGCGGCGATCGCCTGGGCGCCTCCCACCGCGTAGACCTCGTCGACGCCCGCGAGCGTTGCTGCGGCCAGGATCTCGTCCGCGATCCGCCCGCCCGGGCCCGGTGGGACGCACAGTGCCACGGAGCCGACTCCCGCAACGCGTGCGGGCACGGCGGTCATGAGGACGCTCGAGGGGTAGCGGGCGCGACCCCCCGGCGCGTAGAGCCCGGCCCGGTCGACGGGTATCTCGAGGAGGTCGACGGCGACGCCGCCGCGCTCGTAGCGACCCGGGTTCGCCGCCCGGTGGCGATGGAAGGCATCGATCGCGTCACGCGCCTCGGTGAGTGCCAGGCGCAGAGCCGCGGGGATCCGCCCGAGCGCAGCCTCGAGCTCCGGCGACGCCACGCGTATCTCGCCGAGCTCGATGCCGTCGAAGCGCGCCGTGAGCTCCCGCAAGGCGTCGTCGCCGCGCTCGCGCACCTCCCTCAGGATCGCTCGCACGTCCTCGACAGGTCCCTCGGCACCGAGATCCGGCCGGGGTAGCACGAGCGGCTCTCCCGCTGCAAGGCCGCGCAAGTCGAGAAGTTCGAGCACGTCGGGCGCGTCGGGCATGGCGCAGAGCGTAGCCAAGGCCCGGAGGGCGCCGACTCAAGGCCCGGCAGCGGATACGGCCCGGCGGGAACCCCGCCTCCGTCGCGGGCATGGTCAGCGCCCTCTCTACCTCCCCTCCGTGCGACGGTCCGGCCCCGCGTCCGGCAAGATGTCCCCGTGCCGCCCGAGACCTCCGAGCTGTCCTCCGTCGCTACCCTCCTCGACCAGATCACGGCGCGTGTCACTGCGATGGCCGAGCGAGCTGCTGCCCAGCACGAGGACGACGTCGCCGCGGAGCTCTTCGGCGTGGAGCGCGCGCTCGCAGGTGCGCAGCGCCGCATCGAGCGGATCGTTAGCCCGCGGCGCCCCGGAGCTCCCCGGCGCTAGCCGGCGCGGACGACGGCGCCCCGAAGAGCGCCGTCGTCGGGCGGTCGAGACCGCGGAACAGCCTCGACCGCCTTGGAACCGACTGGCGGGAACCGGCTCCGGCCCAACGCTACCGGTCGGGCCGCCGCCGTGCCGTGGCCCGCACCCCGGCAGCCGCCGGGTCCGCCGACGGGCAGATGTCGGCGAGGGGACAGGTGCCGCAGCGTGGCCCGCGAGCGACGCACACGTGCCTGCCGAGCAGGATCATCTGGATGCTGAAAGCTCCCCAGCGTCCGGGAGGTAGCAGTGCGCAGAGGTCGCGCTCGACCTTCACGGGATCCTCCTGCTGCGTCAGCCCGAGCCTGCGACCTAGCCGGCCGACGTGGGTGTCGACCGGAAGGCCGGGCAGGCCGAAGGCGACCGATCGGACGACGTTCGCCGTCTTGCGCCCCACACCCGGGAGCGTCACCAGGTCCTCGAGCGACTCCGGCACCACGGCGTCGTACCGGTCGACGACGGCGCGTGCCATCCCGAGAAGGCTTGCGGTCTTCGCCCGGAAGAACCCCGTCGAGCGAATGATCTCCTCGACGTCGGACGGCTCAGCGGCAGCAAGGTCCTCGACCCCCGGATAGCGCGAGAACAGCTGCGGTGTCACGAGGTTGACCCGCGTGTCGGTGCACTGAGCAGACAGGATCGTGGCTGCGAGAAGCTGGAAGGGCCCGTCGTGGTCGAGCGCGCACAGCGAGGCCGCATCTCCTGGGTAGAGCGACGCGAGGCGCTCGTCGACGATCCTCGCCCTGCCTGCGGGCGTTCTCGGCCGGGACATTGGCGCAGGCTACCGGGCCCTCCGTCCCCGCGGCGATGAGCCGTTAGCCTCGCAGCGTGCACGACGTCGAGGTGAAGCGCCGGATGGGCGAGGAGGATATCGCTGCCGTCGCCACGCTCCTGCGTGCCGCGGAGCGTGCCGACAGGCACGCTCCGCTCGGCGAGCACAAGTGGATCGACCTCGTCCAGGGCGGCCGCGCCGGCTTCGCCGGCTTCGTCGCGCGCTGCCCGGGCTCGGCAGAGCTCGCCGGCTATGCCCAGCTGAGCAGGGGGCACGGGAGCTGGGCGGTCGAGTACGTCGTCCATCCGGCAGCACGCGCCGTGCGCGAGCGCGTCGTCGAGGACCTGCTGCGTGCCGCCATCGGCGAGATAGCGCTCTCCGGCGGAGGGCACGTGCACGTCTGGGTGCCGAAGCCCGACGCGGCGGACGACGCCGTCGCCCGGTCCGTCGGCCTCGCACACGGGCGCGAGATACACCAGATGCGGCGCGCGCTGCCGCTCGGCGCGGACCTCGCGGGGTCGGCGCGCGCGACGCTCCGTCCCTTCGTCGTCGGCGAGGACGAGGCGGCATGGCTCGCTCTCAACAACCGGGCGTTCCGCTCGCACCCCGAGCAGGGGGCATGGGATCTCGAGACCCTCGCGGAGCGCGAGCAGCAAGGGTGGTTCGACCCGGCGGGCTTCTTGCTCCACGAGAGCGAAGGCCGCCTCGACGCGTTCTGCTGGACGAAGATCCACGGCGACGAGGTCTGCGAGGACGGCGCCCGCGTCGGTGCTCGAGGGTTGGGCGAGATCTACGTGATCGGCGTGGACCCCGCGGCGCAAGGGCGGGGGCTCGGGAGGTCCGTGCTGCTCGCCGGGCTCGACTACCTCGCAGGACGAGGGCTCGGCGTCGCGATGCTCTACGTCGACGCGTCCGACGCCGCCGCCGTCCACCTCTACCGCTCGACAGGGTTCGGCGTCGACCACCACGACCAGGCATATGTCGGCGACGTCGCGCCGGCAGAGCCGTGAGCCGCTACGACGTCACGCGCGAGGATCTCGGCCGCCTCCTCGGCGCCGAGCCCCGCTACCGCATCGACCAGCTCTGGGACGCCCTCTACCATCGCTTCGAGGAACCAGGGGACGTCGCCACCCTGCCACGAGCGCTACGCGCACGACTCGGTGCCGAGCCCGCTCTCGCCCCGGCTCTCCGCATCGAGGCCGAGCGGCAGGCCGACCGGGGCGAGACGGTGAAGTGGGTCGTCGCGCTCGGCGGCGGCGCCCGGGTCGAGACGGTGCTCATGCACCACCCCAGGCACTCGACCGTGTGCGTCTCCTCCCAGGCAGGCTGCGCGATGGCGTGCTCGTTCTGCGCGACCGGCCAGGCCGGCTACACGCGGCAGCTCACGGCGGGTGAGGTCGTCGAGCAGGTCGTGCTCGCCGCCCGCGCTGCACGGATGTCGGGACGACGCCTCGACCACGTCGTGTTCATGGGCATGGGAGAGCCCTTTGCGAACTACGACAACGTCCTCACCGCCGTACGCCACATCGTCCACGACGTCGGCATCGGCGCCCGGCGCGTGACGATCTCCACCGTCGGTGTCGTACCGGGGATCCGGCGCCTCTCGGCGGAGCCGCTGCAGGTCAACCTCGCCGTCTCGCTCCACGCCGCGAACGACGAGCTGCGGTCGAGCCTCGTCCCGCTCGGGCGGCGCTACCCGCTCGAGGTCCTGATGACGGCCTGCGCCGACTACGTCGCGGCGACGCACCGGCGACTGTCGTTCGAGTGGGCGCTCATCGACGCGGTGAACGACACGCGCCGCGACGCCGACGAGCTGGCCGCGCTCGCTCTTCCCCTGCGCGCGCACGTCAACCTCATCCCGCTCAACCCGACGGCAGGCGGTCTCGACATCGGCCTCGCGGGGACACCGCCCGGCGGCGTGCGGGCGTTTCGCGACCGCCTTGCGAGCCACGGCGTGAACGTCACCGTCCGACGCACGCGCGGCCGCTCGATCGACGCAGCGTGCGGGCAGCTCGCCGCGCGCGCGACCCCCGGGCTCGCGAGCTGACAGAATGACGACGTGGCCAGCACGCACCTTACCGAGCGGCGGTGGTTTCCGACGCACCAGCCGCAGACCCTCCAGATCGCCGTCGCGCTCCTGTACTGGAACGCAGCGCTTTCCTTGCTCCTCGGTCTTGTCGCTGGAGGGCTCGGTCGCCTCGAGCTCGTCCTCGTCGCCGTGGAGGCGGTGGGCGGCTACGGGATCGCGAACGAGCGCAAGTGGGGCTACCGGACGGCGGTCGTCGCGTCCGTCCTGCCGTTCTTGCTCCTCGCGCTCGGCTACGTGGGTGGCGGCCTTCTGACGCTGCTTTTCGAGGTGGCGCTCGTCGTGCTCCTCCTCCACAACCAGAGCCGCGCCTACTACAGGATCTGGTTCCACTGAGCCCCGCCGAGCGCCCCCTCGGGGCGCCCGGCGGCCACCGGCACGCGGCAGGGACGCCGGGCTCGCCCCTGCCCGAGGGGGCCGAGAAGGCCGCCATGGTGCGGTCGATGTTCGACACGATCGCCCCCCGCTACGACCTCGTGAACCGCCTCATGACGCTCGGGCTCGACCAGGGGTGGCGGAGGCGGACGATCGGGATGCTCCTCCTCGCACCGACCTCGCTCGTCCTCGACCTCGCCTGCGGGACAGGAGACTTCACCCGCGAGCTCGCAGCGGCCGGCTTTCGTGCTGTCGGTGCCGACCTGTCCTTCGGCATGCTCGCGGCATCGCGGGCTGGAGGTGCCCCCCTGCTGGAAGCAGACGGCGCCGCCCTGCCGTTCGTCGACGGTGCTCTCGACGGCGTCGTCAGTGGATTCGCCCTGCGGAACTTCGCCGACCTCGCAGGCGTGCTCGCAGAGTGCGGGCGTGTGCTCCGGCCTGGCGGCAGGCTCGCCCTGCTCGAGGTCGACTCGCCGGCCTCGCCTCTCCTGCGCCTCGGGCACCGCGTGTGGTTCAACGCGGTCGTGCCCCGGCTCGGTGCGCTGCTGTCCGACGGAGCTGCCTACCGCTACCTGCCCCGCTCCGTCGCCTACTTGCCGTCACGTGCAGACCTTCTCGCCACCGTGACCGCCGCCGGCTTCACCGACGCACGCCACCACGAGTTGAGCGGAGGCATCACCCAGGTCGTGACGGCGACACGTACCGGAGCGAGACCCCTCTCGGCGCCCGCCGTCACAGGGCTGTGACGCCGAGCACCGGCAGCGCCGTGGCACGTGACACGGGCGCCATGACGCCGACGAGCGAGCTGTGCTGGGCCTCGGCCGAGGTCGACCGGGACGTGCTCGCCGCGGCCCGTCGCCACGCGTACGCGGCCGGTCGCGTGCTCGAGCGCGACGGCGCCTCGGTCCTCACCTGGGGAGTTGCGCACCGTCTCGAGCTGGCGTCCGGCACCGACGACCGCCCCGGCGTACGGGCCGCCGAGGCGCGGCTCGCAGCGCTGCCGCCTGCTCCTTCGACGGCACGGGCGCGATCGTCAGAAGGGCCTGGACCGCTCGCGCTCGGCGCCCTCGCCTTCGACCCGGCAGCACGCTCTGCCCTCGTCGTGCCCGAGGTAGCCGTCGTCGCCGACGGCTCTGGCGTCCGGGCCACCGTCGTCGGGACCCCGGGCGCCGTAGCGACGGCGCTTGACCGCTTCCCCTTCGCCGGGCGGGCCGACACGTCCCAGCCGGACGAGAGCGCTCCGCCCCCCGAGTCCTTCGAGCTCGGGTCCGCCCGGTCGCACGAGGACTTCCGCCAGCGGGTCACGCGTGCCGTGGAGGCGATCCGTGCCGGCGAGATCGACAAGGTCGTCCTCGTGCGGGAGGTCGCGGTGCTCGCGGACCGCCCCTTCCGCCAGCACCACCTCCTCGAGCGCCTGAGGACCCTCCACCCGTCCTGCCTCGCCTTCGCCGTCGACGGCTTCGTCGGTGCGAGCCCCGAGCTGCTCGTGCGGCGGTCAGGTCGCGAGGTCGTCTCGCAGCCGCTCGCAGGCACCATCGCCCGCAGCGGCGACCCGGACGAGGACCGGCACCTCGGCGCTAGCCTGCTCTCGTCTGCCAAGGAGCGAGCGGAGCACCGCATCGTCGTCGACGCGATCCTCACCGCGCTCGGTCCGCTCTGCCTCCGACTCGAGGCTCCAGAGGTGCCGCACCTGCTCGAGCTCCGCAACGTCGCCCACCTCGCGACGCGCATCACCGGCGAGATCGCACCCGCCGAGCCACCTCCAGGTGCGCTCGCGCTGGCGGCTGCGCTCCACCCGACGCCCGCGGTCGGCGGCTGGCCGCGAGACGCCGCTCTCGACTACCTCGCCAAGTTCGAGGATCTGGACCGAGACCGCTTCGCGGGTCCTGTGGGATGGGTGCGAGCGGACGGCGACGGCGAGTGGTGGATCGGGATCCGCAGCGCGCTCGTCGACGGTCCGAGCGCTCGCCTCATGGCCGGCGTCGGCGTCGTGGCGGGGTCCGACCCGGCAGCGGAGCTGGCAGAGACCCAGCTGAAGCTCCAGGCCCTGCTCGCGGCCGCTGTACGTCCCTGACCCGCTGTACGTCCCTGACCCGGTGGACACCCGCGAGGCGCGGGGCCCGGCGGTCGGGCCCTGCAGCTACAGCGAGCGCTTCACCGCGAGACCTCTGGCAGGCGCCCTTCCAGCGACCCGCTCGAACCCCCAGACCGTCACGAGGCGCAGTGCCTCCGAGACGGTCCGCGTCGACATCTTCGACGTCCCCTCGGTCCGGTCGACGAAGCGGATCGGCACTTCGGCGATACGCGCTCCCGCGCACTTCGCGCGATAGGTCATCTCTATCTGGAAGCCATAGCCGTCGGCACGGACCGTCTCGAGGTCGATCCCGCGCAAGACCGTCGCGGCGTAGGCCCGGTAGCCGGCCGTCGAGTCCTTCACGCCGAGCGAGAGGAGCAGCTCGGCATAGAGGTTGCCGCCCCGGGAGAGCAGCCGGCGGCTCGTCGTCCAATCGGGGATGGAGCCGCCTGGCACGTAGCGCGACCCGATCGCGACCTCGTAGCCCTGCTCGAGTGGCGCCACGATGCGCGGCAGGTCGGCAGGGTCGTGGGAGAAGTCAGAGTCCATCTCGACGAAAGCCTCGTAGCCGCGCGAGAGGCCCCAAGCGAATCCCGCCCGGTAGGCCGGCCCGAGACCGTCCTTCGACGAGCGCGACAGCACCTCGATCTGGCCGATCTCGTCTGCCACCTCGAGAGCGAGCTTCGCCGTGCCGTCAGGCGACGAGTCGTCGACGACGAGAACGTCCGCCGCCGGGAGGCTCTCGCGCACCCTGAGCAGGATCCGCGCGATGGTCGCGCTCTCGTTGTAGGTGGGGAGCACGACCAGGATGCGCACGACCAGAACTTAGTCCGCCGGCATCCGTCCCACCGGGGCACGCCGTCGGCGGTCCTCCGTGATCGCACGAGCCACGACCTGGGCCCCGCCGGCCCCCGGCACCGCGAGCAATGCACCGCACAGCCCTCCGAACGCCGAGCCGACGACGGAGCCCACCTCGGCGCCGACCAGCACCGCTAGCAGGATGAACAGCGGGTTCAAGCGCACCGTCCTGCTCATGATCACCGGGTAGAGGACGTGGTTCTCGATCTGCTGGTAGACGAGGAAGACGACGATCGTCACGACGCCGGCGACGACGGAGTGCAGGAATGCCACGCCGACGGCGGGGATGCCCGCGAGCAGCCCTCCGATCATCGGCAGGAAGTCGACGAGGCCGACCCAGATCGCGAGCACTCCAGCGAACGGGACGCCGGTGATCTGGAGGGCGACGTAGACGACGATGCCGGCGATGACGGAGGTCGCGAGGTTGCCGAGCATGAAGCCCGTCACCTGGCGAGCCATGTCGTCCGCCACCCGGCGAGCGAGCCCGGCGCGCTCGGGACGCATCCAGGAAAGGATCGTGGAGGCAATGCTCGGCGCCTCGAGCAGGAGGAAGAAGCTCACGACAGCGATGGTCGCGGCGCTCACGACGCCACTCACCACCGTGCGGCCCACGGAGAGCACGGGCCTCCCGAGACCCGAGATGACGCTCTCGAGCTTCGGGGCGTGGGTCTTCACGAAACGCAGGAGGTGCAGGCGCGTCGCGAGCCTTCCCACCTGACCCTTGCCCTGCTCGGCCTGGCGCACCAGGCTCGGCAGCTCGCGGGCGAACGTCGTCGCCGAGCCGACGATCGGATGGACGAACACGTAGGCGAGCGCGGCAGCCACCACCACACCGGCGACGTAGACGGCCACGGTGGCCCCGGCACGCGAGAGCCCTCGACGGCTGAGCGCTCGGACCGCGGGATCGAGCAGCACCGCGACGAACAACGCGACGAACAGCAGGAGCACGAGGGCTCGGAGACGCCAGAGCAGCGTCGCGAGCGCGACCGTCGCGAGCCCGACGAGCGCGACACGCACGGCCGACCGGAGGACGAGCCGCTCGATCGCGCGAGCAGCCGCCTGCTGCTCCTCCGGCGCCCACCACGGCCGACGCGGCGCACCGGGACCGCTGGCGCCCCGCTCGCTGGCGCCCGGATCGCTCGACCCCCGATCGCTCGACCCCGGATCGCTCACCGTCCCAGTCAAGCCGACGCGGTGCTCCCCGGCGAGGATGCCCGGCGGGGATGCCCGGTGACGGGACCGGCGGCTCCGGCACCGGTCCGCTCTCCAGCCGTGCAAGCATGGTGGAATGCGCCGACCGGGTGCGCGCCCGGCCAGGCGCGCGGACCTCGAGCAGCAGCCCGCCGTGGAGGAGCAGCAGCCCGCCGTGGAGGAGCAGCCTCTCGCAGCGGACCCTGCCCTGGAGCGGCAGCCGACAGCCGTCCCGACCAGGCGCAGCTGGCGCTCGCTCGTGCCGGCACCGCTCCGCCACAGTGCAGTCATCTTCTTGCTGCTTCTGCTGCTCGAGTACGTCGTGGCACCCGAGCTCGTCGGCGCGAGCAGGCACCTCTACCTGCTCACACACATCCGGATCGGCTGGGTCGTCGCCGGCTTCCTGTTCGAGGCGGCCTCTCTCGCCTCCTACGGGCTGCTCTCCCGCTCGCTGCTTCCCGGCACACGGCCCAGCTACTCCACCATCATCCGTATCGACCTCTCCGGCCTCGCGGTGTCCCACGTCCTGCCGGGTGGCAGCGCGGGAAGCGCGGGTCTCGGCTACCGCCTGCTCACCCGCAACGGCGTGAACGGTGCCGATGCCGCGTTCGCGATGGCCACGCAGGGCATTGGCTCCGCCGTCGTCCTCAACGCGCTGCTCTGGTGCTCGCTAGTCATCTCGATCCCGATCGCCGGCTTCCACCCGATCTACGTCGTCGTGGCGCTCGTCGGGATGCTCGTGCTCCTCGTCGTCGGAGCGCTCGTCTACTCCCTCACCCACGGCGAGGACGGTGCGATCCGCTTCGCCCGGGCCCTCGGCCGCAGGGTCCCCCGGCTCGACCCGGACCGCGTCGAGCTGCTCGTCCGACGGCTCGGCACCTCGCTCCGCGACCTCGCTACGGACCGCGGCCTGCTGCGCCGCGCGTTGCGCTGGGCCGTGCTCAATTGGCTGCTCGACGCGGCGTCACTGTGGTCGTTCGTCGCGGCGTTCGGGATCTACGTCAACCCGTTCGAGCTCTTCGCCGCCTACGGGATCGCGAACGTCCTCGCCGTCATCCCCGTCACCCCTGGAGGGCTCGGCCTGATCGACGCCGCGGCCCCTGCTCTCCTCGTGAGCTTCGGTGTCACCCGGAGCCCCGCGACGCTCGCCGTGCTCGCCTGGCGCCTCGTCAACTTCTGGATACCGATCCCCGTCGGCGCAGCGGCCTACGTGAGCCTGAGGGTGCCGCGAGGCTCGTCCCTCGGTGCGCGCAGCCGCGCGCTACGTGACATGGCGACCGAGGCGACGCCTGCGGACCCGACGGTGCCCATCCCCGTCACCACTGCACCGGTCGAACCGATCGACGGCTCCCAGCGTGACGATCGGAAGAGCCCTCCGAGCGGCGCACCCGGCGGCCGACCTGGCGGCCCTCGACGGCGTCAGGACAGGCCGGCGCCGCCAGCCCGATCCGGGTCGTAGGGCACACGCCGGAGCCGGACGAGCCGGAGGCCGAGATCACACTCGAAGACCTTCTCGAACAGCTCCTGCTTGCGCCGGACGGACCACAGCTCCAGCTCGACGTCGCCGTGCCCTTCGACCACGAGGTCGAGCTGACGCAGTCCCGCCGGGGAGTCGGCTCGCCCGCCGGGTCTCGGTACCGACGCGGGCTCGAGTCCGACGTGCTCGACGAGCGAGGCATGTGTCGCGTCGAGCGCGTCGGCGACCCGCAGGAGCGCGACGAGGGTCGTCACCTCGGCCCGGTCGGCCGCGTCGAGGGCGTCGAACGGCTCGAAGCTCGCCTTCGGCGTGCCGCGCACGTGGTACCGGCCGAGGACCGCGAGCTTGCGCACCTCGGCCGGCGAGAAGCCCCGCAGGCCGCCGTTCTCGACGAGGTAGGCCGTGTGCCGGTCGTGGCCGTGCCGACTGACGTGCTCGCCGATGTCGTGCAGCAGCGCCGCCAGCTCCAGCAGCTCCCGGCTGTCCGGGCCGAGACCGTGGAGCTCCGCGGTGCCGTCGAACAGCTCGCCGGCGAGGAGGGCGACCTGCCTGCCGTGGCGGGGTCGCCAGTTGGACCGCCGGCAGAGTGCGAGCACCGACGAACGACGCAGCGCCCGGGGATCCTCGGCCAGCTCGGCCCTGTCGTGCGCACCGATGGCCGCCAGCACGATGCCCTCTCGCAGCGCCCACTCGCTGACGGTGAGCTCGTCGAGCGAAGACGCCTCCATGAGCTGTTCGAGGACCGCGAAACCCGCCGGGAGGAGCTCGGCACGCCGGGCGTCGCTACCGGCAAGGCGCGCCCGCTCCGCGGCTGTCGACGAGAAGACCCGGCGCGAGACCGCAGCGATGTCCGTCGCCGACACGGAGAGCTGGTTGATGCGGCTGGGCGCGACGCCGTCTCTGTGCGCGGCCGCCATACGGGCGATCGAGATGAAGGTGCCGCTCGATCCGATGAGCATCACGGGCTTCGCCTCGAGCGCCTCGTCGAGGACGCCCGCCAGCTCGCCGCGGACGCGCTCGACGAGGCGCTCCCGGTCATTCGCGCTCGGGGGGTCGGAGGTGACGAGCTCGGCTGTCAGCCGGCCCACCCCGAGGCGAACGCTGGCAGCAAAGGCGAGCCCCCCTCGATCGCCGACCATGATCTCGAGGCTCCCTCCGCCGAGGTCGGCGACGAGCGCAGGCCCCGGGTCGATCAGGACGCTCGACCTCACTGCAGTGAAGATCAGCTCGGCCTCGCGCAGTCCGTCCACGACCTGGATGGTGACGCCGGTCTCCTCGCGCACTCGGTCGACGAAGAGCACGGAGTCGACCGCCTCTCGCAGCGCCGCCGTGCCGAGCGCGACGATCTCGTCGGCTCGCTGTGCCTCGCACACGCTCCGGAAGCGCCGGATGACCTCGATGCCGCGGTCCATCGCCTCTGGACCGATCGATCCCGTCCGCGCGACGAGGTCGCCGAGACGGAGCATCTCTCGCTCCCGGGCGAGCGGGACGAAGCTCCCGTCGAGGCGTGCCTCGACGACGAGGAGATGGAACGAGTTGCTGCCGAGGTCGAGCGCACCGATCCTCACGGCGGCTCAGACGACCGTCTCGACGGCATGACGCCGCCGCGCGCGCTCGTCGGCCAGCTGCTGCAGGCGCACCTGGGCGCTCGTGTGCCGCGTCGAAACGAGGCGCCGCCACCTGCCGTCTCCGTCGAGGATCCAGCTGTTGGTGTCGTCGGCAAGGTCGAGACGCAGGCCGTCCTCGATGCGCGCGCAGAGCTCGGGGCTGGCGATCGGCACGATCGTCTCGATGCGCCGGTCGAGATTGCGCTCCATGAGGTCGGCTGACCCGATGAAGTAGCGGCCCGGACGACCGCTGGCCGGCCGGCCACCGATCTCCCCCGCCGCGATGCCGCCTCCGGCGTCGAGATCGGGGTCGTCCCGAGTCGCCATGAGAGCCGCGACCTCGTCCGACGGGCGACCGAAGCGGTAGACGCGAGAGTGCTCGAGGAAGCGACCGACGATCGAGCGGACGGTCACCGTCTCCGAGAGCCCGGGGACGCCGGGACGCAGCGAGCAGACGCTGCGGACGACGAGCTCGATCCGAGCACCTGCCTGGGAGGCTGCGTAGAGGGCGTCGATGACCTCGGGGTCGGTCAGCCCGTTCACCTTGATGGTGACATGGCCGTCCGGACCGGCTGCACCTTCAGCGGCGATCTGCTCGAGGATCCAGGGACGGAAGCGGTCCGGTGCGAGCACGAGCGACCTCGAATGGCTCGGGCGGGAGAAGCCGGTGAGATGGTTGAACAGGTCGATCAGATCCGCCCCGAGGTCCGGGTCACACGAGAGGATACCGATGTCCTCGTAGACGCGGGCCGTGTCGGAGTTGTAGTTGCCGGTGCCGATGTGGCAGTAGCGACGGATGCCGTCCTCCTCCCGGCGGACGACGAGCGACGTCTTCGAGTGCGTCTTCAGCCCGACGACCCCGTAGACGACGTGGACGCCGGCCTGCTCGAGCTGGCGAGCCC
>DAHXNN010000067.1 GCA_027365385.1 Acidimicrobiaceae bacterium | reverse complement strand
GCACGGGCCCTACCTGCAGTGGACACGCACGGAGGAGAGCAAGACCGTGAGCCGGATCTGGAGCGACGAGCAGCTCTCGCGCTACGAGGGCTGGCTCGACAACGCCCGCCGGGCCCGGGAGACCCTCAGAGAGCTGGAAGCACTCGCCATCGTCATCGTGCAGCGTGACGAACGCGATGGACCTGCTCAGCCACAGCGGAGGACTCGCGAATCACAGACTCGTAATTCACGCTGAAGCGGTCACGCGACCTGCGGAACGTAGGCTGTACGTCTCGTTGAGCAGTCGCTGCGACTCCGCGGCGATCGTGTCGAGCACCAGAGAGCTCTTGGCCGAGCCGGAGACGCCGGTGAACATCGTCAGCCGTCGCGTCGGGATCCCGATGCTGAAGTCCTTGAGGTTGTTCTCACGCGCGCCGTACGCGGGGGTCACATCGTGGGTGTCGGCTACATGAAGCGCAGGCGCCTGCTTTTCCGTCTTCGTGTCCATGCTCGTCATGTCTCCATCTTGTCGGACAGGGCCCGCATTCGCGGTAACCGGCAGGCAGCTCCCAGGATCCTCCTGCCAGCTGGGTCAGTGCAGCCAGCTCGGCGTGCACACCTCGACGGGCGGCCAGCAGGGAATCGAGCTCCGCGACGACGTAGGTCGACGCGACGAAAGGACCCGGATTGGCCTCGATGGCCCCGCTCACCTCGGCGCAGTATGCGTCGCGCGTGCCAAAATACGCGAGAAGAGCGCGGGTGTCGCAGGCGAGCACGATCAGCGCTCGACGAAGCCGACAAGCGCCTCGTCGGCGTGCTTTGCGAGCGAGGAATCGCTGCTCGGACGGTCCATAGCCAGGATGGGAACTGCTCCCTCGATCTCGAGGATTCGCCGCTTGGTGTCGGTGCCACCACCCGCCGAGAACCCGCCGATCCCCCCGCCCGCGGCCACCACCCGGTGGCAGGGCACCACGACGGCGAACGGGTTGCGCTTGAGCGCCTGGCCGACCGCCCGCGCCGCTCCCGGCCGACCCAGCCTCTCGGCCAGTCCACCATAGGAGACGGTGGCTCCGGTCGGGACGGACCGAGCCTGCTCGTAGACCTTCCGCTCGAAGGAAGACAGCCGGTCCATGTCAAGTCGGATCCACGAGAGGTCGGAGGGATCCTTCGCCAGGTGCCGGGCGATCGCCTCGCTGGCCTTGCGGACAGACGGCGGTGGCTCGGCTTCGACCGCTCCGGGATGGCGTTCGACAACGCGACGGCGAGTGTCCGCGACGGATGGCTCGGGAAGCTCGACGCCGGTGACGCCGACGCTGCTCCATACGATGGCGCATGGGCCGACGGCCGTCTCGAACAACGTGTACCCGGCGCCCGACGAGGTGGCGATCCCCCCACGGCGTCCGAGGTCAGGCACTTTCGGCGACGACATCGAACTCGTCTCCTTCCGGGTCGCCTCGGGGGGTCCAGCGGGCGCCGCCTCGGCCGACGTGGGCCTTTGGCGCCGCACCGAGAGCGACGAGCCGTTCGACCTCACCCTCCAGGTCGTCAGCGACCAGGACGGGGCCAGCCCGGTCGCACTCGGGCCTACCCAGGGCCAGCTTCCTTCGTTCGATCACCTCGACGCTGTGCGTCCGTCGTCCACCAGAGCACCCTGAGCGGCTGCGCTCGCGGCTGCGCTCGGCGCCCCACGGAGAATCCACGCGCATCCGACTGCGACGATGCCGCCCGCCAGCGGTCCGACGACGTACGCCCAGCCGTCGGTCCAGTGCCCACCGACGATGGCCGGGCCGAGCGATCGTGCGGGGTTCATCGACGCCCCCGTGACCGGCGCCGCCCAGAGGCCTGCGAGCGCGATATATCCGCCGACCGCGAGCGCAGCGTTCGCGCCGATGTTACGCGCACCGGAGGCCGTGCCGAGGATCACGCTGACGAGACCGGCGGTGATGACCAGCTCGACCAGCACGGTCGTCCAAGCACTGATTCCTGCACCAGGCGTGGTGGCGCCGAGATTGCCGACGTCGCCGAACGTCGCCCGGAGGAAGCCGGAGGCGAGGAGGCTTCCGAAGATCTGCGCGGCAACATAGCCAGGCACGCGTCTCCAGGGAAAGTTGCCCCGGAGAGCGAACGACAGGCTCACAGCCGGGTTCAAATGCGCCCCACTGACAGTACCCATGAAGTAGATCACCGCCATGACCATCAGTGCGGGCGCGACGACCTGGGCGTCGAGAGGCACCTGACCATGACTCCGGGCATCGACAACCGGAGCCCCGGCGGCGGCGAGCACGAGGAGGAACGTGCCGAGCACCTCGGAGAACAGGCGCCGCCACTCGAACGAGAGGTCGTGGAAGTCCCTGGTCCACGGGGTCTGGAGACCGACCGGCTCTTGCAGGTGGAGGGGCTCGGGTCGGTACGGAACGGACGGCACCGCTTACCACCTCCTGTCCAGTGGCCCGGGCCGACCCCCCACGAGTCGCTCGTGAGCAGGTGGCCGCGCGACGCGAGCGTAGCGGTCCGCCCGACTCTGAGCCCTGAGCCCTGAGCGAGCTAGCGTGCGGACGTGAGGGGTCGATCCGGCCCGGGAAGCCGAGGTGCCCCATGGCGGGCGAACACTGGAAGGACGAGCCCGAGGACCAGGACATCCCGGCGGCGACGTCGTACCTCTCGCTGCTGGTGGGCCCCGGCGACGCCCGGCGACTCGGCGCGGCGCTCGGAAGGAAGAAGAAGCTGGCCAGGTTCGCCGCCAAGGACATCCTGCGTGCCTCGGGCCTTCCCCTGCTCACCCGGGACGATCCCGAGGTCGCCACCGATCTCGAGAAGGTGAAAGCGGGCACGAAGCTGTCACCGGTCCTTCTCGTCGCTGGCACACCTCTGTGGATCGCGGACGGCTACCACCGGGTCTGCGCCAGCTACCACCTCGACGAGAAGTCCCCCGTACCCTGCCGGATCGTCGACCGGCGCGACCGTCGAGGTCGGGACGACTGCGGCCGCCGCCCGTCGTAGACGGTGCTCTCGCTGGCCCCGCCGGCGTCCTCACTGGTCGACGACGGCACCGTCGACACCGAGGCGTGTATCGGGGAGTCGCTCCCGGTAGGGATGGCGCTCTGCGGCGCCGGACGAGAGAGCGATGCCGATACCCGGACCGTCGGGCACGAAGAGGAAGCCGTCCCGGACCTCCGGGACGTGGTCGACGACATCCTTCTTCAGCGCCTCACTTTCACCTAGCGGGTACTCCTGGAGGGCGAAGTTTGGTATGCACGCAGCGAGCTGCAAGCACGCTGCTGTGCTCACCGGACTGAGCGGGTTGTGCGGCACGACGCCGACACCAAACGCCTCCGCGAGGGCCGCGATCTTCTTCGTATGCGTCAGCCCGCCTGCGAGGCAGACGTCTGGGCGGACGTACTGGACCGCGCCACGGGTGAGCAGCATCGCGAACTCCTCGATCGTGTGGAGACGCTCGCCGGTCGCGATCGGCACGCGTATCTTGCTCGCCACGAGCGCCATCGCGTCGAAGTTGTCAGGTCGGATCGGGTCCTCCAGGAACATCGGGTGGTACTGCTCGATCCCGGTACCGAGCACGACGGCCTCCGCGGGTGTGAGGCGCCGGTGGACCTCGATGCAGAGGTCGACCGAATCCCCGACCGCCTCCCGGTACTGGCGAACCCTGTCGATCGCGTGCCCCATCTTGCCCGCGTGGGTCTCGAAGTAGGGGACCTCGGGAGACTCGTCGAGGAAAGGTGTGAGATGGCCGACCGCCGTGAAGCCCTCCGACTTCGCTGCTCTGCAGCCTTCTACGAGCTCCTCGGTGGTCTCGCCGAACACGTGGAGGTACGCACGCGCCTTCGACCGGCACTGCCCGCCCAGCAGCTGATGGGCCGGCGCTCCGAAGTGCTTGCCCGCTATGTCCCAGAGAGCGATGTCGATGGCACTGATCGCTCCCATGACCGCCGCACCTCGGAAATGGCTCCACCGGTACATGTATTGCCAATGGTGCTCGATCCGGAGCGGGTCCTCGCCGACCAGATAGAGGCCGAACTTCGCGATCGCGCGCTCGGAGGCCTCGAGGAAGCCCCAGGCACCCGACTCCCCGAGCCCTGTGATGCCTGCGTCGGTCTGCACCTCGACGAAAAGGTACCGGTCGACGAAGATCGTGTCGACAGCCGTGATCCGCATAGCCGCCCCCTGGGAATAGCCGTGCCGTCAGCCTAGGCCCGCGCTCGGAGCGCCCTCGTGACGAACCGGCCCGACGCGCAGGGCTCCGGGAGCACCGGCCGGCACGACGGGGCACCTCGGTGGGACGGGATCGATCCTCCGGTAGGGATCTCCGGGAGCCGGACGCCCGTCCGGATCGCCTTTGTTGGGCCAGAGCGCCACGGCACGCTCGGCTTGCGCGGTGATCGTGAGCGACGGGTTCACGCCGAGGTTGGCCGACACTGCCGTGCCGTCGACGACGTGCAGCCCGGGATGGCCATAGACGCGGTGGTACGGATCGACGACGCCGGTCTCCTCCGAGTCGCCGATCACGGCGCCGCCGAGAAAGTGGGCCGTCATCGGTATGTCGAAAACGTCGTTCCACCCGCCGGCGGCGAAGCCTCCGGTGCGCCGGGCGGTGCGCCGGGCAGCCTCGTGCCCGGCAGGGATCCATGTGGGATTGGGCTCTCCGTGCCCCTGCTTCGACGTGAGGCGCCGTCCCCAGAGGCCCCGCTTGGTGAAGCAGGTGATCGAGTTGTCCCGTGTCTGCATGACGAGGAGCGCGATGACCTGCTCCGACCAGTGGCGCATCGACAGGTTCCGCAGCATGGACACCCGGTGGCGTCCGACCTCGCGCGCCCACGTCCGGAGCCGTGACGTACCGTCGCCGTCGGCGAGTGCCGTCGTGAGAAGTCCCATCGCATTGCTCCCCCGGCCGTAGCGGACAGGCTGGATGTGGGTCTCGTCGTCGGGATGGAACGACGACGAGATCGCTACTCCCCTTGTGAAGTCGAGGCCGCTCTTGAACGAACGGGCCCCGATGATCGCCTCGGAGTTCGACCTCGTCAGCTCTCCGAGGCGCGGCGAGAGCCGCGGGAGGTCGCCGGTGTCACGCATCGCGTGCAGGAGCTTCTGGGTCCCGAGGGTCCCCGCCGCCAGCAGGACGTCACTCGCGACGAGCACCTGGCGCCGTCTCGCCCACCACGTCCCCGTCCGCTCCGTGACGACGTCGTAGCGCCCGTCGGGCCGGGGCCTGACGGCGACGACCGTCGTACGGGGGCGGATCTCGGCACCACCCCGCTCGGCGAGGTAGAGGTAGTTCTCGAGGAGGGTGTTCTTCGCTCCGTGGCGGCAGCCGGTCATGCACTCCCCACACTCGATGCAGCCTTTCCGGGAAGGGCCGACGCCGCCGAAGTACGGGTCTGGCACCTGCACGCCGGGAGTGCCGAAGTACACACCGACGGGCGTCGACGTGAACGTCGCCCCGACTCCCATCTCTTCGGCGACGCTCCGCACTACCTCGTCGGCTGGGGTGGTCGTCGGGTTCGTGACCACGCCCAGCATCCGCTTCGCCTGGTCGTAGAACGGCGCGAGCTCGGCCTGCCAGTCGGTGATGTGGCTCCACCGCGGATCGTCGTAGAACTGGGCGAACGGCTCGTAGAGCGTGTTGCCGTAGACGAGCGAACCGCCCCCGACTCCTGCTCCGGAGAGCACCATGACGTGCCGGAGGAGCGAGACGCGCTGGATGCCGAGCAACCCAAGCTTCGGCGCCCAGAAGAAGGAGCGGAGATGCCAAGACGTCGCGGGAAGCGTCGTAGCGTCGTAGCGCCTCCCGGCCTCGAGCACGACAACCCGGTACCCCTTCTCGATGAGGCGTAGCGCGCTCACGCTCCCGCCGAAGCCACTGCCGACGACAGCGACGTCACACTCCTCGAGCCCCACCCGAGCCACACTAGGAGCGAGGAGACGACCTGCCAACTCGACCCGCACGCGCGGATGCGGGGCGCAGTTTCCCTCGCCGTTATAAGGCGCGCCCACCAGGGATGCCGAGGCGCTAGCCCCGCCGCCGGTGCTGGCGCCGGGTGTGCCGCTGCCTCGCCCGGACCCGGCGTCCGGACCACACCGCTGCGGCGACGAGGAACACGAGAAGTGCCGCGGCGAGCAGGATGCGCCACACGGCGATCGGTGCGCGCACCGTGACCGTGAGCTGCCGTTGGTCGAGCGTGCGACCGCCCGCCGTCGCCCGGATCGAGAGCTCCCAGGTCCCCGGCACGAGGTGGGCGACCTCCCGGACTTTCTGGCTCCGGCCAGGCCGGAGAGCGCCCGTCAGGACATTCGCCTGCGGGACGTCTGTCCTACCGTTCCACACCGCCGTCTCGACGTCGGCCTGTATGGGAACATTGCCCGAGTCGAGGAGACGAAGGGTGACCACGGCACCACCCGCGAGCGATGCTGCACGGAGGTCGACGATGCGAGCTGCGACAAAGGGCGCAGCACCGCTGCGGAAGTCGGCCTTCGCATCCGCGCTCGCCGACGGCCGCGACAACCGGACCTCGACGTCGACCTGTCCGTCGAGACTCCGGGGAGCGTCCCACGCCCCGCTGATGGCGATGCTCGCTCCCGGAAGAACCCTGACACTTCCGAGCGGGACGACGGCAACAACCCGGGAGCGGGTCGAGATCTCGGCGACCGCCGTCGGCGAGATGAGGACGTTGCCCGTGTCGGCGACGGATGCCTCGACGGCGACCTGGTCCCGATGCCTGCCGCCGGTCGCCCGAACGTCGGTGACCCGTGCCGCACGGATCGCGAGCCCGGGGCCCGTGAGCTCGACGAGAGACGCGAGCCGGACCTCGGCAGTGACCCCGGCACGCGTCGCGCCTGGGGGTAGGACGGTCGCGAGCACGGCCGCGTACAACCCAGCCGTACCCGGCGCGACGACAGCGGTCACCAGTACGCGGCGCGTCGATCCTGGTGGGAGGAGGATGCTCTCGACACCGAGGTGAAGCGGGACGGGACCGAGATCCGTGAAGGCAGGAGCACCGTCACTCTCCTGGGACAACGACGCCGGCGAGAGCACGACGCGCGCGGGCGCGCCGCCCGAGTTCGTCAGGACCTCGTCGAAGGAGGGCGAGTTCAGGCGGTCAATGCAACGACCGGTGGAACTCGCCCTGGTACGTCCGGATCAACCGGCGGTGCGCGCCTTTGGAGGCGTCGGAACGAGCGGCGCGCGGTTGAAGTCGGAGTAGATCGAGCGGAGAACGAGGTGGTGGCCACCTTCGTCTTCGTCGATCGTCGCGCTGTGGACGAGCCCACCGGCGAGCGTGACCGAGCCTCCGGTGAGGAAGGCGCCAGCGACCCCGAGATGGTTCCGGAACGTCCAGGTGTTACGGCGCCTGCGAAAGTCGCGCCCGAGGCGGGCGTCGATGAGGAGGCCGAAGGCCACGTCCTGCGCGGGCGGGAGGCCGAGCGGCTCGCTGAGGTGCTGGGGCGGCGGCCGGAGGAAGGCAAGCACGCCCTGGCGGCGAGGCGATCCGGCGAGCGTCTCGTACTCCCAATCGCCGATGATGACCGGGCGCGTCGAGTCGCTTTGCCCTCCGCCGGTCGACGCCGGTGGGCTCACCGAGCCTTCCCACCGATCCGGAGCTTGGTACACAGCCGGCGTGTTCACGCCCGGGAACGACGTGCGGATCTCGACGCTGCGGACCGCCATGGTCGCCGCGATCGCGCGGGCGACGGGAGCCGGGAGTCCCGGGGTGCTCGCAGTCGGCTCGACGGCGACCCCGACGGCGATCGCGACGAGGATGGCGAGGGCCATCAGGAGAAAGCCGCGCATGGTGCAAGAGCGTACTTGGCCATATGTCCCGAATGCAGAGACAACGTTGGCCGCTCGTCGGTGGTGTGCCTCCCTGACGCCGTTCCTGACGGTCACCAAGCCGCGCCAGGGACAGCGCAATCCACCCGGTCGAGTGGGACCGCGACGCCGGTGGTGGCACTGCTTGGCTCCGCAAGCGCTCATCGTCGCGCTCCGACCGGTCAGTACCGGCCGAGCGGGTTGGCTGGCGACGTACACGGTGGTCTTGACCACGTCGACGAGATCAGCTCACGCGGCGTTGAGCGCAACACGCAAGTTCGCCATGACCTGCTCGGTCTGCCTGGCGACGTCGCCTTGGGCGACGGTGGCACCGTGCTCGTCGAGCGGACAGGCTCCTGCGGTGAAGACGAGCCGAGACACCGCGTGCGCCACCGCGACGTGGGCGTAGGGGGCGCGACCGGCCAACTGCGACGAGCGGAGCAG
>DAHXNN010000060.1 GCA_027365385.1 Acidimicrobiaceae bacterium | reverse complement strand
CGAGGTGCGCAGCGTCGAGCCCGTCGGTGATCGGGTCGACCCCGAGCGCCGACAATGCAGTCGGCACGCCATCCGGGGCGAGCTCCGACGTCACGAACAGCTCGCCGAAAGTACGCGGGTCGACGAATCGCAGCTCTGATCCGTCGTCGAGGCCAAGCACCGCATGTGTGTGCGGCGCCATCCCGCAGGCACGCTCGCCAGCTGGCACGAGCCGGAGCTGACCGCTCATCCGGAGGTGGACGACGAGGACTGCGCCATCGTCCAGACCGGCGAGCAGGTACTTGCCCTTGCGGCGCATGGCGGAGAGCACGCGCCCCTCGAGAGCCGCGCAGAGCTCCGCCGGGCGCTGGCGCCGGACCGTGCGCGCGCCGGTCACCGAGGCGCGCACCACACGCCTTCCGATGACACGGGCCTCGAGATCGCCGCGTACCGTCTCGACCTCGGGCAGCTCAGGCACCGCGTGGCACGCCCGCACGCCCGCCGTGCCGGCAGGACCCGCCGGCCGCTCCCCCCGCCGGCACGCAGGCACCGGCAGAGCCGCGCGCCTCGAGCGCCTCGAGCGCAGCGGCCCGCTCTGCCTGCTTCTTCGAATGCCCTGCGCCCCTGCCAGCAACGGCGTCGCCGACGACCACGACCGCTGCGAAGCGCTTCGCATGGTCCGGGCCGCTCTCGCTCACCTCGTAGCGAGGGAGCTCTTCGCCGAGCCGCGACGTCAGCTCCTGGAGCCGGTTCTTCGCGTCTCCGAGCTCTGCCACCGCCGACGCCTCCGCGATCTGCTCGCCGAGGAGGTCGAGCACGAGCGCCCGCGCGGCATCGAGCCCGGCGTCGAGGAACGTGGCTCCGACGATCGCCTCGAATGCGTCGGCGAGTATCGACTGCTTCTCGCGGCCACCGGACAGGTCTTCCCCGCGACCGAGGAGCAGCGCGGCGCCGACACCAACCCTCGCAGCGACAGGCGCGAGAGCCGCCGTGCTCACGACTGCCGCCCTGATCCGGGCAAGGTCGCCCTCGGGGACACCGGGTAGCGACAGATAGAGGTGCTCGGAGACGACGAGACCGAGCACTGCGTCGCCGAGATGCTCGAGCCGCTCGTTCGAGACCGCGCCGTCCGCCTCGGCACAGTGCGAGCGGTGCGTGAGCGCGTTGAGCAGCAGGCTCTCGTCGCGCAGGTAGGGCGCTAGCCGGGAGGCGAGGTCGCCCACTGTCCCGTGCGGCTCCGCTGTGCCGGCCATGCCGGCCCGGTCAGGCCGTTGCGAGCTTCGCCGTCACGTAGTCGACGGCGTCACGCACGGTCCGCAGATCCTCGAGGTCGTCGTCGTCGATCCGGAAGCCGGGGACCGCCGACGCGAGCTCCTCTTCGAGCGCCTCGACGAGCTCGATGAGCGCGAGCGAGTCCGCGTCGAGGTCGTCCGCGAACGACGACGACTCCCCGATCTTCTCCGGAGCGATCTCGAGGATGTCAGCGAGCTGGGTACGCACGAGATCCAGGACCTCGTGGCGGCCCATCGGCGCGGCAACGGGTGAGGTCGGCTCGCTCACGGTGTCTCCATTCGTCTCGGGCACGCCCCGCAGCAGGCGGGCGTGACTCACCAGTCACATCCTACCGGGCCAGACCTCACGTCCACGAGCGGCGGAGCTTGTCGCCAGCGGAGCTCGCCCTACGCCGGCTCGGCGACGAACGCGGCACGCAACTGCCCGACGAGGTCCTTCTCCGCCATCTCGTGCGCGACCCGCACCGCGTTCACGATCGCTTTCGCCGAGGAGCTCCCATGGCTGATGATGCAGACTCCTTCGACGCCGAGGAGCATCGCACCTCCCGTCGCCTCGGGGTCCATCTGCGCCCAGTATGGAAGAAGGGCAGGTAGGAGCGCGTCGCCTCCGGCCTTGGCCTCCGGGCTCGAGCCGATCGCCCGCCCGAGGATGTCGACGAACGTGGAGAGCGCGCCCTCGAGCGTCTTCAACGCGACGTTGCCGGTGAAGCCGTCCGTGACGACGATGTCAGCGGCACCTCGAAGAAGGTCGCGCCCTTCGACGTTGCCGGTGAAGCGTAGGTCGTCTCGTCCGGACAGCAGCGAGTGGGCACCCTTTACGAGATCGTTGCCCTTCGTGTGCTCCTCGCCGATGGACAGCAACGCCACGGACGGGTCCTCGACGCCGTAGCGCGCCCGCATGTAGACCGCCGCCATCCGCGCGAACTGCACCAACCACTCGGGACGGCACTCGGCGTTCGCTCCCGCGTCTATCAAGATGGTCGGCCGACCGTCTGGGACCGGTAGCGGAGTCGCGATCGCAGGACGCACGACGCCTGCGATCCGGCCCATCCGGAGCACCGCACTCCCCATGGCGGCGCCGGTGTTGCCCGCGCTCACCATCGCCGAAGCGCGCCCGTCTCGCACCGCCTCGGCGGCACGGACCAGCGAGGAGTCCTTCTTCGTCCGCACGCCGCGCACGGGGTCCTCGTCCATGGCGACGACCTCGGACGCCGCGAGCACCTCGAGACCTCCGACCTCGCCCAGCGAGCCGTCGTCCGGTCCGACGAGCAACACGGGGACACCGAGCTCCTCGTGGGCCTGCCTCGCTCCGGCCACGATCTCACCGGGCGACTTGTCGCCGCCCATCGCGTCGACTGCGACAGGTAGCGTCAGTCGACCTCGACCGCCTGGCGGCCCTTGTACCAGCCGCAGCTCGGGCAGACCACATGCGGGAGCTTCGCACGCTGGCACTGCGGGCATCGGCTCTGCGCGGGCGTCGAGAGCGTCCAGGCCGAGGCCCGGCGGCTCCTGCTCTTCGACTTCGACGTCTTCTTCTTCGGGACGGCCATGACGCTCTTCCTAGTCGGCGGTCTCGCCCGCTGCCTCGTCGGGCCGCGTGGCGCCTCGTGCCGGTCGAACCTGCGGCGTTCCTCCCCCCGTCAGCGTCAACGAGCCCCACCGTGGATCCGGCGGAGGCTCGCACGAGCACTGCTCGAGGTTGCGGTTGACGCCGCACTCGGGGCAGAGCCCGAGGCAACCCTCCTCGCAGAGGGGCGCGAGCGGCAGCGCGAGGATACACGCGTCGTGGGCGATCGGCTCGAGGTCGAGCTCGTCGCCGTCGAGGGGGTAGGTCGTCTCCTCGTCACCGGCCTCGACGCACAGCTCCCGGACCTCGACCACGAGCACGCCCTGCGCAGGCTCGAGGCAGCGCCGGCACGCGCCCTGCCAGCTCGCAGTCACGGTCCCCGAGACGAGGATGCCGTCGTGTACGGACTCGAGGAGCACGTCGACTACGACCTCCGCGCCCTCGGGGACAAACGACCCGCTCACCGCGAGGTCCTCGACCACAGCGGACGTTGTCACGCGCCGGCGCGAGCCGGGCTCGCGCAGCAACGACGCGACCGGCACCGCGAGCAGCCGGACGCGGGACCGCCGCTGCGGTGGCACCGGCGCCGAGCTCACGACTCGTCCTGGTCGAAGAAGCCCTCCTCGGGACGGCTTGCCACGTCGGGGCCGCGCGGGTCGGCATCGTCGCCGTCCGGGTCGTCCGGCACGACGGCGAGACGGTCCCGACCTGCTTGGACGGTCCGCATCGTGCGATCGAGCACGATCTCGAAGGCCGCGAGCTTGCGGTCGACGTAGTCGTCGGCCTCGTGGCGAACCTTGCGGCCCTCGGCCTCGGCATCCTCGATAAGGCGTTCGGCGACATGACGGGCCTGACGTACGACCTCCGTCCGCTGGACCATGTGTGCCGCTTGAGCCCGCGCCTCGTCCATGAGCTCGGAGGCCTCGCGCTCGGCGCGCTGGCGCACCTCGTCTCGGTCCTGCAGGACGCGCCGTGCACGCTGGAGCTCGCCGGGCAGGGCCGATCGGGCGGTATCGAGCAGCTGCAAGACCTCGTCCCGGGCGATGATGGCCGACGAGGAGAGCGGCATCGACTTCGCCTTCTCGACGACGGTGACCAGCTCGTCGAGCAACGCCTCCACGTCGCCTGGCTCGGCCGGGACCGGCTGGCCCTCGGACATCCCGCCGTCAGACACCGAAGCGCTCCTTCATCCGCACGAGGACGGGGTCCGGCACGAAAGCGCTGACGTCGCCGCCATAGCGGGCGATCTCACGGATGAGCCGCGACGCGATGAAAGAATGTGTCGAGCCGGTCGGGATGAAGAGCGTGTCGATGCCCGAGAGCTGCTGGTTCATCTGGGCCATCTGGAGCTCGTTCTCGAAGTCCGACACCGCACGCAGCCCTTTCACGATGATGTCCGCCCCGACGGTCCGGGCGACGTCGACGACGAGCGTCGACATCGACACCGTCTGGACCTTGTCGCTGTAGCCGACGCTCTCGTTGATCATGTCCTCCCGCTCCGCGGCCGAGAAGAGCGTCTCGGCCTTCTGGGGATTGCGGACCACGGCGACGACGACACGGTCGAACAGCCGGATCGCACGCTCCACGACCTCGAGGTGCCCGTTGTGGAACGGGTCGAACGACCCCGGGAAAAGTGCAGTCGTCACCGTCGGAGCTCCTCGTCCGGCCGCTCGCCGACCGGCTCCGCCGGTCCGGGCGCGCTGGCCTCGGTCACCACCGTCAGGAGCGTACCGCCGTGGCGGTAGACGCGATGGACGGCGAAGCGGTCCGGCAGGTCGACCGGGGAGGACGACTCGAGGACTGCGCAGCCGGCGTTCAGCCGGGAAAGCAGTGTGTCCCACTGGTCGAAGCGGTAAGGGGGATCGACGAGCGCGAGATCGTAACGGGTACGCGAGGTCGCGAGGAAGCCGAGCGTCTCGGAGCACACCACCCGCATGCCCGGACGGCCGGAAAAGCCGACACGGGAGAGATTCGCCTCGACGCATGCGACCGCGCGACGGTCGACGTCGACGAAGGTCACCGTGGACGCTCCACGCGAGATCGCCTCGATCCCGAGCGCGCCGCTCCCCGCGAAGCAGTCGAGGACGGTAGCGCCGTCTACCTCGTCGAGCGACGAGAGCACGTCGAAGATCGCCTCGCGCACCCGGTCCGACGTCGGGCGCACGGCCGGCGAGGTCGGCGCCCGCAACGGCCTGCCCCGCGCTTCCCCACCGATCACGCGCACCTGCGCACGCTAGCTCCGCGCGGACGGACGGGCCCACAGGGCGTCTCGCGCCTCCCCCAGGTGCGGCGCCCGGGCGAGTGCCGCCAAGCCCGGGCCGGTCTGGTCAGCGCCGTCAGCTCCGGAACAGGTACGCGGCCTGCTCCTCGCCGACGAAGAGCCGCATTTCCTCGGCGAACAGCGGGTGGTGCTCGAGACCCGGGTCGCTGTCGAGGGCCGCCTCCGCCAGGGTCCTCGCCTGCTCGACGAGGTCCCGATCCCTCGCGATCGACGCAAGCCGCAGGTCGTTGCGACCCTGCTGGCGCGTGCCGAGAACGGTACCCTCGCCGCGTAGCTCGAGGTCGACCTCTGCGAGCTCGAAACCGTCGGTCGTCGCTTCGAGCGCCCTCAGGCGACGCGCTGCTGGGGTGTCCTCGCTCGCAGGAGCGAGCAGGTAGCAGACCGAGGCCGACCGGCCACGGCCGACGCGTCCGCGGAGCTGGTGGAGCTGAGCGATGCCGAAGCGATCCGCGTCCTCGATGACGACGACTGTCGCGTTCGCAACATCGACACCGACCTCGACGACAGTCGTCGCGACGAGGACGTCGAGCGCACCCGCCCGGAAGTCCGCCATGACCTTGGCCTTGTCGCCCGGACGCAGCTGGCCGTGGAGCAGGCCGACGCGGCAACCGGCGAGCTCGCCGGTCGCGAGCCTAACGTGCTCGTCGACCGCCGACCGCAGCACCCGTGGGGCCGCGTCGAGCACGAGCGCACCCTGCGCGGACGAGCGGGCAGACGACGTAGGCCTGGTGGCCAGCCACGACCTCGTCCCGCACGTGCTGCCATACCGCTGCCTCCCCCGAGGGCTCGTCCATCCAGCGCGTCCGGACGGGGGTGCGTCCAGGGGGAAGCTCGCCAAGGACCGTTGCATCGAGGTCGCCGTAGACGGTCATCGCTGCCGTGCGCGGGATCGGGGTCGCCGTCATGACGAGAAGGTCGGGGTCCTGACCGAGTGCACCCTTCTCCCGCAGTGCCGCCCTCTGGTCGACGCCGAAGCGGTGCTGCTCGTCGACGACGACGACGCCGAGGCGAGCGAAGCGGACGTCCTCGGTGAGCAGCGCATGCGTGCCCACGACGATGTCGACGCTTCCGTCCAGCAATCCCGCCGTGGTCCTAGACCGCTCCATGACTCCCGTCCGGCTCGTGAGGAGCGCGACCTCGACGGGGCGCACGCCACCGCGGCGCGTGCCGTCTGCGATCTCGAGACCCTCGAGAAGCTGCGCGGCAGCGAGAGAATGCTGTTCAGCGAGGACCTCCGTCGGGACCATGAACGCACCCTGATAGCCGCCACCGACGGCGGCGAGCAGCGTCGCAAGCGCGACGACGGTCTTGCCCGAGCCGACGTCACCCTGGAGCAGCCGGTGCATCGGGTACGGCGCCTCGAGGTCCTGCCGGATCCGAGCGAGCGCACGACCCTGTGCGTCGGTGAGGGCGAACGGCAGCCGCCCGACGAACGACTCCACGAGCCCGAAGCCGGTGACGTGGCGGATCCCCCGCGCCTCTGCCATCGCGGCGCGCTTGCGCATGACGAGCGCGACCTGCAGCCGCCAGAGCTCGTCGAAAGCGAGACGTCTCCGTGCCCTCGCATGGCCCTTGGGGTCGCTCGGCACGTGGATCTCGTGGAACGCCTCAGCGCGGGCGACGAGACCGAGGCTGGCCCTCCTGCGGTCCGAGAGCGGATCGGCGAGCGCACCCAGGGAGTCTGCGAGTCGGAGCGCCTCCTCGACGTGGCCAGCGATCTCGTAGGACGCGATGCCTGCCCGGTCGGACTGCGGGTAGACGGGCACGATCCGCCCCGTCTGACGCCCCGCCCGCGCACCCACGGGCGACTGCCCGTCGCCAGGCGATCCGGCCGGGTCGCCTCCTGCGAAACGAGCCACGGCACCCGAGACCACGTCGAGCTTGGGATTCGTCATCTGCAGGCCTCCCCGGAACGTCGCCGGCCTCCCGTGGACCACGACGTCGACCCCCTCGACAAGCTGGCGAGACCGCCAGGGCTGGTTGAAGAAGGTCACGCTCAGCTGTGGTCCCGAGCCGTCGACGAGGATCGCCTCGACCATCGATCGACGACCCCGAAGGTGGCGGACTGTGCAGCGGCGCACCTCGGCCCGCACGGAGACCTCTCCTCCCTCGACGAGCTCCGCGATGCACGACATGCTCGTACGATCGTCGTAGCGACGCGGATAGTGCATGAGCAGGTCGAGAACACTCGTGATCCCGAGAGCTTCGAGCGCCGCAGTGCTGTGGGGGCCGACGCCGCGCAGGTCGGCGACGGCCAGCTCGTCGAGCCTCGCGAGCCGCTCGCTCACTCGACAGAGAGCAGGAACGGATAGAGCGGTTGACCTCCCGAGTGGCGCTCGACCGAGAGCTCGGGGTGCTCGGCTCGGATCCACTCGGTCACCTTCCGACGCTCGGCGACCGTCGAGCCTTCCCCCTCGATCATGGTGACGATCTCGTGCCCCGGACCGACAAGCCGGTCGATGAGCTTGCACGTCGCCTCTCCGAGCGTCGCCGCGACCGACTCGACGCCGGAGCGCGAGAGGCCGATGAAGTCGCCGGCGGAGATCGCCCCGACCGGGCTGTCCGCCGCACGCACCGCCCGCGTCACCTCGCCGGCGACGATGCGGCTGGCCGCGTCTGTCATCGTCCCGGCGTTCTCGTCGACCGAGGCCTGCGGGTCGTACTCGAGCAGCGCGGCGAAGCCCTCCTGGACACCCCGAGTCGGCACGACGCGGACACGCTTGGTCGAGCGCAGGGCAGCCTGCTCGGCGACGGGGATGATGTTCGAGTTGTTGGGCAGGAGCACGACCTCCCCGGCGGGGACCGCTTCGAGTGCGGCGAGGATCTCCGCTGTCGACGGGTTCATTGACTGACCACCAGCGACTGTGAGCCCGACCCCGAGCGAGCGGAAGATCCGCCGGACACCGTCGCCCGTCGCGACGGCGACCACCGACGTGACGGGAGGCGGACCCGACGGCTCGTCGACCGTCGACGTCTCCGCTCTTCGGACCCACTCCTCCTCCTCGACCTGCTCTACGAGGTCGGTGACGCGTATCTCGCGGGGTCGACCCGCGTCGAGGGCCGCCTCTATCGCGGCACCTATGTCGTCGGTGTGGATGTGGCAGTTCCACAGCCCGGAGCCACCGACGACCACGATCGAGTCGCCGACACCGGCCCAGACCTCCTTGAACGCCGGGATCGCCTCGTCGGGAGCGTCGAGCAGGTACATGACCTCGTAGCGGAGCTCGACCCCCTCCGTGCCGGCCGCCGGCATGGACTGTGGCTCGCCGGCACCGGACGCGAGCGTCGCGAGCACGTCCGGTGGCAGCTCGAGCCCACCAGCGGTCTCGCCGGTCACGACCTCGCCGAACGCATCGAGGAGGAGGAGGAATCCCGCTCCACCCGCGTCGACGACGCCGGCCTTGGCGAGCACCGGAAGCTGTTCCGGCGTGCGCCACAATGCCGACACGGCGGCAGCGCGCGCAGACCCGAGCACCGCTGCGAGCCCCAGCTGAGCACGCACCGCTTCCCCCGCGGCAGTCGCCGCTGCGTCGGCGACCGAGAGCATCGTCCCCTCGACGGGTCGCAGCACGGCTTGCCTGGCCGCAGCTGCACCGTCAGCGAGGCCGGCGGCGATCTCTCCGGCTCCGACGAGGCCTTCCGGGGCGGCGGCGAGCGGCCCGGCGAGCCCGCGCAGCACCTGGCAGAGGATGACGCCGGAGTTCCCCCGAGCCCCCATCAACGACCCGTGCGCCACCGCCGCGCAGACGAGCTGCATCGCCGGCGCGCCGGCACCGACGGACTCGAGCGGACCGACCTCGTCGACGACCGAGCCGAGCGTGAGGAGCATGTTCGTCCCGGTGTCGCCGTCGGGAACCGGGTAGACGTTGAGCCTGTTGATGGCGGACTGATGCCGGGCGAGCAGATCACGTGCGACGATCATCGTCTCGGCGAGGCCACGGGCGTCGAGGGCGGTGGCGGCAGGCGCGGCGCTCCGATCCATGGCGGAGGATGGTAACCTCGTTGGCCGTCCCCCGGGCAGGTCCTCCTGGGGCGGGCCGGGCGGTCTCCGGCGGTCGGGGCGCGAACAGCGTAGACGAGGCGCGATGAGCGCGAGCGAGGTGGCAGGTCGTCGTGGCAGCGGTTTGTGAAGTGTGTGGCAAGCGCCCCAACTTCGGCATGAACGTCTCGCACTCCCACCGCCGCACGAAGCGTCGCTGGGACCCGAACATCCAGCGCGTGCGCGCGCTCGTGGGCGGGGCACCGAAGCGAGTCAACGTCTGCACGTCGTGCATCCGGGCCGGGAAGATCACCAAGCCACCGCGCACCACGGCAGCTAACCGCTCCTCGTAGACCGACGAGGCGGTGGGCTCGGACCCGTGTGGCCCGTCCCGACCGGTCCGCTCCGTCAGCCGAGGAAGTGCTCGTATCCCGAGACGGGCATCTCCTCACCGAAGAGCAGCCGGGACGATGCGTCGGCCGTGCACGTGCCGATCTCCAGCGGCAGAGGGAGGTCCGCGGCGGCGAAGTGCTCGTTGACGCGCTTGAGGTCCCGAGCGGCGAAGACGAGCTCGTAGTCCTCACCCCCTCCGAGAGCGTCCCCGAGCGTCGCTCCGGCGGCGACGGGCACCTCGGTGAGCTCCACTCCCACGCCGGACGCGAGAGCGAGCCTGTCTAGGTCGATTGCCAAGCCGTCCGACACGTCGATCATCGCGCTCGCTCCGGAGAGAGCGGCGGCGCGCCCGTGAGCCAGGCGGGCAACTGGTCGGCGGTGCGCAGTCTCGAGCTCCCCGCCGCGGCGAGCGTCCCCGCGCAGCGACCGCATCCCGGCAGCCGCGCGGCCGAGCACTCCCGTGACGAGGAGCGAGTCCCCGACGCGTGCACCGGAGCGCAGCACCGGGCCCGCCTCCCGCGTGGATCCGAGCACGGCGACCGACACGACGAGCTCGGACGCGGCCGAGAGGTCACCTCCGACCACCGGGCAACGGTACGTCGCTGCCGCGTCGACGAGACCGCTGTAGAGGTGCTCGAGGTCTGCGACGGTCGCGCCGGCGACGGCGACGACGGCAGCGACAGGCTCACCGCCCATCGCTGCGATGTCGCTCACGTTCGCGGTAAGGGCCTTCCAGCCGACATCGGCAAGGCTCGACCACCGGAGGTCGAAGTGCACGCCGGCGACGAGGCTGTCGGTCGCGAGCAGCAGGCTCGCGTCGCCTTGGCCCGACAGGACCGCCGCGTCGTCGCCGAGCCAGGTCTCGCCGGCCGGAGGGCGGGGCAGGGCCATCGACAGCAGGGAGATAGCCTCGCGCTCCGTCCCGATCCGCTCCACGGCGCGCGACCCTATCCGTGCAGGGAATGGCGCTCGCGCGCCTCGGAGCGGCGCCGTCTGGCGGCATCGGACTGAGTCGACGCGTAGGTGACTCCTGCCACCCCGCAGCCGAGAGCGACGACGAGGTCTCCCGCGACGAGCGGGAACGGGATGACCACGGCGACGAGCGAGACGGCGACCCAGAGCAGCTGCAGACGGGTCTCCAGGCGGCCGAAGGCTCGTCCGAGCAGAGCCGGAGGCACATGTCGCTGGACGATGGAGTCGAGAGCGGGCTTCGCGCTCGTCGGTCCCGCGCCGACGACGAACGTGAGCAGCGCCTGTGCCCACAGACCTCCGACGACAGCGGCGGCGAGGCTCCCCGCAGCCATCGCGACGAGCGCGGCGGCGATGATCCGGCTCTCGGAGAGCTGACGCCGCAGCCGGGGGACGAGCATGGACCCGAGCAGCGAGCCTGCCCCGGTCGCGACGAGCAGGACCCCATACCACCAGGTAGCCGCGTGCGCCCGGCGCAGCCCGAATGCCAGAAAGAACTCGACGAACCCGACCGTGGCCCTCGCGACGGACATCGCGCTGATCGCGACGAGGACGTCACCAGGGTAGAGGCGCCGGCCCTCTCGGCGCCGGGCGTCGCGCAGGCCGCGCAGGCCGGTCTCCCTTCGACTACCGCGTCCGGGCGGGTCGGCGTCGGACGGCTCGCCGGGCACGTGCGCAAGCGTCACACCTTCGCTGGATCGCGGGAGCCGTAGCGCCGCGACCGTCGCGACGACGAACACCACGGCACCCAACCCGAGGACCCATCTCGGCCCGGCCTGCAAGAGGGCGAGGCCAAAGGGGAAGGCAGCGAAACCGGACAGTGATGCGAGAACGGCGAGCTTCGCGTTCGCGATCGCGAAGTCGTCGGTGGCGGAGGCCATCGACGGGACGAGAGAGGACTTCGCGACGAGGTAGAGCTTCGAGAGCACGAGCACACCGAACGCCTCGGGAAACAGCAGGAGCGAATGGATATCTCGCGCCATCGCCAGGCAGAGGAGCACCGAGCCGCTCGTCGCGACCGCGACCGACGCCCGCCGGGCCTGGCGGCCGCGGTCGAGGAGGGGGCTCAGCGCTGGACCGACGAGAGCGAAAGGGGCGATCGTGAGGAGGAGGTAGAGGAGGACCTTGCCTTCCGCGGCGCGCGGCGAGATGGAGAAGAAGAGCGACCCCGCAAGTGAGATCGTGATCAGGGTGCTCCCTGCGCCCTGCAGGCTGTGGACGAGCGCGAGACGCCCAAACGGCCTCGACTGGTCGAGCAGCTCGGCGAGCGAGGAGCGCACGAGGCGGGTGACCTTGGCGAGACGCCCGGAAGGCTCCACCTCTCTCATGCTACGGCCGTGCTCCCGACGTGACCCGGCACACCCGAGCAAGCATGTCAGACCGTCAACGTGTCGCGTGGTACCAGACGTCGACACCGCCAGAGACCGTCGGGGGACGGCCGAATGCCGCGGTGAGGTACTGGAGGACCTGCGCCGTCCCGTAGCCGACGGCGGGATCGACGATCACGGTCCCGACGTGCCAGTTCGCGAGAAAGGCGCGGATGTCGACGAGGCTCAAGTTGTCGAACGGCGGCAACGGCAAGGGGCTGTCGCGACCCTTCACGCCGAAGACGAACACGTCGTAGAGCTCCGGTGGCCCGAGCGGCAGCACGGCGCTCGTCCCCGCGCCGTCCCGCCCGGGACGCGTCGCCTCCCCGCCGACGATCTCGAAGCGCATCGCCGTCGCCGCCTGCCAGAGCATCGCGTCGTTGTAGGGCGGTGCGTCGTAGGGATAGCTGAGCACCACGCTGCCGGGTGGGATCTGGCGCACCGCAGGGGAGGAGAAGTACGGGGGGATCTCTGCCACCTGGTGCGCGTAGGGAAAGCGCGGGACGAGCGGGACGAGGACGGCGACGACGAGGAC
>DAHXNN010000030.1 GCA_027365385.1 Acidimicrobiaceae bacterium | reverse complement strand
GGACCTGGTGCTTGCGAACGACGGGACGCAGCTTCTCGTCGAGATCCGCGACAACGGTAGCGGCTTCCCGGAGGGATTCGACGTCGATCGGACGCGTAGCCTCGGGCTGTCCATCGTCCGCGACCTCGTGCGCAGCCAGCTCGCCGGGTCGATCGCCGTCACGTCGAACGGGGGAGCGGTCGTGCGCATCGCGGTGCCGGTCACCCCAGTGCTGGTGGATCGAGGGGCGGGCGACGTCTGACCGCTAGCGTACCGGTGCCGGTCAGCGCTCGAGCGTCGGCTCAGGAGGCTCGTCGCTGCCGGGCGAGCCATGCCTTGCGGAGCTTGCGACGCTCCTCCTCGGAGGTGCAGCCCCACACACCGGACTCCTGGTTCGTCGCGAGCGCGAACTCAAGGCACGCGTTCTGAGCCTCGCACGCACGACAGACTGCCTTCGCTGCGTCGATCTGGTCGACGGCTTGGCCCGTGGTGCCGATCGGGAAGAAGAGATCGGGGTCCGTATCCCGGCAAGACGCCCGCCCCCGCCAGGAATCACCGTCCCAGTCGATCGACCTGTTCCAGCTGAGGGCCACATCGCCTCCTCGCGTGCTGCGCCGCCATGGCGCATCGTGCCGGTCCTGTGCATACGTTCACAAGGCGGGGCGGCCCCCCGTTCCCGCGTCCCATGAACAGCTCCGTCGCTACTAGCTGGAGCACCTACCGGCGGCGGTCATGTTACGCCCGCGTTGCCTGGGGATCAAGGATGTGTTCGACGGACCAGGCTCGACACGGCTCGACCACTCTGGGCCTGCACCGACGGATCCACAGCGGGCGGAGCGCTACCCGGTAATGTGCTCGTCTCGGACGGCCAGGGGGCCGGCGAGGAAGTGCAGGCACGTGCTGTTCCCGACGATCGACTTCGCCATCTTCTTCGGCGTCGTCTTCGTCGGGAACTGGCTGCTCGTGCCGTTCCCGACCGCATGGAAGGTCTTCATCCTCCTCGCGAGCTACGTCTTCTACGCGTGGGCGGACTGGCGCTATGTCTTCCTGCTCGCCGGTTCGACCCTTCTCACCTACGCTGGCGGGCGGCTGGTCGGCAACACGCCGTCCACGTGGGCGAGGCGGAGCTGGCTCGTCGCGACCGTTGTCGCGGAGCTCGCGCTGCTCGGATGGTTCAAGTACTACGGCTTCATGTCGTTGACGGTCGACAACCTTCTACGCCACGTGGGAGTCCACGGAGCACCCGTCCCTCTCGTCGACCAAGCGGTGTTCCCGATCGGGATCTCGTTCTACACCTTCATGGGGCTGTCCTACGTCGTCGATATCTACCGGCGCTCCCTCCGACCTGCCCCGGCGCTCGACGTGGCTGTGTACGCGTCGTTCTTCCCGCACCTGCTCGCCGGGCCGATCGTCCGCGGCGCGGAGCTGCTCCCCCAGGTCGCGCGCTGCGCGCAGCGGGACCAGCGGCGCCTCGACCTGCCGGAGGCAGCGTTCCTCATCTTCGGAGGGCTGTTCAAGAAGGTCGTGCTCTCGAGCTACGTGTCCTCGTCGATCGTCGCGCCCGTCTTCGCCGACCCGTCTCTCCACAGTGCACCGGAGATCCTTCTCGCGGCCTACGGCTACAGCGTCCAGATCTACTGTGACTTCAGTGGCTACACCGACATCGCCATCGGATGCGCGATGCTGCTCGGCTTCCAGTTCCCGCAGAACTTCGACGCGCCGTACACCGCCCGCTCGCTCCAGGACTTCTGGCGGCGTTGGCACATGACCCTGTCGTCGTGGCTGCGTGACTATCTCTACATACCGCTCGGCGGGAGCCGCGGCACCCGGCCGGCGCTGTACCGCAACATCATGGTGACCATGGTCCTCGGGGGGCTCTGGCATGGTGCCGGATGGACGTTCGTCATCTGGGGCGCGATCCACGGGGTCGGCCAGTGCGCCGGGCATGCGAATCGCGCACGTCGGGCGCGGCGCGGCCGCCCGGCCCAGAGCGACACCCCGTCCGCCGTGTGGCTCCAGCGTCTCGTGACCTTCAACATCGTGAGCCTGGCCTGGCTCTTCTTCGACGCGAGCACCGTGCACGACGCGTTCACGCTTGTCGCCCGGCTCTTCACGACCTGGGGGGGCGCGGCTCCTCTCGTCCGGCTACCGGTGGTGGCCGTCGTCGTGTTGGCGCTCGGATTGCAGTTCACCCCGGCAGAGGTCGGCCTCCGGGCGCGGGGGGCCTTCGTGCAGCTCGGCACGGTGACCAAAGGTGCCGTCCTCGGCATCGCGCTTCTCGTCGTCACGACGCTCGGCCCGGCGGGCGTCGCACCGTTCATCTACTTCCGCTTCTGACATCTCGGTCCGGTGTGTGGCGGCGGGTGTGTGGCGGCGGGTGACGGAGATGGTGAGATGGTGAGCTGATGCGCCCGAGGGGAGACCGGCGTCACGCGCGACGACGGACGACGAAGGGCCGCAGGCTGGTCGCGGCGGGCCAGGTGCTCGGGGTCGGCCTCGTGTGCTTTGCCACCTGGCTCGTGCTCGACGCGCGGCAGCTCTACACGTCGTCGCTCGCCGCCCCGCTCGGCGCTCGCCGCAGCGTCGCTGTGGCGATCTTGCGCCCGATCGCACGGGCAACCGAGGCACTTGGCCTCGACCGCCCCGTGCGTGAGGTGGACCGCCTCGTCGGGCGTGGCGCGACGCCCGGAGGCTCGGCCGCTCCCGCTGTCGCAACGCCTGGTGGTCTGCCTGCTGCTGCGCGGACGGCCAGCCCGGTCCGGGCTCACCCGCTCGGGACGACCGTGGCGCAGCGAGCGACGGCTCAGGCTGCGACGGCTCCGACAGCGGGTACGCAGCAGCGCCGCCGTCGGGTCGGGCCCACCCGGCCAGGGTTGCCACCGCTCGTCCAGCCGCGGCCGGGACACGTGCTCACGATCCTCGATGTCGGGGACTCGATCGGGGAGGACCTCGGGATCGGCCTCGGCAACCTCCTCGGCGGTGATCCGTGGGTACGGGTGCTCCAGGACGCGGTCGGCTCGACCGGTCTCGCTGCCGTCGGCTATTACAACTGGCCTGTCGAGCTCGAGAAGGAGCTCGAGACCTACCACCCGAAGCTCGTCGTCGTGATGCTCGGGGGCAATGACGCCCAGAGCTTCGACGTAGGGTCGACCTACGTCGGCTTCGGCACGCCGCTGTGGCGCAGCGTCTACTCCCGGCGCGTGGCGACGATGATGGACGAGGCGACGTCTGCCGGGGCGCACGTGCTGTGGGTCGGCATGCCCATCATGTCGCCGCAGTCCGTCCTGTCGAACACCGACATGCAGCTCGAGAACACCGTCTACGCGAGCGAGGCGCGGCACCGCGCCGGTGTCGCCTTCATGTCGACCTGGCGGCTGCTCGCGACCCCTACGGGCCAGTACAGCGAGTACCTGCCGGACGCGTCGGGCAACCTCGTGCAAGTGCGAGACCCGGACGGGGTGCACGTCGACGCACCGGGCGGCACGGACCTGCTCGCCGCCGGCGTCGTGCGCGAGATCGAGCGGGTCTGGCACATCCGCCTGTAGGCAGCGCTGGCGTCAGCTCGTGTGCTGGCGCTGGCGCGAGGCGTCGATCTCCGCCTCTGCCGCCTCGCGTCCGACCCAGTCGGCGCTCTCGACCCGCTTGCCGGGCTCGAGCGCTTTGTAGACCTCGAAGAAGTGCTTGATCATCTGGCGCTCGTAGTCGGGGATGTCGTCGAGGTCCTGGATCGGGTCGTAGCGCGGGTCGCCGGCCGGGACGCAGATGACCTTGTCGTCCGGACCCTTCTCGTCGGTCATCTGGAACATGGCGACCGCCCGGGAGCGGATGTGGCACCCGGGGAACGTCGGCTCCTCGACGAGCACGAGGGCGTCGAGCGGGTCACCGTCCCGGCCGAGGGTGTCCTCGATGAACCCGTAGTCCGAGGGGTAGCGCGTCGCGGTGAAGAGCGTCCGGTCGAGCCAGATCCTTCCCGTCTCGTGGTCGATCTCGTACTTGTTGCGCTGCCCTCTCGGTATCTCGATGACGACGTCGACGTCCACTTCGGTCCTCCTCGGGTGCCGGCCTCCGGGCGCGGCGGCTCAGTGGTCGCCCGAATGGTAGTCAGCTCGTCGCGCCCGCCTGGCGGGAGACCGTGGTCGGCTGAGCCGGGCCAGGCGCGCGACGAGCACCTCGAGGACGAGCGCATCCGGCCAGCCGAGCCCGCCACGCAGGTCGAGGTCCGCTGCGGCGAGGAGCGCCATCGCTCGCGCGATCCGCTCGTGACCGAGGCGCCTCGACTGCGCGAGCGCCTTCTTGGCCGGGTACGGACGGAGTCCGGTGAGGGCTGCCGCCGACGTCTCGTCCGTGGCGTCGCTTCCGTCGAGGCGGAGCATCGCTCCGACGTGCCGGTGCAAGGTCGCGAGCACCTGGAGCGGGTGGCGCTCGCCCGCCGAGACCATACGCTGGAGCGCGTCGACCGCCCGAGAGGCGTCGCCGGCGTCGATCGCGTCGGTGAGGTCCCACGGAGCGACGCCCCCTGCGGAGCCGAGGAACGGCTCGAGCTCTGCCGGACCGACTGCGGCCCGGTCGCCGTAGGCGGCGTGCAGCGCGGCGAGGATGCCTTCGAGACGTGCGATGTCCTCGCCGAGGTGCTCCTCGAGACGTGCCGCCGCTGCGGGCGCGATGCGGACCGGGGCCTGTCGAAGCCGCTCCGCGAACCAGGTGCTGCGCGCGCGGCCGACCGGTGCCGGCGCGGCGTCGACGACGACCCCGGTGGCACGGACAGCCTTGACGAGTGCGGCCGGCGCGGACTTGCCCGCACATGCGAGAACGAGGACGGTCGACGACAAGGGGTCGGACAGGTAGGCGGCGACGTCCTTCACCTGGCTCGCGTCCAGTCCGGCCGTGTCGCGAAGGACGACGACACGCCGCTCGGCGAGAAACGGCGGCGTCCGGCACGCCGCGAGGGCCAGCGCGACCGCAGGCGCCTCGTCGCGCCTCGCCTCGCCGCGGCCCGGCTCGCCGTACTCCTCGACCGGCGTCGGCCCACCGTCTCCACCAGCGGCGAGGCGGGCGACGAGCGCGGTGAGCTCCTGGCTCACGAGCCCGAGGTCGTCGCCCTGGACGAGGTAGGCGGCGGGGTTGGTCGAGCTCACGCGGCGAGGATCCCCGCGAGCACGTCGACGACCCGTCTGGTCCCGGCGACGTCGTGGACGCGCACGATGCGGCAACCCCTCGAGACACCGAGCGCGACGGCCGCGAGCGACGGGTCGCGCCGCTCCCCGACCTCGAGCCCGAGAAGGGCGCCGAGGAATGTCTTGTTCGACGCGGAGAGCAGCAGGGTCTGTCCGATCGCGGCGAGCCGGTCCGACCTCTGCAGCAGCTCGAGCGATTGCGTCGCGCTCTTTCCGAGATCGAGGCCGGCGTCGATCACGACGCGCTCTCGCGGTATCCCGGCCTGCACGGCCCGGGCGACGCGGTCGCGCAGGTACAGCTCGACCGCAGTGACCACATCTCCGCCGGGGTAGCTCGGCTCGGGGTCGGCGACGCGCGGGGCCAGCCGGATGTGCGTGGCGACGACCGAGGCGCCCGCTCGTGCCGCCACATCGAGGTAGCGGGGATCGGCGAAGCCGCTGATGTCGTTGCCGAGGACCGCGCCCGCCGCGTACGCGGCCTCGGCGACGCTCGCCCGCCAGGTGTCTACCGAGAGCGGGACGTCGAAGCGGGCGGAGAGCGCCTCGACGGTCGGCGCGACGCGCTCGAGCTCCTCCGCCTCGCCGACCTCGGGTCCCGGGCCTGCCTTCACCCCGCCGACGTCGAGCAGGTCTGCACCGGCGCGCACGAGGGCGTCCGCCTTCGCGAGAAGGTCGTCGAGCGCCCAGGTCGCCCCCCGGTCGAAGAAGGAGTCCGGGGTGCGGTTGAGGATGCCCATGACGAGGGCCCGGTTCGTGCAGTCGTAGCGCCGCGCGCCGAGGGCGACGCTCTGTCGGAGCGACGGGCGCGCCACACCGGGGCTGCCCGCCGGGACCGGCACTCGGCTCTCCAGGTCGGCCATCCAGGTCGGCGCCGTCGGAGCCCTCAGAACAGCCGTGACGCGAGAGCCCGGCGGTGCCGCTCGCGCGCCTCGTCGCCCGGTGGCATCGTCTCGAGGAGGTCGACGTACTCCTGGCGGGCTGCCGGGTCGTCCTTCACGCGGTCGAGCAGCCCGGCGAGGCGCACCTCGACCGTGCCGCCCAGCACCGCCCGGGCTGACGCTCTGTCCGCTGCAGCGAGCCGCGCGAGGGCGGCGACGCGGCGCGTCTCCCCGGTCTCCGGGATCCTCGCGAGAAGGGAGAGCGCTTCGTCTGGCTGACCCCGGCCGACCAGCAGCTCGGCGAGGGCGACGACCGCGACCGCGTGACCGGGATCGATCTCGAGCGCACGCCTGAGGGAGGCCTCGTCGCCCGTGGCGACGAGCATGTCCGTCTCGCTCGGCGCCGCAAGCAGCCGACCGACGAACTCCTCGACCGCCTTCTCGGGAAGCGCGCCGACGAAGCTGTCGACGACCTTGCGCTTGTCGACGGCGTAGACCGCGGGTATCGACTGGACGCGGAACGCGGCAGACACCTCGGGGTTCTCGTCGACGTTCACCTTCGCGAGCTCGACCTTGCCACCCGTCGCGTCGACTGCTCGCTCGACGATCGGGCCGAGAGTGCGGCACGGTCCGCACCAGGGCGCCCAGAGGTCGACCACGACGGGCACCTCCTCGGAGCGGGCGAGCACGTCTGCTTCGAAGCTCTGGTCGGTCGCGTCGACTGCCATGCCACGACGCTACCGGCTCGACGCGGCCAGCCGCGCAGCTGGCTGCGCCCGGGGAGCCCGGCCAGGAGGTCCTGTAAGGTGCATCGGCGTCGGAGGCACGCATCGTGTGGCCAGGCCTGACGTCTACGGCCGCTCCCCGGCGCCTTGCAGGGCGCGGGCGTAGTGTGTGGGGGGACGGGTGCCTGGGACGGTCATGGGCGAGACGCGCGAAGGCGAGGACGAGGGGCCGTACGACGCTGCGGGCCCTCGTGTCGCCGCCGTGTCCGGGCTAGGAGCGAATGGCCTCTCCCTCGAGGACGAGGTGGCCCGGCTCGAGATCGACGTCTATTCGAATCTCGACGGCCTCGACGCCAAGGCGCGAGAGCTGTCCGAACGGGCGCGAGCGGCGGGTGACCGCTCGGCCGAGCTGCGCAGCCGCCTCGTCGAGGCCGACGTGCTCGCGCGCAGCCACGACGTGATCGCGGCCGTCGAGCTCGTCCGGGTGGTCCAGGATCTCGCGGCGACCGAGGGCGATCGTGTCGTGCTCGCCCGCTGCCATGCGATCATGGCCAACGCGCTCGACCGCCTCGGCGCACGCGTCAACTCCCTCGACGAGGCGGAGCGAGCAGTCCAGCTCCTCGACGAGTCGAGCCCGCTCCACCTCCAGCTCGACCACACGATGACCCTTGCCCTGCTCACGAGCTCGTTCCGGTCGGGCACGGTGTCGTTCGACCTGTTCGATCGCGCGCTCGAGCTCGCGCACCGCCTCGGCGAGCCGACGATGCAGCTCGCTGTGCTCAACAACATGGCCTGGATCCGCTACGAGTCCGGTGACCTCGACGCTGCGCGCTCGACGGTGGAGGACCTGCTCGCAGTAGCGGCCTCGAGCGGGACCCGGCTCAACTTGTCGACGATCGACACGGTCGCGCGCGTCAGGTTCGAGGTCGGCGACGTCGATGGCGCCGAGGCGCTGTTGCGCGCCGCGATCGACGGTCCCGACCCTGCGCCTCAGACCGACTCGACGGCGCTCCCCGGAGCGCTGCTGTCGCTCGCGGAGATCGTCGCGAGCCGCGACGGTCCGGGCGCGTCGCGTGAGCCCCTCGAGGCCTGCCTCGAGCTCGCGTCGGGTCACCGGCTTCTCGAGATGGAGGCGCGAGCGCTGCGTGAGCTCTCCCGCGTCCACGCGTCCGAGGGTGACTTCGAGCAGGCGTATCGCATGCACGTCACGTTCTACGACCGCTGGGAGCAGCTCCGCGCCACGGAGGGGGAGGCGCAGGCGGCAGCGTTGCAGGCGCTGTACGACACCGAGCTCGCGCGGCGACGCAGCCGCGAGTTCGAGCAGCTCGCCCAGAGGGATCCCCTGACCGGGCTGTGGAACCGGCGCTACCTGAGCGACCGTCTTCCCCGGCTCGTGCGGATCGCCCGGCGCACAGGCCGCCCGCTGTCGATCGCAGTCGCCGACCTCGACCACTTCAAGCGCATCAACGACGAGCTCTCTCACGAGATGGGCGACCGCGTGCTCGTCGCCACTGCCCAGCTCATGCGACACGTCGTCGAGCCGACGGGATTCGTCGTGCGCTTCGGCGGCGAGGAGTTCCTCCTCGTCCTGCCTGGATGCGACCGCGACGCGGCTGCGGTCGTCGCGGAGGACGTCTGTGCCGCGATGCGGTCGCATCCGTGGCGCGAGGACGTCGGGACGTGGCCGGTGACCGTGAGCATCGGTGTGTCGACGATCGGTCCCGACGGCGACATCGGCGCGCTCATCGCGGCAGGTGACACGAACATGTACCAGGCCAAGCGTGACGGTCGGGACCGCGTCGCGACGGCGGCCTCGCCGAGCTGACCATCGGCCGGGCAGGCGCCCGGGGCTCAGGCGACGAAGTACTTCGCCCTCGGATGGTGGCAGACGATCGCGAGCGTCGTCTGCTCGGGCTCGAGCTGGCTTCCGTCGCTCACCTCGACGCCGATGCGAGCCGCGTCGAGCAGGTCGACCACCTTCGCGTTGTCCTCGAGCGACGGGCATGCGGGGTAGCCGAAGGAGTACCGACCACCTCTGTACTGCTGGCGGAACAGACCCTGCACGCTCGGCCCGTCCTCTCCGGCGAACCCCCACTCCTCGCGCATGCGCCTGTGCCAGTGCTCCATGAGCGCCTCTGTCATCTCGACCGACAGGCCGTGCAGCCCGACATAGTCGACGTAGCGGTCGGCCGCGAACAACGAGCGGGCGTGCTCGGACGCCCGGGCGCCCATCGTCGCCACGACGAGCCCGACGTAGTCGGTCTCGCCCGAGCGTGCATCGCGGAAGAAGTCGGCGATGCACAGGTACGGCGTCTCGCGCTGGCGGGGAAGGTCGAAGCGCGCGAGCTCGCCGCCGCCTGGAGCAGCCGTGCGGACGACGAGGCTGTTGCCCTCTGCGCTGGCCGGGAAGTAGCCCCATGCGACCTGGGGCACGAGGACGTCGGCCGCCTTCGCCTCGTCGAGCCGGTGCCGCAGCTCGGCGCGCACGCGTCCCTTGAAGTCCGCGTCGCTCTCGCCGGCCTCTGGTCGGTAGCCCCACTGGTTACGGAACAGGGCCGTCTCGTTGAGATAGGGGAGGATGTCGTCGAGCGGGATCCCCTTGGCTATGCGCGCCCCGACGAAGGGGGGCGTGAAGACCGGATTGTCCGTCGCCACGTCGGGCGAGCGCTCGGGGAGCGTGGCGAGGTCGACCCGAGCGAGCTGGGCGCTCTTGCGCTCGGGGAGCACGCGTCCGGTGGGGACAGTGCCGAAGCTCGGGTCCTCGACGCCGGAGCGCTTGATCTCCATGAGCTGCTCGAGGGTGCGCAGGCCTTCGAAGGCGTCCCTGCCGTAGAAGACCTTGCCCTCGTAGACGTCGCGCAGGTCCCGTTCGACGAAGCTGCGCGTGAGGGCAGCCCCGCCGAGCAGGACGGGGATGTGTGACGAGCCGCGCCGGTTCATCTCCTCGAGGTTCTCACGCATGATGAGCGTCGACTTCACGAGCAAGCCGCTCATCCCGATAGCGTCCGCGTTGACCTCGTCGGCCTTGGACAGCATCTCGGCGATGGGCACCTTGATCCCGAGGTTGTGGACCTCGTAGCCGTTGTTCGTCAAGATGATGTCGACGAGGTTCTTGCCGATGTCGTGGACGTCGCCCTTCACCGTCGCGAGGACGACACGACCTCGCCCCGAGCCCTCGGCCCGGTCCATGTGCGGCTCGAGGTGCGCGACCGCTGCTTTCATCGTCTCGGCCGACTGGAGCACGAAGGGCAGCTGCATCTCGCCGGACGCGAACAGCTCGCCGACCGTCTTCATCCCTGCGAGCAGGACGTCGTTGACGATCGCGAGCGCCGTCTTGCCCGCGGCGAGCGCCTCGTCGAGCACGTCCTCGATGCCGAGGCGGTCCCCGTCGACGATCCGGCGCGAGAGCCGCTCCTCGACGGGCCATCCGCTCCTGTCCTCCTTGGCGAGCGACGCGTCCTTCACGCCCTCGAAAAGGGCGATCAGCTCCTGGAGTGGGTCGTAGCCGTCGCGCCTGCGGTCGTAGACGAGGTCGAGGCACACCTCGCGTGCGTGCTCGTCCACCTTGTGCAGCGGGAGGATCTTCGAGGCATGGACGATCGCAGCGTCGAGACCCGCGGCGACGCACTCGTGGAGGAACACGGAGTTGAGGACCTGGCGGGCCGCGCTCGAGAGCCCGAACGAGACGTTCGACAGCCCGAGGATCGTGTGGACACCCGGCAGCTCCGCCTTTATCCGGCGGATCCCCTCGATCGTCTCGATGCCGTCGCGACGGCTCTCCTCCATCCCCGTGGACAAGGGCAGCGCGAGCGGATCGAAGAGAAGGTCGGAGGGCTCGAGACCGTAGCGCCCGACAGCGAGGTCGTGGATCGAGCGCGCCGCGCGCAGCTTCCAATCCGCCGTGCGCGCCTGGCCCTCCTCGTCGATGCAGGTGCACACGACGGCGGCGCCGTGCTCGCGCGCGAGCGAGAGGAAGGCGTCGAGGCGTGTGCCGGGGCCGTCACCGTCTTCGAGGTTCACAGAGTTGAGCACGGATCGCCCGCCGAGCCACTCGAGCGCGGTCCGCACGACCGCGGGCTCCGTCGAGTCGACCATGATCGGGACGGTCGACTGGGTCGCCAGGCGGCCCATCACCTCGTCCATGTCCCGGACGCCGTCGGCCCCGGTGTAGTCGACGCACACGTCGATGAGGTGAGCACCCTCGCGGACCTGGTCCCGAGCCATCTCGGTGGTCGTCTCGAAGTCGTCGGCGAGCATCGCCTCCCGAAAGCGCCTCGAGCCGTTCGCGTTCGTCCGCTCACCGACGACGAGGACCGACTGGTCCTGGGCGAACGGCACGAAGCTGTAGAGAGAGGCGACGCCCGGCTCGTGGTCGGAGACGATGCGCCGGGGCACGAGACCACCGACCTTCTCGACGACCCGCGCGAGGTGCGCGGGTGTCGTCCCACAGCATCCTCCGACGACGGAGACCCCGAGCTCGGTGACGAAGCTGTGCAGGTAATCCGCGAGCTCGTCCGGGCTCAAGTCGTAGTGCATGCGCCCGTCGACGACCGAGGGCAGGCCGGCGTTGGGCAGCGTCGACACGGGGATGCGCGCGTGACCCGTGAGGTAGCGCAGGGGCTCGTGCATCTCCGCAGGACCCGTCGCGCAGTTCAGTCCGACGACGTCCGGGCGCATCGCCTCGAGCGCAGCAAGCGCGGCCGAGATCTCCGTGCCCGGCAGCATCCTCCCGGTGAGCTCGATCGTCACCTGGACCTGGAGCGGCACCTCCCGCCCGACAGCCTGCATCGCCCGCCGGCACGCCACGAGGGCGGCCTTCGCTCCGAGCAGGTCGAAGCAGGTCTCGACGAGGAGGAGGTCGACTCCGCCTTGGAGCAGCGCACGCGCCTCGACCTCGTAGGAGTCGCGCAGGTCCGCGAAGCGGATCTGCCCGAGCGTCGGGAACTTCGTCCCCGGACCTATGCTGCCGGCGACGAAGCGCGGATGGTCCGGCGTCGAGTAACCACTCGCCACCTCCCGGGCGAGCTCGGCCGAGCGCAGGGCGAGCTCGGCAGCCCGGTCGGCGATCTGGTACTCGGCGAGCACCGTGGGGAACGAACCGAACGAGTCCGTCTCGATGACGTCGACGCCGACGTCGAGGAATGACGCGTGCAGGTCCGAGATGACGTCGGGCCGGTAGACCACCAGGGCTTCGTTGCAGCCTTCGAGCTCGGGTCCCCCGAAGTCGTCGGGCCCGAGCTCGCGCAGCTGGAGGTTCGTGCCCGTCGCTCCGTCGAAGATCACGACCCGTTCGCGGACGAGATCGAGGTAGCCGGGCATCGTCCCTCGAGACTACCGGTGGCGCGGGCGTGGGACGCCCAGGTCGCGCACTCGCGAGCGAGCGCCGGGTGGAAGCGCCAGCGGAGCAGCTGGCGCTCGGCCGCTCCCTCGTCCTCGCCGAGGTCGACGAGGCTGAGCGCGAGCTGGCGGCCCCGACGGCGTTGCTCGTCCGGCCCGGGTACGGCGGCTGGTGCGGGTGCCTGCTCGAGCAGAGCCAGCTCGTCTCGCAGCGGCTCCGGCAGTCGCGCCACGTGCCGACGGGGCAGCGGCGGGAGCGCGGTGCGGACCGCGATCGTCGCGACCCCTGCGGGCCGGGCCATCTCGAAGTCGACCATGCGGGCGATCGTCCGCATGAACGGGCCGTTGCGCCCGGTCCTCTCCCCGAGGCCGAGCGCCCGCGAGGTGGCGACGAGGTTGATCGCCGTGCCCGCAGGGGACGCTTCGAGGCAGGTGGCGAGCCGGCGCATGAGCAAGGTCGTCGACGGGCCGAGCACCGGCAGCCAGAACGTCTCGACGTAGAGCGACCGAGGGTCGTGCCCGAAGGCCTCGACGACGGGGTCTCGCCACGCTTCGACCCGAATCACGACTGCGTCCTCCAAGCCTGCGAGCGAGGTCATCGCCGCCTCCTGTGCGTCGGTTGTACGAGCTGTCGGTGGCAGCGTGGTCGGCGGTCCTACTTGTCCACCTACCGGGGGTCACCGGTCGCGGGTCACCTGTCGGCAGTCGTCGATCCCGGGGCCGGCTCGGCGTGGTGGCGCTGCGGGCCGGCTCGGCGTGGTGGCGCTTTGTCGCAGCCGTCCGCGAGACTGCGCAGATGGCATTCGGGCAGCCGGCAGGACCACCAGCGTCTCCTCGTCAGGTCGAGGAGCTGCTTGCTCTCCTCGGGCACGCCGGCCACTCGGGCTTCCGGGACGCCCGTGGACCCTTGGGGCTCAACCAACGCCAGGCTGCAGGGAGGTTCACCCGAGTCGAAGCGACCGCGTTGATCGAGCAGCTCGAGCAGACCGGTGAGCCCGGCCGGGACGCCGGGGGAGCGGGAGCTTCCCGAGACACCACGGTCGTCGGGCGGGACGGGCCTGTGCCGGAACGGGCTGTGCCGGCGGCAGCGGCGCTGCGAGTGCTACGCGACGTGCCATCCGGGCACTTGGCGGCAGAGTTGCAACGTCGCGGCTGGCTCGTGCTCGAGCCCTAGCTGGCGCCACCCGGCAGCCGGAGGATCGACGTAGCCGCTACGAGCCTGCGGCTCTGCTCGCTTGCTCCGCCGCGTACGCCTCGAGGCGGTCGAGCGAGTCGCCGTAGATCTGCTGCAAGGCCCGAGGCGCGAAGAGACGCTCGAAGAAGCCGCCGATACCCTGCGCCCCGTTCCAACTGGTGGAGATCCTCACGAGGGCGGCGGCGCCCTGCGGGAGGACGGTGAAGGTCGTGACGAGCGACGACGTCGTGTCCGACTCGACGAGGACGCGACCCGGCTCCGGCTCGCTGACGGCCATCCGGCACTGCCTGTGGCGCGCGCCCGCGTTGACCGTGTAGCGGACGACCGTGCCTGCGCCGACGCCCCCTGACTCCACTGCGAAGTCGGAGAACGCCGGCGGGAGGAACCGCGGATGGTGCTCGCGCATGTCGGCGAGGTAGCCGTAGACAGTGGCTGGCGGGGCGTCGATCGTGCGCTCGGCGTGGGCCTCGACTGTTGCCATTCCCTCTGCCTAGCACGCCCGCGTCCGGGACCATCGATGGTCACGAGCCGGGGCCGGCGTGCTCGGCGGTCCTGGGCGAGCAGGGCCGCGCGCGCCGGCCGGCCGACGGGCGCACCTCCACCTACCAGTGCTCGCGATGGACGACCTCGGCGACGGGCCGACGGGGTCTCGTCGCGGCGGACGCACCCGGCCCGCCGCACGCAGGGTGGCCGATCGCGACCGCGCCCACGACAGAGCGGTGCCGGGGTGCCCCGAGCCCTTCGAGGAGCGCGCCCGAGTCGCCGTGGAGCCGGAAGAACAGCGCTCCTAGCGCTCCGTCGGTGACCGCTAGGAGCAGCTGCATGACGACGAAGGACGCGTCGACCGTCCAGTAGGGGACCGGCCACTTGTCGGGGGAGCGCCCGGCGAGCCCGGAGCCGGCCTTGTCCGGCTCGCCGTAGCGGGCTGCATACGCGTCGGGATCGGCGATGGGCACGACGACGACCGGGGCGGCGAGCAGGCCCGGCGCGTGCTCGCCCGCACGCCAGCTCTCCTCGCTCGCGAGCGACCAGAAGCGCGCCCGCGCCTCGGGGGTGGTGAGGACGAGGAGGTCGACGCCCTGGGTGAACCCTGCCGAGGGTGCCCGGACCGCGGAGCGGAGGATCGAGTCGAGCACGTGGTCGTCAACCGCCTCGTCTGTGAAGCTGCGGTACATCCTGCGTCGTCGCAGCACGTCGGTGAGCTCCATTGCGGCACCGTACAGCCGGTACGGCGTGGCGTACCTCCGGAGCAGCGGGCGGCGCGACGGCAGAGTGGCGGGATGGAATGTTGACTCCGCTGGTAGTGTTTGGAAGGACAGCCTGCGGCGGCCGGTCCGCACGGGCCACACGACGAGGTCCGGCAACACGACGAGGTCGAGGTGCACGCGTGCCCCACCACCGGAGCGGGTGCCGGCGTGACGACAAAGGAGCATGAGCGTGCCGAGCGTGAGAGAGCTGCTGGCCAAGGTGAAGGCGGAGATCCGCGAGGTCGACCCTCTCGAGGCGTCCGCCCGCCTCGGCGACGCCGCCTTCCTCGACGTGCGCGAGGCCGACGAGTACGCGCAAGGTGCGATACCCGGCTCGGTGCACCTGCCGCGGGGCATGCTCGAGCTGCAGGTGGAGGGCGCTCTGCCTGCCAAGGACGCTCCCGTCGTCGTGTACTGCGCGGGAGGGGTGCGTTCTGCGTTCGCCGCCAAGGCGCTCGCCGAGCTCGGCTACTCGGATGTCGTGTCGATGACGGGCGGCTTCAACCAGTGGAAGGACGAGGGGCGGACGTGGGCCGTGCCTCGGGTGCTCGACGCCGACAAGCGCAACCGCTACCAGCGCCACCTGCTCCTTCCCGAGGTCGGCGAGGCCGGCCAGCAGAAGCTTCTCGACTCGAAGGTCCTCCTCCTCGGCGCGGGTGGGCTCGGATCGCCCGCCGCGTTGTACCTTGCGGCGGCAGGTGTCGGCACCATCGGGATCGTCGACATGGACGTCGTGGACGCGTCGAACCTTCAGCGTCAGATCCTCCACACGATGGACCGGGTCGGCGAGCCGAAGGTCGCCTCCGCGAAGACTGCCCTCGCCGCCCTCAACCCCGACGTCGACGTGCGCACCTACGACGTGCGCATCGGAGCTGACAACATCCTCGAGCTGTTCGACGGCTACGACCTCGTCGTCGACGGGACCGACAACTTCCCGACCCGCTACCTCGTCAACGACGCGTCGCTGCTACGGCGCATCCCGGTCGTCCACGGGTCGATCTTCCGCTTCGAGGGTCAGGTGACCGTGTTCGACCCGTACAACGGCCCGTGCTACCGGTGCTTCGTCCCAGAGCCGCCGCCGCCAGAGCTCGCACCGTCTTGCGCGGAGGCCGGCGTCCTCGGCGTCCTCCCCGGCATCATCGGCTCGATCGAGGCGGTCGAGGCGCTGAAGATGCTGCTCGGCATCGGGGACTCCCTCGTCGGGCGACTCCTCGCGTACGACACGCTCGCCCAGGAGGTGCGCACGTTCACGATGCGTCGCGACCCCTCGTGCCCGGCATGTGGGCCCGACGCCGGTGAGATCGTGATCGCCGAGTACGACCAGCTCTGCATGCCCCACGCAGCGAGGCGTCCGGCGACGGTCTGAAGGCGCCCGCCGCTCGGGCTGCACACCCGCCCTGTCGGGTGCTCCAAGGCTCCAGCGCGGCTCAACCGGCGCGGAAGGCGGACGTGAGCAGGCGAGCCCGCTGGCCGGGGTCGGTCGCGAGGTCGGCGACCGTCCACGCCATAGCGGTGGCACCGTCCAGCAGGGCCTTGTCGGCGATCTCTGTGACGCAGTGGGCGGCGAACTCGGCCTGGTGATTGACGGCGGGGAGCGAGTCGAGCCCGAGCGTCGGGTGGATCGCCGGCATCGCGAGGGACACGTTCGCCATGTCCGTGGACGCTGCGACGATCTTGCCAGTCGGCTCCGCGAAGCGCCTACCGAGCGCGAGAGCGTTGCGCGCGTAGAAGGCGGCCATCTCCCGATCCGCGCGGAACTCCGAGTACACCGGTCCCTGCGGGACGATCTGGACGCTCGAACCGGTCGCGACGGCACCGGCCTCGAAGCAGCGGTGGACGCGCGGTTCCCAGCTCGACAGGGATTCGAGGTCGCTCGCCCGGACGTAGTACTTGGCGCGGGTGTGCGCCGGGACGATGTTGGGGGCGGCGCCGCCGAGCGTGACGATGCCATGCACCTGGTCGCCGGGTGCCGCGTGCTGGCGCAGGAGCCCGACGGCGACCTGGGCGACGGTGATCGCGTCGGCGGCGTTGACACCGAGCTCAGGGAAGGCGGACGCGTGCGCGGCGCGGCCGGTGTACTCGACGTCGAAGTGGGACACCGCGAGGCACGGCATCTGGAGCAGCTCGGAGGGCCAAGGATGGACCATGAGCGCCGCGTGGAGACCGTCGAAACCGCCGCGCTCGAGCAGGATGATCTTCCCCCCGCCGCCTTCCTCGGCAGGCGTGCCGAGCACCCGGACGGTGAGGCCGAGAGCGTCGGCGACCGCGGTGAGCGCGAGCCCCGCCCCGACGGCTGTGGCTGCGATGACATTGTGCCCGCACGCATGGCCGATCTCGGGGAGGGCGTCGTACTCGCAGCAGATCCCGACGACGAGCGGACCGCTGCCGTACGTTGCCGAGAAGGCCGTGGGCAGGTCGCACACGCCCGCGGCGACGTCGAACCCGCCGGACACGAGCGCCTCCGCACACCACGCGGCGCCGCGCTCCTCCTCGAAGGAGAGCTCGGGGTGGGCGTGGATGCGATGGGAGAGCTCGACGAGGCCTGTCGCCTCGCGCCGCACGACGTCGGCGACCGCCCGCCTTGCCCCGTCAGGAGCCGAGCGTCCCCCGACCGAGGTGTCGCTCATCGAACCACTGTCGCTCATCGAACCACCATCACAACGTCCCCGGGGCCGACCGCGTCGCCCGTGCCGACGCGCAGTTCCTCGACGGTGCCGGCGACAGGCGAGGCGATCGGGTTCTCCATCTTCATCGCCTCGAGGACGCATACGACCTGGCCGGCGACGACGGCGTCGCCGACGACCACGTGGAGCTGCGCGATCGTGCCCTGCATCGGGGCGAGGACCGTCCCGTCGGTCGGTGGCGCCGAGCCCTGCCGCTTCTCACGGCGTGCCGGCGAGCGGCCCGGGGCGTGAGTGTCGCCGGCGGGCTCGGGCAGCCAGAGACGGACGCGGTAGCGCCGGCCGTCGACCTCGGCGTCCACGGTGCGCAGCACCGTCGCGTCCTCTCGCCGCGTCCCGTCGGCGAGGACTGCACCGGCGACACCCGACAGGTCGAGGTCGTCCTCGACGAAGCGCGTCGAGTGCAGCGCACCGACGAAAGTCTCGTGCTCGAGGATCGCGATCTCCGCCGGAATCGTCGTAGCGATGCCCTCGACGACCGTCTCGTGCAGCGCACGGATCATCCGGTGCCGTGCCTGCTCCCGGTCCACGCCCCAGACTGCGATCTTCGCGACGAGGTTGTCGAACGACGGGCTGACCGCGTCGCCCGCCTCGTAGCCGGCGTCGACGCGCACTCCCGGACCGGCCGGGAGCCGCAGGCCGGTGATCGTCCCCGGGCTCGGAACGAACGCTCCTCCCGCCGGATCCTCGGCGTTGACGCGGCATTCGATCGCGTGCCCCCGCACTGCAACGTCGGACTGCGCGAGGCCGAGGGGCTCACCGGCAGCGATGCGGAGCTGCATCGCGACGAGGTCGAGCCCGGTGACGAGCTCGGTCACGGGGTGCTCCACCTGGAGCCTCGTGTTCATCTCGAGGAAGTAGAAGCGGCCATCCTCGTAGAGGAACTCGACGGTCCCGACACCCTCGTAACCGCACGAGAGGGCGATGCGTACCGACGCGTCCCCCATCGCCGCCCGCACGCCCGGGGCGAGGCTGGGTGCCGGTGTCTCCTCGACGAGCTTCTGGTGGCGTCGCTGGCAGGAGCAGTCGCGCTCGCCGAGCCAGAGAGCCGTGCCGTAGCGGTCGGCGACGACCTGCATCTCTACGTGTCGCGCGGCGGGCAGGTAGCGCTCGAGGTAGACCTCCGAGCGACCGAACGACGCCTCGGACTCTCGCCGAGCCTGCTCGAGACCGGGAGCTGCCTCCGCCGGGCCGTGCACCACGTTCATGCCGCGGCCGCCGCCGCCGTATGACGCTTTGATCGCGACCGGCCAGCCGTGCTCCTCGCCGAACGCCACGACCACCGCAGCGTCGGTGACCTCGTCGTTCAGTCCAGGCACTCCGGGCACACCGACACCGTGCGCTGCGGCCCGCGAGCTCAGCTTCGATCCCATCGTCTCGATCGCCGCCGGTGGCGGGCCCACGAACACCGCCCCTGCCTCCGCGACAGCCTGGGCGAAGCCTGCGTTCTCGGCGAGGAAGCCGTAGCCCGGATGGACGGCCTCTGCTCCGGAGCGGCGTACCGCGTCGACGATCGCGTCGATTGCGAGGTAGCTCGACGCGCCGCCACCCGGGAGCGCGTACGCCTCGTCGGCGAAGCGCACGTGCATCGCCCGAGCGTCCTGCTCGCCGTAGACCGCGACGCTCGTGACGCCGAGCTCGCGGCAAGTCCGGATCACCCGAACAGCGATCTCGCCTCGATTTGCCACGAGAACCTTGGCGAACACCCGGTCGACCCCTCACGGACTCCCATGTCTCGGCCTAACGTGCGCCTGTGCAGAGTCCGGGCGCTGGCGCAGCCGACGGCGGCCAGGTCGACCCCGGCTCAGGCGTGCAGGCTAGCGGGCGTCCGGCCTTCGCGAACCCCGTCCGGATCGCGGTCGTCGACTCGACCAACCGCTGGCTGCGCGACGCGGCGCTTGCCGGAGCACCGCACGGCTCTGCAGTGCTCGCCGCCGAGCAGCTTGCGGGCCGCGGGCGCCGCGACCGGGCCTGGAGCGCGCCTCCAGGGTCGTCGGTGCTGTGCTCGCTGCTGTTCCGCAGCGGCCTCGACGGCGGCACGGTCCATCTCGCCCCTGCGCTCGTCGGGCTCGCGGCGCTCCATGCCATCCGTGCCGTCGCCGGCGTGGGCGCGATGCTCAAGTGGCCGAACGACGTCATCGTGGGGGATGCGAAGGTAGGGGATGCGAAGGTCGGGGGGATCTTGTCCGAGCTCGTCGGCGGGCCGGAGGCGGTCGTCGTCGGCATCGGGATCAACGTCGCGTGGCCTCCGGGATGGCCGCCACCTGGACCTCTTCGATCTCTCGTGCGCAGCGCGACGACGCTCGAGCGGGCGGCTGGCCGGCCGGTCGCGCGCCACGAGGTGGAGGACGCTCTGCTCGCCGAGGTCGCACGTAGCGCGGGGGGCCTCGAGACGGCAAGCGGCCGGGAGGTCCTCGCCGCGAGGTACCGGGCTGCGTGCTCGACTCTCGGCCGGTCGGTCCAGGTGCAGCTCGACGGCGAGACGCTCGCTGGGCGCGCCGTCGAGATCGCGGGCGACGGCCGCCTCGTCCTCGAGCTGCCCGGTGGCGGGAGGCGCCACCTCGACGCAGGTGACGTCGTCCACCTCCGCCGAGCCGGCGCCGGGTAGCGAGGGGCACGTGACACGCGCAAGGTGCCGCGCGCCGGCTGACGCTCTCGTCCTCGCCGGGCGCGGCACCGCGATTAGCCTTCATCGCCCATGGGCGTACTTGTCACCGGCGGGGCGGGGTTCATCGGGTCGAACTTCGTCCGCTACTACGCGGCCCGCCACCCCGGCGAGCAGGTCGTCGTGCTGGATGCGCTCACCTACGCGGGCAACCGGGAGAACATCGGCGAGCTCGAGCGTGACGGGCGAGTTGCGTTCGTGCGCGGCGATATCGGCAACGAGGAGCTCGTCGAGCACGTGCTCCGCACGAGCCGGCTCGACGTCGTCGTGAACTTCGCTGCCGAGTCCCACAACAGCCTCGCGATCTTGGACCCTGCCCGCTTCTACCGGACGAACGTCCTCGGCACCCAGGGGCTGTGCGAGGCCGCACGCCGTGCGGGCGTCGAGCGCTTCCACCACATCTCCACGTGCGAGGTCTACGGCGACCTCGACCTCGACAGCGACGAATCGTTCCACGAGGACTCGCCGTACCGTCCGCGGACCCCCTACAACGCGTCGAAGGCCGGCTCGGACCACGTGGTGCGCTCCTACGGCGAGACGTTCGGCCTCCCGGTGACGATCACGAACTGCTGCAACAACTACGGGCCGTACCAGTTCCCCGAGAAGGTCATCCCGTTGTTCACGACGCGAGCGCTGCAGGACCAGCACCTCCCGGTGTACCAGTCGAGCGCGAACCGCCGGGAGTGGCTCCACGTCGACGACCACTGCCGGGCGGTCGAGCTCGTCCTCGAGAAGGGGACGGTCGGTCGGACGTACCACGTCGGCTCTGGTCGGGAGGCGAGCGTCGCCGACATCGCAGCCGCGGTGCTCGCAGCGACGGGCAAGCCCGACACGCTCGTCGAGGTCGTGCCCGACCGTCCGGGGCACGACCGCAGGTACCTGCTCGACTCGACGCGCATCCGCTCCGAGCTCGGCTGGGCGCCCGAGGTCTCCTTCGCGCCCGGGCTGGCCGCCACCGTCGCCTGGTACGCCGACAACGAATCCTGGTGGCGTCCGCTCCTCGGTCGCTCTCCAGTCGTCGAGGGATCCTGGTCCGCCCGATCCGACGGCGCCGTGGCGCCGCACTGACGTGCGCGTCCTCGTCACCGGAGCCGCCGGGCAGGTCGGAGCGGAGGTCGTCGCCGAGCTCGAGCGCCGCTCCGAGCGGATGGTCAAGGGGCCCGGGCTCGATGTCGTCGCTGCGGACCGCTCTCGTCTCGATGTCTCCGACCGTGACGAGGTCCTCGCAGCGGTGACGGCACTGGAGCCGGACGTGGTCGTCCATCCTGCGGCCTGGACGGCGGTCGACGCGTGCGAGGACGACCCCGACCGAGCCTTTGCCGTGAATGCCCTCGGTACCCGTAACGTCGCCGAGGCCGCCCGCATCGTGCGTGCGCACGTCGCCTACGTCTCGACCGACTACGTCTTCGACGGCACGTCGATCCGCCCCTACAACGAGTGGGACACGCCGCACCCGCTCTCGGTCTACGGTGCCTCGAAGCTCGGCGGCGAGCGCGAGCTCGACCCGTCCGCGACCGTCGTCCGCACCTCGTGGGTGTGCGGGCGGACAGGTGCAAACATGGCGAAGACCGTGCTGCGCCTGGCCGCCGCCTCGTCGGGGCCACTGCGCTTCGTGGACGACCAGCACGGGAGCCCGACCATCGCGAGCGACCTCGCCGCGAAGCTCGTCGACCTCGCTCTGGCCCGCCGCCAGGGTGTGTTCCACGTGACGAACGCCGGCGCCACCACGTGGTACGGCTTCGCACGAGAGGTGCTCGCGGCCGCCGGTCTCGACCCGAGCCGCGTCGAGCCGATACCGACGTCCGCTCTCGCACCTCCGCTGCGCGCGCCGAGACCGGAGCACTCGGTGCTCGACAACGCTGCCTTGCGGCTGAGTGGCGGCGAGCTCTTGCCGCCGTGGCAGGAGTCGCTCGCGCAGCTCGTCGCCGCGCTGACCGGATGAGCACGGCGCCGGGCGGCCCGATGGGCCAGCCTCCCGGCGCCATCCCGGCGCATGCCTCGACGGCGCCGGCGGCTGTCGTGGTCAACTACGAGGCCCGTGACGCGCTGCTCGGCTGCGTCGCCAGCCTGCGCGCCTCGGGGGCGGGCCAGGTGGTCGTCGTGGACAACGCGTCGTCGGACGGGTCCCTCGAGCGGCTCGTGGCCACCGACCCCCGCGCCGTCGTGATCCCCGCCGGTCGCAACCTCGGCTACGGAACCGCTGCGAACCTCGGGGTGGCACGGACGACGTCGGAGCACGTCCTTGTGTGCAATCCCGACGTCGTCGCCGTAGGGGACTGCATCGCGGCACTGTCCCGGGTGCTCGACGAGCACCCGGAGTGCGCCGTCGTCGGCCCGCGCATCGACAACCCGGACGGGACGCGGTACCCGTCCGCGCGTGCTTTCCCTTCGTGGGGCGTCGCGGCGGGGCATGCTCTTCTCGGACCCGTCGCTCCGGGCAACCGGTGGACGCGTCGCTACAAGATGGAGGAGTCAGAGGCGGGGGGGGAGGCCCCCGGGGAGCCTCGTGGAGGGTGCCGAGAGGCGGGATGGGTCTCGGGAGCGTGCTTCATGGCGCGCCGGTCCGCCTTCGAGAGCCTGGGTGGCTTCGACGAGCGGTACTTCATGTACGCGGAGGACGTCGACCTCTGCTGGCGCGCGCGTCGGGCCGGCTGGTCGGTGCTGTACGAGCCCGTGGCGAGCGTCGTCCACGCCCAAGGCCTGTCGACCAGCCGCCGTCCTGTCGCGATGACGATCGCACACCATCGCTCCGCCTGGCGATTTGCCCGCCGGAGCACCGGCGGTGCCGAGCGGGCCCTGCTCCCGCTCGTCGCTCTTGGCTTGGCGGTCCGCCTCGCCGTGTCCCTAGGGCGTGCGCTCGGTCACCCCGGTAGCGACCTCGACCTGCCGGAACCCTCGGACGCGTCGGACGCGTCGGACGGAGCCTGACCCCGGGACGCTCGCAGCTTGCCCGTCGCTCCGTCGTCCGGCGCATCCGGCGAATCCGGAGCGTCCCGGAGGTTGGCTATGCTCCCTCCGCCATGTCACGGGGATCTTTCGGCCGTTCGGTCGCGCGAGCAGCGGCGAGCGGCGGCAGCCGCAGCTATCGGGCGAGGAGACCCGTCGCGTGGTACGCGGCGATGGTGGTCATCGTCGTGGCGGGGATGGGTCTCGTCGTCTACAGCAGGAACGAGCTCCTCCACCCTGCGGTCGTCGGCCCGACCGCCACGGACAACTGGCAGGTGGCCTTCGCCGTCGATATCTGCGGGACCGTGCAGGGCGACCTGCCGGCAAACTCGAACCTCACCTCGGTCGGCATCCGGACGTTCGGCAATGGCCTGATCGACGTCGACCCAGGGGTCGTCACGACGAACGCGGCTGCGTACGAGGGTGCGAACGCGACCCTCGGCAAGTTCGCGTCGTCCTATCCCGGCTTCACCTTGACGCCGACGAGCATTCACCTCCCGGGCAAGGGTGCGCGCACCTGGAAGAACGGGGACGCATGCACCGCTGCGGCCGGTCCGCTCCACGGTGCAGGCACGCTCGAGGTGGAGACCTGGAGCTCTCCCCGTGCTACCGGCACGCTCGTCACCGGTGACCCGACGAAGGTCCACCTCGACAACGGCGAGATGATCACCGTCGCGTTCCTGCCGAAGGGCGCTTCGATCCCCGAGCCCGCGTCGAAGACCGCTCTTCTGCAGGCGCTCGGTACCGCCGCAGCGTCGAGCTCCTCCGCCACGAAGTCGACGCTGCCGGCCTCGAGCACGACTCCGTCGTCCTCCACCAAGACGTCCTCCACCAAGACGTCGTCCACCAAGACGTCGTCCGTGACGGGCACGACCTCGTCCTCGACCAAGAAGGGCTAGCGCGCCACGATGCGCGTAGCCGGGCGTCCGTGAACGCCGTCGTGCTCGTGGGCGGCGAAGGAACCCGCCTCCGTCCTCTCACCTACGCACTGCCGAAGCCGATGCTCCCGGTCGTCGAGCGGCCGATGATCGCACGGGTGCTCGAATGGTTGTCCGCGTACGGAGTGACGACAGCGGTCCTGTCGCTCGGCTACCAGCCGGATGCGTTCGTCGACGCGTTCCCCGACGGCGGATGGGCGGGCGTGGAGCTCCGCTACGCGGTCGAACCGGCACCGCTCGACACCGGAGGAGCGATCCGCTTCGCGGCCCGGGCGGCGGGCATGGACGGCGACACGATGGTCGTCGTCAACGGCGACGTCCTCACCGACCTCGACCTCGGGGCACTTGTCGCTTTCCACCGCAGCTGCGGAGGGGAGGCGTCGGTCGCTCTCACCGCGGTCGAGGATCCGTCCGCGTACGGCGTCGTGCCGACCGACGCAGACGGGCGTGTCCTCGCGTTCATCGAGAAGCCCGCTCGCGAGGACGCGCCTACGAACCACGTCAACGCCGGCACGTACATCTTCGAGCCGTCAGTGCTCGATCGGATCGCGGACGGGCGACGCGTCTCGGTCGAGCGTGAGGTGTTCCCGGGGCTCGTCGAGGCGAAGCGACTCTACGCGCTCGGCTCCGACGCATACTGGCTCGACACCGGCACGCCGGAGCGCTATTTGAGGGCACAGGTCGACGTCTTGAACGGCCGGCGTCCAGACGTCGAGCTCCCCGAGTGCGACGAGCGCAGCGCCGGGGTCTTCGTCGCGCCCGGTGGCATCCTCGACGGTGACGTGGCGGGGTGTGCGTTCGTCGGGCGCGGCGCGTCGGTCGAGGAGGGCTCCGGTATCGAGGACGCGATCGTCGGTGCCGCCGCCCACGTCGCCGCCGGCGCGCGGCTCCGGCACTGCGTCCTGCTCCCGGGAGCGATCGTCCGCGCTGGAGCGGTGGTCGAGGAGTCGGTCGTCGGACCGAGCGCTGTCGTCGGGGCAGGGGCGTTCGTGACGCGTGGATCTGTCGTCGGTGCGGCAGCGACCGTCGCGGACGGGGCGCGCCTCGACAGCGCGCGACTGCCCGTGTGAGACTCCACGGGTGCGCGTGCTCGTCACCGGTGGCGCCGGATTCATCGGGTCGACGCTCGTGGACCGGTTGCTCGCCGAAGGCCACGCTGTCGACGCGGTCGACGACCTGTCGAGCGGCTCCCTGGCGAACCTGACCGACGCTCGTGCCTCAGGTGGAGATCTTCGCTTCCACCAGCTCGACATCCGTGCACCCGAGCTCGTCGAGCTGCTCGTGCGTCGTAGCCCTGAGGTGGTGTTCCATTGCGCGGCGCAGGCGAGCGTCGCCGTGTCGGTGCGGCGCCCCGCCTTCGACGCCGAGGTCAACGTCGTCGGAGCGCTCCAGGTGCTCGAAGGTGCCCGCGCCGCGGGCGCTCGCAAGGTCGTCTACGCCGCGAGCGGCGGGACGCTCTACGGAAGCGCGGATCCGCGGGACCTCCCTCTCGCCGAGAGCCGGCCCCGTGCTCCCCGCTCGCCCTACGGCGTGTCGAAGGCGGTCGTCATCGACTACCTAGCGACCTACCTGGAGCTGCACGGGCTCGAATACACGGCGCTAGCGCTCGCGAACGTCTACGGGCCACGCCAGGATGCCCACGGCGAGGCCGGCGTCGTCGCGATCTTCGCGTCGAACCTCGCCGCCGGACGCGAGTCGACCATCTACGGAGACGGCGCGCAGACCCGGGACTTCGTCTTCGTCGACGACGTCGTCGACGCCTTCTCGCGGGCTGCCTCGCGCGGCAACGGGCTCGTCGTGAACGTGGGAACCGGCGTGCAGACCTCGGTCGCCGATCTCTACGCGACGATGTCCGCGGTCCACGGAGTCGCGGTGCCGGCCCGCCACGGTCCTGCCCGTCCCGGTGACGTCCGCCACAGCGCGCTCGACCCGACGAGGGCGGGGATCCACCTCGGATGGTCTCCGTGGACCTCGCTCGCCGACGGGGTGGGGGCGGTGCTCGGAGGCGCCGGGAGAACCCGGGCGGCGGACGGGGCAGCGGCGGACGGGGTCCGGCGGGAATGATCGCCGTGCTTGCGGGTGGCGTCGGTG
>DAHXNN010000227.1 GCA_027365385.1 Acidimicrobiaceae bacterium | reverse complement strand
ACCCAGCTCGCCCGCGGCACCCAGTCGCTCGAGGCAGGCCTGCACAGGAGCGTCGGCCCTTCCCCCTTCGTCGTCTACGGGCCACTCGACGCCCGTGCGCTCCGGCTCCTCGAGCGCAGCGGGGTGAGCGAGCTGGTCCTGCCGTCGCAAGACGTCACGACGCTGGAAGGCACACCTCCGCTTCCCGTGACCCGGACCTCTCCGTTCGCGCTCGACCTCCCGACGAGCGGCACGGCGCGCTCCCGGTCGGCGACCGGTGCGCTCCCACCCGTCGCTCTCGTCGCCGACCCGGGCCTCGCGGCCCACTTCACCGACGACTCGTCGGATCCCGTGCTCGCCGCCCACCAGCTCCTCGCCGACCTCGCCGAGATCTACTTCGACGCGCCGTCGGACCCCCAGCGCCGCGGCGTCGTCGTCGCCCCGCAGGCATGGCGGCCGAACGCCGCCTTTCTCTCGACAGTGCTCGGTGGTCTCGTCGACAGCCCCGTGCTCGCGACGCTCACCGTGGGCGAGTCGTTCAGCGCGCTGCCCGTCGGCGGCAACGGCTCGCCCACATCGGAGCGGCTGGTACCCGGGACGCCCATGGCGACGGTGCACGCGTCGGCGATCAGCGCGGCGCGGCGCGCGCTCGCCACCCTCCAGTCGGTGCTTCCGGGTGACAAGACCCTGCTCGCCCACCTCGGTGACGACGTCCTGCTCGCGCAGACGACCGGCCTCGGGGCCACCGCGCGCCACGACTACAGCGCCGCGCCCGTCCGGGCTCAAGCCGGTCTCGCTGGCCTCCTGCACCTGTCGGGCGGCCGGACCGTCACCTTGACCTCACGCACCGGCGACATACCGATCGGCATCGTCTCGTCGTCGCGCTACCCGGTGCACGCGCTGGTCGAGCTGCGGGACCCGTCGCTCGCCTTCGCGAGCTCGGACGTGGGGCCGTCGCCAGTGACCTTCGGCCAAAAGACCACGACGATCGACTACCGGGTGACGACGCGGACCTCGGGCGCGTCGCGTCTCGACGTCGAGGTCGTCGCGCCGGTCGGTGGCACACCTCTTCTCGACGGCTCGTTCAGCGTCCACGCGACTGCCGTCTCCGGCGTCGCCGTCGCGCTGAGCGCCGGAGCCCTCCTCGTCCTCGGGGTGTGGTGGCTCCGCTCGGTGCTACGCCACCGTCGCCAGGCGGCAGTGGCACGGCGCTCCGGAGCTGCCAGCCACTCGCCTGTGGCCACGTGAGCGATCCGCCGCGGTCGTTCCCGGCCCCGACGAGACGAGCGCCCGGCCCCTCGCCACCCGCTCGCGGCGCACGTCCGACTCCTCCTGCCGGCCCGGGCGTCGGGCGGCTCGCACAGCTCGACCGCGCGTCGGTCTTCACCGCCGCGGGGACATTGCTCTCGCGCCTGAGCGGGCTCGTGCGCCTCGTCGTGCTTGCCGGGGCACTCGGTGGGGCGAGCCTCGCGACCGGCTTCAACCTGGCGAACAACACGCCGAACATGGTCCACGACCTCGTGCTCGGCGGCGTGCTCGCCGCGACCTTCGTCCCGGTCTTCGTCGACCGCCTCGCGTCGCGCTCGCGCGATGAAGCAGTCGAGTCGATCTCGGCCGTCGTCACGCTCGCCCTGGTCGTCCTCGTCGCGACGTCCGTCCTGCTCGCTGTGCTCGCACCGCAGGTCGTCGGTGCCTACACCGCAGGGGCGGCTGCCGCGAGCCCGCCCGCGCGAGCGGTCGCCGTCGAGCTGCTCCGCTGGTTCGCACCGCAGGTCTTCTTCTACGGGGCTGTCAGCCTCATGTCGGCTGTCCTCGCGACGAGGGACCGCTTCGCGGTCGTCGGCATCGTGCCGGTGCTCAACAACGTGGTGAACGTCGGCGTCCTCGCCGCGTTCGCCGTCGCCTCGCGCCACCTCGCCGTCGCCGGCACGGTGCCGATCGCCGCCGTCCAGCACGACCAGGGCCTCGTCACGCTGCTCGGCCTGGGGACGACCCTCGGCGTCGCCCTCCAAGCAGTCGCCCTCGTCCCGTCGATGCGACGCTGCGGCATACGGCTCCGCCTCGTCTGGCGACCCGGCGACCCGGCCGTGCGCACGATCGTCGCCCTGTCGGGCTGGACGTTCGGATTCGTCGCGGCGAACCAGATCGCCGTGTTCGTCGTCCTCGCGCTCGAGTACCACCTGGGTGGCGGGAGCGTCAGCGCGTACACCTACGCCTACCAGTTCTTCGTCTTCCCCTTCGCGGTCGTCGCCGTCTCGGTGATCAACGTCGCCAGCCCCGACATGGCGCGATCCTGGGCGTCTGGAGACGTGACGCTCATGGGACAGCAGTTCGCCCGGGCGACGCGTCAGACCCTCGCCCTCGTGCTGCCCGCGGCGATCGGCTACCTGCTCCTCGCGCGGCCGGCGATGGTGCTGCTGCTCCAGCACGGGGCCGAGCACCACGCAGACGCGGAGCTGACGGCATCCGTCCTCGCGATGTTCGCCCTCGGTCTCCCCGGCTTCTCCGTCTTCTTCCTCGCGACGCGCGCATTCCAGGCGATGCAGGACACGCGGACGGCATTCGTCTGCTACGCCCTCGAGAACGGCACGAACGTCCTCCTTGCGTTCGTCCTCTACACCCCGCTCGGTGTGCGCGGCCTAGCGCTCGCCTACTCGGTCGCCTACACGCTCGCCGCGATCGTCGCCCTCGCAGTGCTGCGCGAGCGCATCGGGCGCATCGGAGGGCGAACCCTCCTCCTCGGCGCAGGACGTGCCGTGATCCTCAGCCTCGTCATGGCCTTTGCCGTCGCGTTCGTCTCCGCACTGCTCGGTGACAGCGTGGGTCTCGTCGGCTGGGCCAAGCTCGTCGCCGAGGTGCTCACCGGTGCCCTCGTCTACCTCGGCGGCGCGGGTGCCGCAGGCTCGCTCTCCGCCTGGCAGACTTCGCGCCGGACGCGACACGGTGGTCGCTCGCATGCAAGGGGGGCACGTGCCCGGAGTCCGGGTCGTCACTGACAGCGCTTCAGACCTACCCGCCGAGCTGATCGCCGAGCACGACGTGATCGTCGTCCCGCTCGACGTCCGGCTGGGTGACGCAGACCCGGCAGCGACACGCTCGCTGAGCGGCGCCGCCTTCTGGGAGCTCGCGGCGAGCACGGACGCCCTCGCACAGACGTCCGCCCCGTCGCCCGGCGCCTTCGCCGAGGCCTACGCCGCGGCAGCGAGCTCCGGTGCCGACGGCGTCGTCTGTGTCACCTTGTCCGCCCGCCTGTCGGCCACCTACCAGGCCGCCGTCGCGGGCGCAGGCTCCGCTGAGATCCCCGTCACCGTCGTCGACTCGACGACGGTGACCATGGCAGAGGGCTTCGTCGTGCTCGAGGCGGCAGAGGCAGCCGCTGGTGGGGGCGACCTCGCGACCGTCGAGGCAGCGGCGAGGTCCTGCATCCCCAGCGTCGAGGTCCTCGGTGCGCTCGGTGGCCTCGAGGCGCTGCGGCGTGGCGGCCGCATCGGATCGTCGCAGGCCTTCTTCGGCTCGCTGCTCGCCGTCAAGCCGATCGTCGAGATCCGCGACGGTGTGGTCGTCGGCGAGTCTCGCCAGCGCACCCGAGCACGATCGCTCGGCTACCTCGTCGCCAAGGCGATCGCCGCCGGCCCACTACGTCGCCTCGCAGTCGCGCACGGCGCCGCACCGGATCTCGACATGTTCCTCGAGATGCTCGGAGCGGCCCGGCCCGACGACACGATCGTCGTGACCTACATCGGACCGGTCATCGGTGCGCATGCCGGGCCGGGGACGATCGGGCTGTGCATGCAGCGGGCGTGACCCTGCACGTGGTAGGACCCGGCCGGCTCGTGCCGCACGAGCACGCGCGCGCCCGCAGCTTCTAACCTCGCTGCCATGGACCACGCCGAGCAGGGTGCAGCGACGTCCGACGACTGGGCGTCCCACGCGACCGCCTGGGTCGAGCGCGTCGTCGAAGCTGTGCGCGACCGGTCGGTCCGGCCCGTGCTGCTCGCCGTCCGAGCCCTCGTCGTCGGGGTGCTCGTCGCGGTCGTCGGGGTGTTCGTCGCGGTCGCCACCGCGATCGGGATCGTCCGGCTGCTCACCGCGGACGCGTTCGGCGGACGGGTCTGGGCGAGCGACCTCGTGGTCGGGGGAATCTTCGCGGCGTCCGGGGCGTTCCTTCTTGCACGAAGCCGCGCGCGGAGGAGCGACCACGATGACGAGTGAGACGGTGGCGAGCACGTCAGGAGGTGTACGTGACGTGGTCGTCGTCGGGTCCGGGCCTGCCGGGCTCACCGCGGCGATCTACACGGCCCGCGCCGACCTACGCCCCCTCGTGCTCGAGGGTGAGCCCTCCTCCACGAGCGACCAGCCCGGCGGTCAGCTGATGCTGACGACCGAGGTGGAGAACTTTCCTGGGTTCGTCGACGGCGTGATGGGTCCCGAGCTCATGACGAGCTTCAGGGGTCAGGCCCTCCGCTTCGGCGCGGAGATCGAGACCGTGAAGGCGACGCGGGTGGACCTGTCCGCACGACCGTTCGGTGTATGGGTCGGCGACCCCGACACGGCGGAGCCGACGTACCGGGCCCGCGCGCTTGTCATCGCGACCGGTGCGCGTTCGCTCATGCTCGGCGTGCCGGGAGAGGAGCGCCTGCTCGGCCACGGGCTCTCGACGTGCGCGACGTGTGACGGCTTCTTCTTCAGAGGCAAGCCGATCGCCGTCGTCGGCGGCGGGGACTCCGCTCTCGAGGAGGCGATCTTCCTTGCGAAGTTCGCGTCCTCGGTGCTCCTCGTCCACCGGCGCAAGGAGCTCCGAGCGTCGAAGATCATGCAGGACCGGGCGATGGCGAACCCGAAGATCTCGTTCTTGTGGGACACCGTCGTCGACGAGGTCCTCGGTGGCACGACGCTCGCAGGTCTCCGCGTGCACGACACGGTGACCGGCGAGTCGTCCGATCTCGCCGTCGAGGGCTGCTTCGTGGCGATCGGGCACGTGCCCAATACCGCCCTGTTCGCCGGGCAGCTGCCGACGGACGAGTCCGGGTACCTGGTCACCCGGGGCGGCACGACCACCGACGTCCCCGGAGTGTTCGCGTGTGGCGACGTCCAGGACCACGTCTACCGCCAAGCGATCACCGCCGCCGGGTCGGGCTGCATGGCGGCGATCGACGTCGAGCGCTTCCTCGAGGCGGAGCAGCACAGCCCAGCCTGAATGCAGGATGCCGGGTCGGTCTGCCCTCATGGCGGCTGACGTCGGCACACGAATGGATCCCACCAGGCCGAGTCCGGGTGGGCGGGTCACGGAGAGACCTCCGTGCCCGACGAGGGGCCCGTCGGCCCGAGGAGGAGACAGGTCCATGGGAGACGCCACAGTGACGGTGACCGACGCCACGTTCGACGAGCAGGTCAGGATGGCCGGACAGCCGGTGCTGGTCGACTTCTGGGCGGAATGGTGCGGGCCGTGCAGGATGGTCGCGCCGATACTCGACGAGATCGCCTCCGAGAAGGCCGGCGCTCTCCAGGTGGCGAAGCTCAACGTCGACGACAACGTCAAGACCGCCCAGCGGTTCGAGGTGATGAGCATCCCGACGATGATCTTGTTCAAGGACGGCGAGGTACGCGCCCGCATCGTCGGTGCAAAGTCGAAGTCCGCCCTTCTCGCGGAGCTCGAGCCGCACCTGTGACGGCCGTCGTCGCTCCTGAGGGCACCGCACCCTGGCCGGGCCCCGTACTATGGAGCGAATGCCTTCAGCTCCGCCTATCCCCGGCGAGCTCCCCGACCCGACAGCCCTGCCACTCGCGTTGGGCCAGTCGGGAGAGGCGATCTCCGACCTCCAGCAACGGCTGACCAAGCTCGGCCACGCGTGTGGCGGTGGGGACTTCGACGTCGAGACCCAAGCGGCCGTCCGCGAGTTCCAGTCACGACGCGGCCTGCGCCAAGACGGTATCGTCGATACCCAGAGCTGGTCGGCAATCGTCGAGGCCGGCTACCACCTCGGGGATCGACCTCTCTACCGCCGCCGGCCCATGCTGCGGGGCGACGACGTCGCCGAGCTCCAGCACCGCCTGAGCCAGCTCGGCTTCGACTCCGGCCGCATCGACGGGATCCTCGGCGACGACACCGTCAATGCCTTGCGTGACTTCCAGCGCAACGCGGGTATCACCGTCGACGGGATCTGCGGCCATCGTACCCTAGGAGAGCTGCGCCGGTTGACTCTCCGCCGCGACGCCAGCAGCCTCGTCAGCCCCCTGCGCGAGCGCCTCTTGCTCGCGACGTCGGGGAGCCGGACCCTCGCCGGCCGCCACGTCGGCGTGGGTGACGCCGGCGGCTTCGCATCCGCTGCCGCGTCGATGTGCCGTGCCCTCGAGAGGGCCGGTGCACGGGCTCTCCCCCTGCAGCACCCCGACCCGTCCCGGCGCGCCCGCGAAGCCAACGCCGCCTCCGTCGACTGCGTCGTCGACCTCCAGCTACGCGCCAACACCGACGAATGCCTGGTCGCCTACTACCGCGGCTTTCGCTACGAGTCACGCGTCAGCAGGCAGCTCGCACAGCTGCTCCACGACGAGCTGCCCGCGGCTCTGGACCTCGTACCGGGGGGCACATCCGGCATGGCTCTACCGATCCTGCGCGAGACGCGCATGCCAGCGGTAGAGATCCAGCTCGGCTCCCCCACCCTGGTGGTGCGTCGCACCGCCCGCCTCGCGTCCACGGTCGTGCACTGCCTCGAGAGCTGGATCTCCGCCAGCTGGGATTGGTCTTCCGATGATCCACAACCTCATGCACAGGTTGTGGATCAAGGTCCACCAACGCGTTAGGCCAAGCTCGCCTAACCTTCGACCTCCACCTGAGACTGCACGTCCACGCTCGACCACCGCCTGAGACTGCAGGGCCGCGATCGCCCGCCGTCCTACTGCCCAAAGCCGGACGGCCGCGCAGCCGGTCGCCACCCGACCCGGGGAACCGGGCCACCGAGCAGGGGCTACCAGCCTCGACGAGTGATCACTGTCACAACTTACGACCAATGACACCATGCGAGGCGACCGAGCGATCAGCGGCTGTCCTCCCCGACCATCGTCCGAAAGATCCGCTCGAGGTCCTCGACGGTCGCGAACTCGACGACGATCCTGCCTCGCCTCGCGCCCATATCGACGGAGACCCGTGTGTTCAAGAAGGTAGCGAGCAGCTCCTCGAGCTCGAGGACACCCGGTGGGCGTGCTCCCCGTACCGCCAGCGGGCGCTGCTTGGATGCCTCGAGATGCCCCGACGCTCGAGACCCATCCTCACCAGCGCTGACGCCGGCCGCCGTCTCGCGCGGCCCCCGCTCCGAGCCGTCAGCGGCTTGACCTGGCTCCTGTACGTCACCTCCCGAGCTCTCGGCATCCGGGCTGCCCGCCGACGAGAGGCTCCGGGCAAGGTCCGCGACGGCCTCGTCGTGGGCATACGCCCGGACGGCCTCCTCGAGTGCCCGCACCGACAGGCCAGCGGCTACGGCCTCCCCGGCAAGACGCTCTTGCAATGCACGATCGGGGGTCGTGAGCAATGCCCGAGCGTGCCCCGGAGTCAGCCTCCCGTCTCGCACGAGACGCTGCACCATGGGCGGTAGTTGAAAGAGGCGCAGCATGTTCGTGATGGCGACCCGGCTCTTGCCCACACGCCGGGCCACGTCCTCGTGGGTCAGATGGAAATCCTCGATGAGCTGCTGATATGCCGCGGCCTCGTCGAGAGCATTGAGGTCCTCGCGGTGCAGGTTCTCGACGAGAGCCTGCTCCAGACTCGACACGTCGTCCGCAACTTGTACGAGCGCCGGGATGGTTTGCAGGCCTGCTCGCTTCGACGCCCGCCATCGTCGCTCTCCCGCGATCAGCTCGTACTCCCCTGCCGCCGACTCTCGCAGCAGGACAGGCTGCAGGACGCCAATCGCGCGGATGGAGTCGACGAGAGTCGAAAGCGACTCCTCGTCGAACTGTGTCCTCGGCTGGTACTGGTTGGGACGAATGCTCGTGATCGGCACCTCTCGGAGCATCGAGCTCGTCGGGTGCGCTATCTCAGTCGGGATCAACGCTCCCAGACCACGTCCGAGGCCACTAGGCCGGGCCACCGCTCACCTCCCGCGCGAGCTCCCTGTAGGCAATCGCCCCACGTGAGGACGGATCGTGGACGGTCACGGGTTGACCGAAAGAAGGCGCCTCCGACACTCGGACCGAGCGAGGTACGACGGTAGCGCATACCGCCTCGCCGAAGTGGATCCTGACCTCGTGGACCACCTGGTCGGCCAGCTTCGTCCGTCCGTCGTACATCGTCAGGACGATCGTGCTGAGCTCCAGTTGAGGGTTGAGGTTGGACCGGACGAGCTCCACGTTGCGCAGGAGCTGGCCGACGCCTTCGAGCGCGTAGTACTCACACTGGATCGGGACGAGCACCTCGCTCGCCGCCGCGAGCCCGTTGACGGTGATCAAGCCGAGCGACGGTGGGCAGTCCACGAAGATGTACTGGAAGTCCTCCCGCACCTGGTCGATCGCCTTGCGTAGCCGTAGCTCTCGGCTGAACGCTGGCACGAGCTCGATCTCGGCTCCTGCGAGGTCGATCGTCGCGGGTACCACGAAGAGGTTCTTGATGCTCGTCGGCTCGATGCAGTCCTCGAGAGGAACGTCGTGGAGCAGCACGTCATAGATGGACGTGTCGAAGTTGCGCGCATCGATCCCGAGCCCGGTCGTGGCATTTCCTTGCGGGTCGAGGTCGATGACAAGCACCCGGTAGCCGAGGTCAGCCAACGCAGCACCGAGATTGACGGTCGTCGTCGTCTTGCCCACACCCCCCTTCTGGTTCGCGACGGCGAAGACACGCGGAAGGGGCCTAGGGCGCCGATTGGTGACCGCTGCGGACACGACGAGCCGTTGGTCCCCGACCGGCGCGGCGCTCTGATCCCCTGCTTGCAGAGGTGGGTCGGGTTCGGGAGTGCTCCTGCCCACTTCGTCTGGTCTCGTCACGCGCTCACGTACCCGATCATCGTCTCTGCTCCTTCTCGACGCTCATCTGACGCCTACCGTCGGAAGCTCGCGTCGCCCGGCATCTGAGGGCGGGGTGCCCAGAGACCCATAGAGCGAACGAGGCACAGGAGCGGACCGGAACATCCACCAGGTGCCCCTGGTACGCACAGCACCGATCGCCAACCGATAGCAGACAGGGAGTCTGCCAGCAGCCACCCGAAGGGCCGGCGGATCCGGATGCTCCCACGCACCTCGTCGCACTTGCTATCCTCGCCGCGCTCCCGGTCCAGGTCAAGCCCGACGACCCGCACCATCGGACTCGGCGAGCGTCACGGCTGGCGAGACGTCTGCCAGAGCGAGCTGATCCCGACGTTTCACGTGGATCATAACGGTGAAACAGATTCGCCGACGGGCACCAGATCGCGCACGTCAGAAGGCCGCAGCGCAGGCTCACGCGATCCCGTGGATCTGGTGGATCACTCCAGGGCCACCCGGCTCCGACGTTTCACGTGTTACCTTACGGTGAAACACCATCGGCCGCGGGCTACGCCAGGGGAGCCAGGGGAGCCAGGGGAGCAGAGTGCTAGCCGACATGTCCGGTCCGGACGCGACGAGCAGACCGTCCAAGATCGACAAGGGCATCCTCGTCGGCATCCTCGTCGGTGAGGGCCACTTCGGGGGGGACGGGCGTCAACCTCAGGTCACGCTCAGGATGCATGTCCGTCACGAGTCCCTCTTTCTCTGGCTCCAGGAGACCTTCCCTGGAGGCAAGCTCTACGGACCCTACTGTCACGACGGCCGGCACTACTACCAATGGATGGCTCGAGGTGCATTTCTCCGTGACGAGATCCTGCCCATCCTGATCGAGCACCTGACACCCCGGGTCGACGAGCATTGCTACCAACGGGTGCAGGAGATGTGTCGTCGCTATAGCCGCCAGCTCGGCCTCACCTAGGCGGGTGCTCTGTCTGGGCGGGGGTTCTCTCCCCGACGCCCGCGCTCGGTCAGAACAGCGGGCGTTTGCCTGGAACACCGACTCGCCGCGGATAGCGATCCGGACAGGGTGCACTCTGTCTGAGCACCGCATACGACCACGGTACACACGGTGTATCCACGAGCTCCAGACCCACAAGAGCGCAGCCGTCGGCTGGCCAGCGCTCGTCCCTACGAGCGCCGGGCGGTGGCTCCGACACGACGAGATGGCCCCCGTCGACGAGGAACGGCGCACCACACTCGGCTGTCACACCAGGTGCTGCGAATCCCCGCGCGAGCACGACGTCGCACCGCGATCGCAAGTCCGGGTCCCGTCCGGCGTCCTCCGCCCTCGCGTTGACCACCTCGACGCGCTCAGACAGGCAGAGGCGTCCGACTGCTGACCGCAAGAATTCCGCACGCACGACGCTCCCGTCCAGCAGCCGCACCCGAGCTGTCGGACAAAGCACCGCGACGGCAAGCCCGGGGACTCCTCCGCCACTGCCGAGGTCGAGGACCTCAGCCGAGCCGAACTCCTCGCGTCCGAGTGCCGCGACAAAACCAGATGCGTGGGCGACGTGCTCGGAGATCGCGGCTGCACCGAGAAAGCCCAGGCGCTGGGCGTCAGCGAGAATGCTCGCCAGGAGCGGACGGAGTGTCTCGGCCGGCCCGTCTGGATCACGCGGTCTCCACAGCGCATCCGTCACCGGGTGTCGGAACGTCGCCCCTCAGGCGTCTGCGGACTCGTCCCGACGGACCGTGCTCGGCCGGATCACCACGAAGCGGCGCGGCTCCACGCCCTCGGACGACGTCTCCACGCCGTCGATCGAGTTCACCGTGTCGTGCACGACCTTGCGGTCCGCGGCGGACATCGGCTCGAGGACCTCCGGCGTACCGGACGCGGCGACGTCATCTGCGACCCGCCTGACGAACGACTCCAGGGCCGCCGTCCTCCGGGCTCGAAATCCTGCGACGTCGACGACGATCCTGGTCCCGTGCTCCTCGCCACGCCGCTGGACCACCGTCCGCGTCAGCTCCTGGAGCGCGTCGAGGGTGGCTCCACGTGGACCGATGAGCAAGCCCAGGTCCTCTCCGGTCACGGCGACGGTGACTAGAGCGTCCTCCACCTCGACGGCTGTCGCTGCCTCGACACCGAAGCACTCGACGACGCCGCGGACGAACGTCCCTGCCGTCTCTGCCTGCTGGTCCACGCTCATCTGTCGCCCTTCCTCGTCGACCACCCGGGACCGGACACCGGCCCCTTCGTCCATCTGTCGATCCCGCCCCTCGTGGTTGCCTCGGGGCCGCCGACGTGGCCCCCCCCGACGACTGGACGCCTCGCCATCCGGCGCGACCGGTGGAGTGGAGGCCCCCTGGCGTCCGCCCCGCTCACCGGAGTCCCGCTGCTGGTCGCTCCCGCTGGCAGCGCTGGCAGCGCTGGCCGCGCTGCGTCTCGCCGTACCACTCGACCGCCCAGCTCCCGGGCCGCTACGGTCACGCCGCCCACGCTGTGGCCTCTTCGGTCGCGGGGTCGCCGGGCGCACGCGGGCACGCACGCGGGCATCGCTGCGTCCGAAGCCGAGGAACCCACTACGGGCTTGCTCGACGACGACGACATCCGCGTCGCGTTCGTCGACCCCGAGCGTCTCGAGGGCGGCCGCCAGCGCAGCAGCGACCGTGCTGCCGGTCGTCTCCACCCATTCCATCGTCAGCGTGGCCTCCGCGACCGCTTGCCTTGAGCGGGACGCTGCGGCGCTGGCACCCTCGCGCCGTTCCGGGCGACGGCTGCGCCGTCCTTCGGGGTAGGAGCAGCATGCTTCGCGACGTCCCCACCCGTCCTAGCCCGGCTCACCGCGGGCTGCTTTGCCGCCGGTCTGACCCCGGATCGCTCTGATCCCTTGCGCGGGGAAGCGCTGTCCTCCGGATCGCCTCGTCGAGCCTTCTGTCCGGGGGGCGTGCTCGCCTTCCCGCCTCCCACGGATGGCGCATCAGCGACCGCTGCTTGGAGCGCAGCAGGACGGAGGCGTCCGAGCAGACCTTTGCCCGTGGCGTTGCGCTGGTTGGCCAGGGCTCGGGCAGCAGCAGCCTTCGGGTCGTTCTTCGTGCGCTCTCGGAGCTTCTCGATCGAAGCCCTGAGCTGCGGATCGCGGCGGTACATGAACTCCTGCTGGCTGATGCGAAACAGGCTCGAGACGATGAAGTAGACGTTGACCCCGGCAGGGATCGCTATATAGATGACGAGGAAGATGAGGGGCATCACCTTCTGCATCTGCTGCATCTGTGGGTTCGCCTGCGCAGCCGCCGGGTTCCTACCGCTGAGCTGCTTCATCTGCACGTACTGCAAGCCCACGGCGACAAGGATCATGAGGATGTAGGGGATCTTCGACGGCCACGAGAGCCCGTGGGTCTTCACCGAGTCTGCCAAGTTGATGCCGAAGGCGGGTAGCTGGCCGAGGTGCTGGACGATGCTCTCGTACAGCTTGCTCGAGTGGCTCACGTACAACGGCTGAACCTTGGTGACAGCATGGGCACCGGTGCCGACCGTCACCTCGTGGGTGAGTCCACGGATTGTGTCGTACAAGATGATGAAGATGGGGAACTGCAGGAACATCGGGAGGCACCCGCCCGTCGGGCTGACACCGTTCTCCTTGTAGAGCGCCATCATCTCTTCGTTGAGCTTCTGGCGCTGCTCCTGCCGCTCGGCGGTCGACATGCCGGGCTTCGCCTTGTACCTGTTCTGGATGACCTTGAGGTCTGGTGCAAGGATCTGCATCCGCATCATCGAGCGCGTTCCCCGCCTGGTGATCGGGAACGCGACGATCATCACGGCGATGGTCAGCAAGGCGATGGCCACCGCGTAATTGGGGATGACCGCGTAGAACTCGGCCAGCAGCCAGGCGAACGCGACGAATATCGGGTGGACGACCTTGCCGAGGGTCGAGGCGAGGATCACGGAGGACAGGGTCACGACTTGTCGCCTCTCAGCTCGGGACGGGGTCGAAACCGCGACCACCGAAAGGGTTGCACCGCGCGATGCGTCGCACCGCCAGCCATCCACCACGGCCCACCCCGTGGGTGGTCACCGCCTCGATCGCGTACTCGGAGCAGGACGGGACGAAACGGCATGGAGATAGCTGGCCACGGCGCACGAGCTGGTAGCCACGGATGAGCCGGACGACCGCTGCTCGTCCGCGCGGCACCGCCCTCACAGCCGCTGCTCGCTGGCTCGTCGCATCGTGTCGGTCACCCGTTCCTTCAACTCGGCGAAGTCGATCGCGCGGACACCCGGACTGACACCGACCAGGTAATCACCCGAGGGCAAGACTCGCGCCGCCTCCGAGACGATGGCCCGGAGACGCCGACGCCAGAGGTTGCGCTCGACGGCGCCACCGACCTTCTTGCCGACGGTGTACGCCACGCGTACACCGTCTACCGACTCCTCGGCCGGCTCGAAGTGTACCGTGACCGGCCCACTCCTGGCTCGGCGGGCACTGCGTGCGAGGGAGCGGAAGGCTGCCCGGCCACGGACGCGCTCGGGCCGGCCGGTCAAGCCGACAGGCGCACACGTCCCCGACGGCGGCGAGCCTTCAGTATCGCTTGCCCAGCTCGCGTCGACATACGGTGGCGGAAGCCGTGCCGCTTCGCGCGCTTCCTGGTGTTCGGTTGGTAGGTCCGCTTCATGTCGCCCCTTTTGAAAGACCCCGAATGCTAGCGCGTCGGGGAAGTGGCGTCCGGTGCGGTCCGCCTTCGGTGCTGTCGGCGAGGTTGTAGCATGCTCACCTCGAACGTCGCCCGAAGGCGGTGGGGCACTAGTCCACAGATGTGGACCTGGCTGTGGAGAACTTCCTGGCCGAAGGGCTGGAGGCCGTTGACCGACGCGCAGCAGCTATGGGAACAGTGCACGAGTGCGATCCAGTCGCAGGTTGCGGAGGCTACCTGGCGGACGTGGTTCGCAAGTGTGACACCTGTCGCAGTCGTCAACGGGACACTCGTGCTCGCGGTGCCGAATGCGCTCGTGAAAGAGAGGCTCGAGAGCCGCTTCGAGGGGCTTCTCCGTGACGCCGTCCACGACTCCACCGGCGGCGACCTCCCGATCCGCTTCGACGTCCTCGTAGAAGAGCCCTTGAAGGACTCCGCCGCACCAGTTGCCGACGAGATGCCGCCGGAGCGTCCGGCGCCGGTGACGGCGAGCATCCGTGAGGCGCCGGCGGGTTCGATGCGGGAGGGTCTGCCGCCGATCGGGAGCATCAGCAGCCGCTACACCTTCGAGACGTTCGTGATCGGTCCGTCGAACCGCTTCGCGCACGCCGCCGCGCTTTCCGTGGCGGAGGCACCGGCTCGCGCCTACAACCCGTTGTTCATCATCGGGGCTGCGGGTCTCGGCAAGACGCATCTGCTCCAGTCCATACGGAGCTACGTCACCGACAACTTTCCCCGGCATCACGTGCGCTACGTGTCCACCGAGACCTTCATGAACGAGTTCGTCGAGGCGATCCGGAGCAATGCGACGAGCGCCTTCAAGCGCCGCTACCGCGAGTGCGACGTCCTTCTCATCGACGACATCCAGTTCATCGAGGGCAAGGAGTCACTCCAGGAGGAGTTCTTCCACACCTTCAACTCGCTCTACGAGGCCTCGCGCCAGCTCGTGCTCACCTCGGACCGCCCACCCGGGTCGATTGCGACGCTCGAGAGCCGGCTACGCAGCCGCTTCCTCTCGGGGCTGATCGCGGACATCCAGCCTCCCGAGCTCGAGACACGGATCGCCATCTTGCGCACAAAGGCCGAGCACGAGCGGACGGTCGTCGGAGACGAGGTGCTCGACTTCATCGCCAGCAACGTCAAGGACAACATCCGGGAGCTCGAAGGTGCGCTCATCCGGGTCACCGCGTATGCCAGCCTCAACCGCCAACCCCTTACTCGCGAGCTCGCGGAGCAGGTCCTCGTCGACCTCGTCGCGAGCCGCCAGCCACGCCGGATCACCGCCCAGCAGATCCTCGCGACGACCGCCGACTACTTCGGCTTCGGCATCGACGAGATCTGCGGACCGAGCCGGCGGCGACCCCTCGTCAACGCCCGGCAGATCTCGATGTACGTCTTCCGCGACCTCACCGACTTCTCCTATCCCGCGATCGCTCGCGAGTTCGGGGGTCGCGACCACACCACCGTCATCCATGCCGTGGAGAAGATCGCGGCGCTGATGAAGGAGCGGCGCCAGATATACGACCAGGTCACCGAGCTGATCGTACGGGTGCGAAGTGGTGAGTGACGACGGGTCGCCATACGTGGCGGGACCACGGCGGGACGGCCTCGTGCCGTGTGCACCTCCTCGTGGAGAAGCTGTGGCTCACGACCTTCCGACGGTGGACAAGGCGCGCTCCGTCCACAGGCGCGCAGGCCACGGCTCGCCGACCTGTGGGGAGCGCCGCCGACCCTGTGTGTACGATCTCCGGCTCCGAGCTGGGCGAAGAGCACGTTGTCCACAATCCCCAGCACCTATCACTACTACCTTCTTCTTTACGACCATCTACCAGAAGGGAGTGCACGCACGGTGAGGTTCCGGACCGAACGTGACGGTTTGCTCGAGGCTCTGTCGACCGCGAGCCGTGCGGCTTCCGGGCGCGGATCCGGGGGCACGAGCACACCGAGCCTGCAGCTCTCCCTCCACGGCAACCACCTCGTCGTCACGGGCGCCGATCCGGACCTCGTCATCGAGGTGCGTTCGAGCGTCTCTGGGGACTCCGACGGTGTCGTCCTCGTCCCGGCGCGGTTGTTCGTCGACATCGTGCGCTCCTTCGAGCCCGGCGCGGTTGTAGTGACGAGCGACGACGACGAGGTGCGGGTGACGTCGGGTCGCGCGGAGTTCACCGTTCGGATCCCCTCCGTCGGCGAGATCTCCCGGTTGTCCGCCGCCGAGAGCGAGGGGATCACACTTCCCGCCGCGCTCTTCGCGGACGGGCTCCGCCAGGTCGTGCGGGCAGCGCTCGCGGACGACACGCGCGCTCCCCAGCTCACCGGAGTGCTGATGGTCGCCACCGACAGTGGTCTGCGGCTCGTCGCCACGGACTCGTACCGTCTCGCGTTCCGGGACCTCCCCGGCGTTAGCGCGCTGTCTCCGTCTAGCGAGGTGCTCGTCCCCGCTCGGGCGCTGGCCGAGATCCAGAGGCTCGTCGGTACCAGGACCGACGCGTCGAAGGACGCGGAGGCGCCTCCGCTCGTGTTCCACCATGGCGAGCTCGACGCCGTGTTCGACCTGGGAGAGGTCCAGCTGACGACGAGGCTGCTCCGCGGCCCGTTCCCCGACTACGAACGCTTGCTTCCCGCGTCCTACCCGAGCTCGTTCACGGCGGCGCGCGAGGATCTCGCGGCTGCGCTGCGCCGTGTGCGGCTGATGGTGCGTGACACGAAGGACGCGACGACACCGGTCCGGATGAGCTTCGGCGAGGGGGGAGCGGAGCTGACGGTGCTCACCGCGGAGACCGGGCGGGCCTCCGAGCGGGTAGACGGAGCCTTCGCAGGAGAGGACCTCACTGTGGCGTTCAACCCGACCTACCTGCTCGACGGGATCGAGGCAATCCGCTCCGACTCCATCACCATCGACGTGATCGACTCGAGCAAGCCGGCGACGGTGCGCGCGGCCGACGAGGACGACTATCGCTATCTGCTCATGCCTGTGAGGGTCTCCTGACCGACGTCGCCTGGCTCGAGGTCACGGACTTCCGCAACCTCGCACGCGCGGAGCTGCACCCCGTCCCCGGAGGGCTCACCGTGGTAAGTGGCGAGAACGGGGCTGGCAAGACGAGCATGCTCGAGGCGATCGCCTACGGCTCCGCTCTCCGGTCGTTCCGCAACAGCCCGCGGGAGGCGCTCGTGAGGACCGGAGCCTCCTCGGCCACCGTGAGGATGGAGGTGACGGACGGGTCGCATCGCTCGCTGGTCGAGATCGGGATAGCGCCCCCGGCGCGGGACCAGGTGCTGCGCAACAAGCAGCGAGTCCTCCGGGCGCAGGAGCTCCTGGAGACGGTGCGGACGACGATCTTCACGCCCGACGACATGGCGCTCGTGAAGGCCGGTCCCCAGGAGCGACGCGACTTCCTCGACGACCTCGCGGTGTCGGCCCGGCCGCGCCTGTTGCCCGTTCGCCAGGCGGTCGAGCGGGTGCTGCGCCAGCGCAACGTCCTTCTCCGCCAGGCCGGAGGCCGCGAGACGAGAGACGTGGCCGCGACGCTCGACGTCTGGGACGACCAGCTTGCCAGAGCGGGCTCTGAGCTCACACAAGCTCGAGAGACGCTCGTCGCCGAGCTCGTGCCGCTCGCAAGCTCTGCCTTCGCACGTCTCACGAACCTCGAGCAAGGTCTGGGCCTCGAGTACCGGAGGTCCTACGACGGTGACCTCGTAGATGCGCTCGCCGCCCGACGCGGCGAGGATCTCAGACGGCAGATGACGACTGCCGGGCCGCATCGCGACGAGCTCCTCGTCGCGTCCGGCGGTCTGGACGCCCGCACACGGCTCTCCCAGGGACGCCAGCGGTGTGTCACCCTCGCGCTGCGGCTCGGTGCGCACGCGATCGTCGGGCTGCGCGCGGGCGTGGCACCCGTGCTGCTCCTCGACGACGCGTTCTCCGAGCTCGACGACACGACGGCACGCGCCCTCGTCGCCGAGCTGCCCCTCGGTCAAGCGATCCTCACCACGGCCGGACCGTTGCCCCCGGGCGCGCGGCCTGACGCGGTCGTCGAGCTGCGCGGTGGGAGGATCGTCGCGTGACGACGGCCTGGCGACCCGGGGACCAACGGCCGTCCGGGCGGAGAACCCGCTGGTCGAGACAGCAGGACGACGGCGAAGAGCGCGCGCCCGGGGGCAACCGTCGTCTCGGGGACGCGCTCGGTGCGTACGTCCGCAGCCAGGGGCACATGGACGCCGCTCTGCTCGGCGCGGTGTGGAGCCACTGGGAGTCGGTCGTCGGCGGCGACGTCGCCGCCCATGCCGAGCCGCGTGGGCTGCGCGGCGACGAGCTCGTCGTCGCGGTCGACCACCCGTCGTGGGCCACGCAGCTCGCGTTCTTCGGCGCAGGGATCCTCGAGCAGCTCGAAGAGCGAATGGGCCAGCACGTGGCCAGCCGGCTCAAGGTCACCGTGCGAGGTCGCTCCGACCTAGGATGAGACGACGACACCGGGCGCCGCCTGCAGCGACCCCGGCCATCCAGTCGCCGCAGTGTGGTAGCCGAAAGGGCGCGCCCGTGGTCCGAAACAGTGAGCCTCGCCATGAGTAACGGCGACGTGAGTGACGTCGCGACGACCGATCGGCGTCGCGCCTTGCCAGATCCGGACGCTTCCTACGAGGCCAAGGACATCACCGTCCTCGAAGGGCTCGATCCGGTGCGCAAGCGCCCCGGGATGTTCATCGGCTCGACGTCCGCGAGCGGCCTCCACCATCTCGTCTGGGAGGTCGTGGACAACTCGGTCGACGAGGCGATGCAAGGGCACTGCACGCGTATCGACGTCACGATCCTGAAGGACGGCGCATGCCGGGTCCAGGACAACGGCCGCGGCATTCCCGTCGATCCGTATCCGAGCGATCCGAGCAAGTCGGCAGCCGAGGTCGTCCTCACGGTCCTGCACGCCGGCGGGAAGTTCGGCGGCTCGGGCTACAAGGTCTCAGGTGGCCTCCACGGGGTCGGGGTCTCCGTCGTCAACGCGCTCTCGAGCCGCCTCGAGCTCGGCATCGACCGTGGCGGGCTCCACCACGAGATGGTGTTCGTCGACGGAGGTCGACCGACGGGGCCTCTCGTCGCAACCGGTCCCGCCCCGAAGGGACGGACCGGTACCACCGTCACGTTCTGGCCGGATCCGACGATCTTCGAGGAGACCGACTTCCGGGCCCAGACGATCCTCGAGCGCCTGCAGATGATGGCGTTCCTCCAGCGCGGCCTCGAGATCGCCTTTCGCGACGAGCGGCCGGGCCACGAGCACAGCGAGTCCTTCCGCTACACGGGAGGCATCGAGGACTTCGTGAGGCACTTGAACGAGACGAAGGAGGCGCTGTTCCGCAAGGTCGCCTACTTCGAGCAGTCGGAGGACGACCAGGAAGCGGAGCTCGCGCTCCAGTGGAACACGAGCTACTACGAGAGCATCCACTCGTTCGCGAACGGCATCGCGACCGTGGAGGGAGGAATGCACGAGGAGGGTCTGAAGAAGGCCCTCACGAACGTGGTCAACCGCTACGCCAAGGCACGCAATCTCGTGAAGGAGTCCGAGCCCAACCTCGCCGGCGAGGACATCCGTGAGGGCTTGACGGCCATCGTGTCCGTGCGCTTGCGCGACCCTCAGTTCGAAGGTCAGACGAAGGCGAAGCTCGGCAACGTGTCGATGCGCTCGCTCGTCGAGAGGACGACGAACGAGAAGCTCGCGGAGTGGCTCGAGGAGAACCCGCGGGAGGCGAACCAGATCGTCCAGAAGGCTCTGCTGGCGCAACGCGCCCGCGCAGCCGCCCGACATGCGCGCGACCTGACGCGTCGCAAGTCGGCGCTCGACGGAGCGGGTCTTCCGGGAAAGCTCGTCGACTGCTCGTCACGCAACGCGCGCGAATCGGAGATCTTCATCGTCGAGGGGAACTCGGCCGCTGCGTCGGCGCGCGACGCGCGCGACCCGAGGATCCAGGCGATCCTGCCGATCCGGGGAAAGATCTTGAACGTCGAGAAGGCGCGAGTGGACAAGATGCTGAAGAACGCCGAGATCCAGGCGCTCATCATGGCGATCGGTGCAGGTGTCGCCGACGACTTCGACGTCGACAAGATCCGCTACCACAAGGTCATCATCCTCGCGGACGCAGACGTCGACGGCTCGCACATCCGTACGCTGCTGCTCACGTTCTTCCTCCGCCAGATGAAGCCGATGGTCGACGCCGGGCACGTCTACGCGGCGCAGCCACCGCTGTACTCGACTCTCGTGGGTAACTCGAAGGTCTACCTGAAGGACGAGGCAGCTCGCACGGCGTTCCTCGACGAGCACCCCAACCACAAGCAGGAGTTCCAGCGCCTCAAGGGGCTCGGAGAGATGGACTTCGCCGAGCTTCGTGACACGACCATGGATGCGGGCAAGAGGTCGCTCTTGCAGATCACGATGGAAGAAGCGAGCATCGCTGACCAGGTCTGCTCGGTCCTCATGGGCGACGACGTGGAGGTCCGGCGTCGCTTCATCCAGACGAACGCGAAGGACGTGCGTTTCCTCGACATCTGAGCGCACCGGGGTGACCGTCAGGTCGCCCGGCGACATCGGCAAAGGCTGGGGCAGGTATGCACACGACGACGAGCACCGGAGGCAGGACCGCGCATGGCACGAGGTGAGGCCGCGAGGCCGGAAGCTGGCGGCGACGGCCCCGAGCCACCCCTAGGGGCCGTCGAGCCGATAGAGATCCAAGAGGAGATGGAGCGCTCGTTCCTCGAGTACTCCATGTCAGTCATCGTCTCGCGGGCGCTCCCGGACGTGCGCGACGGGTTGAAGCCCGTCCACCGTCGCATCCTCTACGGGATGTGGGACACCGGGCTCCGCCCGGACCGTCCGTTCGTCAAGTGCGCGAAGGTGGTCGGCGACGTCATGGGTCGCTTCCACCCGCACGGCGACACTGCTCTCTACGACGCGCTTGCACGTATGGTGCAGACATTCAGCCTCCGGCATCCACTCATCGACGGCCACGGCAACTTCGGCGCTCCGGGCCCGGAGATGGGCCCAGCTGCCATGCGCTACACCGAATGTCGGCTCGCTTCCTTGGCGATGAGCCTGCTCGAGGGCCTCGACGAGGAGACCGTCGACTTCGTCGCGAACTACGACGGGAGTGACAACGAGCCCGTCGTGCTCCCGGCTCGCTTCCCCAACCTCCTCGTCAACGGTTCCCAGGGGATCGCCGTAGGCATGGCGACGAACATCCCGCCGCACAACCTGGGCGAGGTCATCGACGCGACCCGCTACCTGCTGGACCACCCCGAAGCGACCTCCGACGATCTCATGCATTTCGTCAAGGGGCCGGACTTCCCCACGGGAGCTCTCATCCTCGGTCGCGCCGGGATCCTCGACGCCTACCGGACCGGGCGGGGCTCGGTGAAGCTGCGTGCCGTCGCCGAGATCACGGAGTCCCGCAGCGGGGTCCCCCAGATCGTCGTCACGGAGATCCCCTACCAGACCGCCGTCGACGTCATCGAGAAGCAGATATCGGACGCGATCGACGCGGGGCACGTCTCGGGCATCTCGGACGCGCAGAACGACTCGGCCGGCGGCAAGCCGCGGCTTGTCGTGACCCTCAAGCGTGACGCGAACGCCAACGTCGTGCTCAACAACCTCTACAAGCACACCCAGCTCCAGACGAGCTTCGGGGTGCACATGCTGGCTTTGGTCGACGGAGTGCCGCGGCTCGTCACCTTGGCACAGGCACTGACCGCCTACATCGCGCACCAGGTCGAGGTCGTCACGCGGCGGTCGCAGTACAGGCTCGACCGCGCGAGGGCACGGGCCCACATCGTCGAAGGGCTGCTGCGCGCCCTCGACATGCTCGACCAGATCATCGCGACCATAAGGGCCTCGGCCGACCGCGGCGCGGCGCGTGCCGCGCTCATGGACGAGCCGTTCGTCTTCTCCGAGGAGCAGGCCACTCACATCCTCGACATGCAGCTCGGCAGGCTCACCCGGCTCGGGAGGGCTGAGCTTGAGCAGGAGATGGCCCAGCTCCGTGAGACGATGGCCGAGCTCGAGGCGATCCTCGGAGATCCCGCCCGGCTTCGGTCGGTGATCTCAGCTGAGCTCTCCTCTGTTCGTGAGCGCTTCGCTACGGACCGCCGGAGCCAGATCGTCCACGATCCGGGTTCGCTCGACGCGGAGGACCTGATCGAGGACGAGCCCATCGTCGTCACGCTCACCCGTGCCGGCTACATCAAGGCCGTCGCGGCCGACTCCTTCCGGACGCAGTCCCGAGGCGGTCGAGGGGTCCAGGGTGCCCGGTTGAAGGAGGAGGACCTGATGGCTCAGGTGCTCCGAACGACGTCCCTCGCACACGTGCTCTTGTTCTCGAACCGCGGCAAGGTCTACCGCCTGCGTGCCTACGAGATCCCCGTCAAGGAGCGCACGGCGAGGGGAACGCCCGTCGTGAACCTCATATCCCTCGAGCCGGACGAGCGGATCCAGGCGATCATCGAGACCCGGGAGTTCTCCCCGGACCGCTACCTGCTGTTCGCGACCAAGTCTGGCCAGGTGAAGAAGACGCCCTTCAGCGAGTACGACAAGTCCCGGCGAGAAGGGTTCATCGCGATCAATCTCCACGAGGACGACGAGCTCGTCGGAGTGCTCGCTACCTCCGGCGAGGACGACGTGTTCATGGTGACACGTAACGGCATGACGATCCGATTCGCGGAGTCCGACGCGCGCTCCATGGGTCGGAGCGCGGCGGGCGTGCGCGGGATGAAGCTGCGGACGGGGGACGAGGTCGTCTCCTGTGACGTCACAGGGCCGGACGCGGACCTTCTGATCGTGACCGACGCCGGGTACGGCAAGCGGACGAAGCTCGAGCACTTCAACGTCCAGCAGCGCGGCGGTCAGGGCGTGCGTGGGATCAGGCTCACCCAGAGCCGCGGCTACGTCGTGGCGGCACTGATGGCGTCGCTCGACGACGAGCTGCTCATCGTGTCTTCGGGTGGCGTGACCATCCGGACCTCGGTACGCGAGATCGCGGCGCAGGGGAGGGATGCCACCGGAGTCCGCGTGATGAACCTCGACGGTGGCCACGCAGTGGCCGCGGTCGCCCCGCTGAGCAGCGCCGAAGAGGACTGACGGCGCGGTGGTGTAAACTTGTCAGTTCGGGGGCTATAGCTCAGTCGGTTAGAGCGCAGCACTGATAATGCTGAGGTCGCTGGTTCGATTCCAGCTAGCCCCACCAGAAAGCTCCTTGTCAGACCCTGTGTAGACCGAGATGGTGGCGAACGCGGCACGCCTTGCGCCCCCATCAGTGGGGGCGAATCCGTTCCGGCGAGTCGTTGGGCCGCGGATGGCTGGATCGGTCGATCCGCCCCCACCAGACATGAGGGACGAATCGTCTGGGTTGCCGGAGCTGTGGGATGTCGACCGTCTGGTCG
>DAHXNN010000182.1 GCA_027365385.1 Acidimicrobiaceae bacterium | reverse complement strand
GCGACCTATCGCCAGGACATGCGCGCGAGCCTCTTCCAGAGCTACATAGCCGCCCGCGAGGCAGACCTCCACGTCGACCTCGTCCGAGAGCGTGACGGCCTCGGGACGCGCCACCAGCTCTACCTGCTGCCATGCGCGAAGCTCGTCACAGCTCCGACAGTGGAGCACCTCGTCGAGCGTGTCCGCGCCGGTGCGACGGCGTACGCCTCGTACTTCGCAGGCAGCACGGACAACCAGCGCGGTCCGTGGATGCCGTGGATCAACGAGATCTTCGGCGTCGAGCAGCAGCTGCGCTACGGCCTCGTCGACGAGATCGAAGACGACGAGGTCACTTTGGAGATGGCGACCGATCTCGGCGATCTCGTCGCGGGCTCGAAGCTCACCTTCAGCGCTGGCGGGAGCACCCGAGGCTGCGCGTATCTTCCCGTGGTCGCCAAGGGTGCGGAGGTGCTTGCCTACGACCAGCATGGTCGTCCGAGCCTCCTGCGACACCGTCTCGGTAGTGGGTCGGTCGTGCTTTGCACATATCCGATCGAGCATCTCGCTGCACGGACGCGGTCGGTGAACCCCGAATCCACGTGGCGCGTCTACGCGGCCCTCGCGCGAGCTGCTGGCGTGGAGCTTCCTGCGTCGGTGGACGATCCACGTGTCATGGTCTCGAGGATCATCAGTGCCGAACGCGAGACCGTGATTGTCGTCAACCTCTCAGCAGACAGTGTCGAAGCGAAGATAACTACCTCCCGTGACGTGCTTCTCATGGACCCGACCTCGCCGACGGGTACCCGAGTCGACACGGTCTCATTGGCGCCCTTTGAGGTGGTGGTGCTCGTAAGCGATGCCGGGAGTGCGGACGCCGGGTAGAGACGCAAGGCCGGACGTCAGCATCGAGGCAGGAAGGAGATCGGGCCCTGGAAAGGTTGGGGTACGACGAGGGGATAAGGGGGGGAGGATGCCGGGAACGGAGGGACCGGCGATGTTCATGCACAAAGCAACACAACGGAGAGACCTCATGGGATCTCAACGTTTGCTGGGAAACAGCCAAATCGTCACCTGTAAGTGCGGCGTGAAGCAACAGCACTACAACCCGGCGCATTGCGACAGCGATGCGCCCCGAGGAGGGAGACAAGATGTTGTCAAGACACTGGACTAGCAGACACTGGACTAGCAGACACTGGACTGGCAAGGCGACTATCGCAGGGATATCCCTATTGGCAGCTGGCAGCATGCTTGCAGTCGGCGGCCAAGAAGCCGCGAGTGCAAGCCGTACGAGCCACGTAACAGCTCACGCGAGCGGTCCTAGCGGAGTCCTGAACATCACGACTGGAGCGGCTGGCATCTTCGCCGACAACTTCAACCCGTTCTCGCCGAGCGCCGAGGATCCGGCACGCGGCATGGTCTACGAGCCTTTGTTCTTCTTCGACACGGCGGACGCGGGTCGGGTCACGCCCTGGCTCGGCCAGACCTATGTCTGGTCAAATGGCGGAAAGACGCTCACCTTCACGCTTCGTCAAGGCGTCAAGTGGACCGACGGCACGCCCTTCACCAGTGCGGACGTCGCCTACACTTTCAACCTGGAGAGGACCAACCCTGCGCTCAACCAAAGCGGCATCCCGTTCGCGTCGATTAAGACTGAGGGGCCGTACAAGGTGATCGTCAACTTCACCAAGCCTTCCTATGCCGACCTGAACTACGTTGCTGGACAGACGTATATCTTGCCTGCGCATATCTGGAAGAACGTGAAAGACCCTGCAACGTACCCCGACACAAAGCCAGTTGGTACGGGAGCCTACGAGGTCTCCTCGGTCTCGGGGGACGTCATGACAGTGACGGCAAATCCGCACTACTACATGCCCGGTCTTCCGAAGTTCAAGACACTGCGATTCCTCTCCTTCAGCGGTAACACGAGCTCGGACCTCGCGATAGAGTCTGGAGAGCTGGACTGGGCTGGTAGCTATATCCCGAATATCCAGAAGAACTACCTTTCCCGTAGTCCGAAGTTTACGATCTCGGACATTGCACTTTCGATTGCCTACCTCGTGCCCAATATGAAGAGCGGGCCGACGGCAAGCTTGCCAGTTCGTCAGGCCATTAGCGCTGCAATCAATCGTAACTACGTGTCCAAGGTGGTATACAATGGGTATGCGAACCCGACGAACCCTGAGTCTGTCCTAACGCCTAACTTCTCCGAAATCCTTGATCCGGCGTTCAAGAATGCGCATTTCACGTACAGCACGTCAACAGCGAAAAAGATTCTTGAAGGTGCTGGCTACAAGATGGGATCGAACGGATTCTTCGAGAAGAACGGCCAGGAGCTGACCGTCACTGTTCAGGTGATATCGGGCTATACGGACTATGTGCAAGACCTCGATATCATCGCTGCAGAAGAGAAGGCTGCAGGGATAAACTTCGTCGTCGACGGCATTTCGTATGCGGAGTTCACCTCGAATCAAGACACGGGCAACTTCCAGCTCCTGATCGATAATTTCGGCTACACGCCCAGCCCGTATGTTTTCTTCAACAACCTCCTGAATGGCGCGGCGATTCCGGCGGAGGGGAAGACTGACACGGTGGGTGACTACGGTCGCTACAACAATCCGACCGTCGACTCCATGCTCAACGCGATAGGTGCTTCGCCAGACGTCACCGCAGTGAAGGGTGACTACTACCGTATCGAGCAGATCTTCATGAACAGCATGCCGCTCATTCCCCTGTTCGACCAGCAGGACGAGCAGGAGTTCAACGGAAACGTGGTGACCGGAGAGCCGACCTTGTCGAACCCGTACGCAGCTTCCGCGGTCTACATTGCTCCCGATCTTGGGTGGGTCGCGATGCACGTCTCTCCGGTGCACTGAGGCCCGCCGCACGGTATTGAGGAGCTGACGGGACGTCGGGGGAAGGGAGGGTCCGGTGCGGTACATAGCTCGCAAGCTTGGTTTCTATCTTGTCGCTGCGTGGGCAGCTATCACTCTGAACTTCTTCCTCCCCCGACTGATTCCTGGCAACCCCGTCGAGATCCTCATGAGCCGACTCGACCAGTCCGGCTCGCCACCCGCGGGAGAGGCGCATCGCCTTTCACTGCTTCTCGGTCTCGGTGGAGGTAACATCGCGGCGCAGTATTGGCATTACGTGGATGCGCTCGCGCATCTCAACCTCGGTATCTCCGTGACCGATTTCCCGGTACCTGTTAGCCAGGTCATCGCGTCGACCCTTCCGTGGACGCTCGTCCTCGTGGGCACGGCGACGGTGATCAGCTTCGTCGTCGGTATCACTCTCGGCGCGATCGCAGGGTGGAAGCGCGGTAGCTGGATCGACTCCGTCATTCCGTCGACGACCTTCCTCACCGCGTTGCCCTACTTCTGGCTAGCGCTTTTGCTTCTCTATCTGCTCGCGTTCGTCTATCACGTGTTCCCGTTGAACGGTGGGTACAGTCCCGACCTCACCCCAGGTTGGACGTGGGCGTTCCTCGGCTCGGCGATCTACCACTCGGTGCTCCCTGCTCTCACCATCGTCATCGCCTCGATCGGGGGATGGCTCCTCGGCATGCGGAACATGACGGTGACCACGCTGTCGGAGGACTACGTGGTGGCCGCCGAGGCGAAGGGGCTGTCACCTCGCCGGATAATGATCGGCTATGCGGCCCGCAATGCCGTGATGCCGAGCATCACCGGGTTCGCGATCTCGATCGGATTCGTAGTGAGCGGCTCCGTGGCGATGGAGTACGTGTTCTCCTATCCCGGCATCGGCTACGAGCTTCTCCAGGCGGTGAACAACGAGGACTATGCCCTCGCGCAGGGCATTTTCCTGGTCATCACCCTGGCCGTGCTCGGGGCGAACCTGATCGTTGACCTTCTCTATGGTTTCATCGACCCGAGGACTCGGCAGTCGCGATGACGATCGCAAGTGCGTCCACGAGCCCAGAGGGTGCGCGTTGGGGAAGTGTCCGACCGACGGGTGGAGGTGTCGGCATCCGCCTCCTCGTCGGTAGCAAGCGTCTGCTCCGATCGAGGCGCCTCGTCCTCGGCCTCGTCGTCCTCGCCTTCTTCGTCCTTGTGGCACTCGTCGGTCCGCACCTTGTCGGGGACCCGAACGCCTTCGTCGGCCCGTCCATGGCCGGGCCTTCCGCCCGTTTCTGGCTCGGCACGACGATGCCGGGGCAGAACATCTTCTACCAGCTCGTGGACTCGACCTCCGGCACGCTCGAGGTGGGATTCGTCGCGGGTGCGATCGCCACGTTGGTCTCCGTCGTCATCGGCATCGGCGGAGGGTTCGTCGGTGGCTACGTGGACGAGGCGTTGGCGCTCTTCTCGAACGTCATCCTCGTGATCCCCGGCTTGCCACTGATCATTGTCGTCGCCTCGTACGTCCGATCCGGCGGTCTTCTCCCGACGATTCTCATCATCTCCTTCACGAGCTGGGCGGGCTACGCGCGCGTCCTGCGTGGTCAGACTCTTTCCATCCGTAACCGCGACTACGTGCTCGCAGCGCGGGTCGCAGGGGAGAAGGCATGGCGCATCGTCTTCGTCGAGATCCTCCCGAGCGAGCTCGCGATCATCGTGTCGAACTTCATCTTCATGGTCGTCTTCGCGATCCTCACTCAGTCCACGCTGGCCTTTCTCGGGATCGGCGACATCTCGACGCTCACCTGGGGGAACATGCTCAACGTGGCGAACAACGACGAGGCACTGACGAGCGGGGCGTGGTGGTGGTTCGTGCCACCAGGCTTGTGCATCGCCCTGGTCGGGACGGCGCTTGCGCTCATCAACTTCGGTCTCGACGAGGTGCTCAACCCGCGGCTGCGGGTGTACAAGGCTCCGAAGGGGCGGCCGTGAACACTGTCGTGCCCGCCGAGGCGGGTGTCGGCGGGCCTCGAGAAGCACGAGCAGCGGCTGGCGACGATGTCGTGCTTCGCGCCGAGCACCTTTCAGTCGTCTATGACGGCGAGCGAGCCACGCGGGCGGTGCGCGACGTGACGGTCGAGTTGCGTCGCAACGAGGTGCTCGGCATCGCCGGTGAGAGCGGCTGCGGAAAGTCGACTCTCGCCTACGCTCTGATGCGGATGCTTCGCCCGCCCGCGCGTCTTACCGCAGGTACCCTCGAGTTCCGGGACCGGGACGGCTCCCCGCCTGTCGACGTGATGGCGCTCGACGGCCCCGAGCTTCGGCACTTTCGCTGGACGAAGCTCTCGATGGTGTTCCAGAGTGCAATGAACGCGCTGAATCCTGTCACGAGCTTGCGTAAGCAGTTCGGCGACATCTTCAAGACTCATGTCCCAGAGATGGGTGCGGACGAACGTGAAGAGCGCTCGAGGGCGCTGCTCGAGATGGTCGGGATCGACCCCGGACGTGTCTCTGGCTTTCCCCACGAGCTCTCGGGAGGAATGCGCCAGCGTGTCGTGATCGCGATGGCGCTGGCGCTTCAGCCGGAGATCGTCATCATGGACGAGCCGACGACGGCGCTCGACGTCGTCGTGCAGCGCGAGATCCTCGACGAGATCGAGCGCTTGCGTGAAGAGCTCGGCTTCAGTGTCGTCTTCATCACCCACGACCTGTCGCTCCTTCTCGAGATCAGTGATCGTCTCGCTGTGATGTACGCGGGCGAGATCGTCGAGTACGCGCCGTCAGACCAGGTGGCGCGTGCTCCTGCGCATCCCTATACGCTCGGCCTGCTCGAGTCCTTCCCGGACATGCGCGGTACCAGGCGTCAGCTTCACGGGATCCCGGGATCTCCACCCGACCTGCGTGACGACCTGCTCGGTTGCTCGTTCGCTCCACGATGCAGCTTTGCCTTCGATCCTTGCGCAATAGTCGATCCGGTGCTCGGGCCGAGGTTCCCTGTCCTCGGGACAGGGCTCGATCCGTCGAGCCCTCCGGCGCATGCGGTCCATGTCCCCGGCGACGGCGACGCATGGACGGTCGCGTGCCATCTCCACGATCCGACACGCTGCCCCTCCGAACCACCTGCTGCACTTCGAGGAGGAGCACACGGCGCCGCGGGGACGGAGCAGGCGTGACCGGGCCAGCACTCGAGGTACGTCGTCTCACGGTCGATTTCGCGCAGCGCTCGGGGCCGAGGCTCCGAGCAGTGGACGACGTGTCGCTTGCACTTCGCTCGGGCAAGACCTTGGCCCTGGTCGGCGAGAGCGGCAGCGGGAAGTCGACCATCGTGCGCGCGCTCGGGAGGTTGATGAAGCCATCTGCGGGCGAGATCCTGCTGGGCGGCAAGGTGTCGACCCTGCACCGCTCCGACGTACGGGAGTACCGGCGTCATGTCCAACTGGTGTTCCAGGATCCCTTCGCGTCGCTCAACCCGGCACACACCGTTGCCCACCACCTCGCCCGACCTCTCCTGCTCCACGGTCGGGCGACGCGTCACGACGTGACGGGCAAAGTCGACGAGCTCCTGCGGTCCGTCAACCTCGTTCCTGCGGGCGACGTCGCGCGCATGTACCCCCACGAGCTCTCCGGAGGCCAGCGCCAGCGTGTAGCCATCGCACGAGCGCTCGCGCCGGCCCCGGACGTGCTGCTCGCCGACGAGCCGGTGTCGATGCTCGATGTGTCGATCCGGCTGGAGATCTTGAACCTTCTCGACGACCTGAAGAGCCAGCGAGATCTCGCGATGCTCTACGTCACGCATGACCTCGCCACCGCCCGCCACTTCTCGTCGGAGATCATCGTCATGTACCGGGGAGAGATCGTCGAACGTGGCCCGAGCGACGAAGTGATCTTGCACCCGGCGCATCCGTATACGCAGCTGCTCGCATCTGCTGCGCCCATGCCCGGTGCGACCCGTGCGTCGCTCGCAGCCGCTCGTGGCACGCGGCAGAAGGCGCGCGCGGCGCGGGACGCGGAGCGACGTGAGGTGACTGTCGATGCGGGCTGCAAGTTCCGACGACGGTGCTTGCACGCGATGCCTGAGTGCTCGACGCGACCGTGTGACGTCGAGACGGCGCCTGGTCATACGGCGCGATGCTGGCTGTATGTCAAGGCTGCGCCACCCGATGCCGACGTGGCGGCTCCGACGAGGCGCGGGTAGGCGCGTCTCTACGCGAAGTGCCGTTCAGCCGACAGTGGAGTCCGAGTGGAGTCAATGGAAGCGATAGCCGAGATTGATGTCGATAGCAGACGGGCTCGGGTCTATGCCGAAGGCTGGCAATCGTGGAGCGTCGTGGACGTGGTGCCGCTCGGTAGAGCTCCCTTTCAGCCGACAGACCCGAACTCTCTTGTCATCGACTGCCAACCGGGTGTCGGCTCCTCGCCAGAGGCGCACCAGGGGTCGGGCCTGCTCGTCGTGGACCCAGGCGATGGTCGGGTCCACGTCTTCGGCATAGCGGACGCGGAGCGGGAGGTCGCCGTGGTGCGTGCGCGAGACCTCGGTAACAAGGTCGTCGTGCAGGCGAACGGTGACGTGACACATACCGTCGATGCCGGTCCGGGCGGAATCGAGGGGGCGCTCGCCCGCTGGGGAGACGATTTCGCGCGGCGCTCCGGACTGGCACCGTCAGACATCGGGTCGATCCCTCCGGTGTGGTGCTCCTGGTACCAGTACTTCGATGCAGTTCGAGAGGAGGACATCGTCGAGAACCTCGACGCAATGGACGAGCTTGGACTGCCAATCGGTGTCGTGCAGATCGACGACGGCTACCAGGCCGCGGCGGGCGATTGGCTGGAGAGCTCCGGTCGATTCGACGACATCGCCGGCCTCGTGGAACGGGTTCGCTCGACCGGGCGGCGTACTGGTATCTGGATCGCGCCGTTCGCGGTCGGTCGTTCCAGCCGCCTTGCCGCGGAGCATCCCGACTGGCTGGTCAAGGATCCGTCCACTGGTGAGGTGGTCGATGCGGGCGAGGTGCTGCGCGACCGGTGCTCGGCTCTCGACGTGACGCATCCGGACGTCGCCGACTATCTAGATGCCGTGTTCGCGTCGATGGCGTCTTGGGGGATCGACTACTTCAAGATCGACTTCGCGTACGCGGGAGCGCTCGCTGGCCGGCGTCACGAGGACGTGACAGGTGTCGAGGCGTATCGACGTGGGCTGCGGACGATCCGTCAGGCGGTCGGTCCCGAGGCCACGTTGCTCGGCTGTGGTGCGCCGCTGCTCGCGTCCGTCGGCCTCGTGGACGCGATGCGTGTCGGACCCGACATCGCCTTGCACTACGAGCCGCCGACAGGCAATCCTTCGATGCCGAGCCAGCGCGCTGCGACGCGCAACGCTGTGGCGCGTGCTTGGCAGCACGGGCGCTTCTTCGTGAACGACCCGGACTGTCTGGTGGCGCGTCCTGAGGTCGAGCGTCGCGAGGAGTGGGCGGCGACGATCGAGCACTACGGCGGGCTCCGTTCGTCGAGCGACAGGCTGCGACGCCTCGACGCGTGGGGTCTGGAGACGACTCGCCGGCTCCTCCTGCCCGCCTCGACCCGTCCGCTAGTCCTGTCGGAATGACGCCAGTGGGGGAAGATCAGGGAGGCGTGCGATGACCATGACGTTAGGCGAGACGTTGACCCGGGACGAGATTGGTCAGTTCTGGGAGCTCGGCTACGTCGTCGTGCGAGGGATCCTGTCTGTCGAGGAGGCGGGGCGTGCGAGGCGGGCGATCCTTGCCCTACTTCCGGAGGACCTGTCTCTTCCACCTCAGTGGCGTAGCTGGATGGGGAGGATCAAGCCCTACGATGCCTCCGGCAGCGATACGGTCGACACACCTGAGCTCCTCCCGCTCTTCGCGAATGAGCGCCTCTACATAGCGGCTGCGCAGCTGCTCGGGTCACCCCGGCTGCGGGTCTTCGACGGCTCGGTCGGCATCACGCTTCGTAACGAGGCGCCGTCCGACACGCCGCGAAGCCAGACCCTGCATATCGACGCATCCGTCCCCGACGATGTCGACGACTTCCTTGGCACCCTCGAGGAGGTCCAGGTCGGCGGATGCTATTACCTCACCGACGTCGAACCCGGAGGCGGCGGTCTCCACGTCGTTCCTGGTGGTCACCGCATCGTTGCCGAGGAAGCTGCCAAGGTGAGCGGCGGACGTCACCTCTTCGCAAACTGGAAGCGGATCCCGCCGATGAGGAGCATCGAGGTCGTCGGACGCGCAGGTGACTTTGCACTTGTCCACCACCTGATGCCACACGCCGCTTCGCATAACCGGCAATCGACGACCCGTGTGGCGCAGTTCCTCCGCTTCGTCCGCACGGACCACCCTCACGGTGCCGGAGCCCTGCCGCCACGCGCGTACGACGCTGCGCAGCGTGCAGCTATCAGCCCGCTCGGACGTCGTCTGCTCGGTCTCGACCCGTGGCCGAACGACATGGGCAGCACGGTCCGGTAGGCCGTGACCGCGTAGCGCTCCTGGCGCCAGCTCCGGTCCCAGGTGCCGCCTCGGAGTCCGTGTCCATCAGACGGAGAAGATCTCCAGCGGGTCGATCTGGTCAGGCCCGTGCCAATGTGACGGTACCGGGACGGGACAGCGTTCTTTACGGCCGGGCAGCCGCCGGTACCTCGTGGAATCGTGCCACGGTGAAAGCGATGATCACGGGGATGTCGACGGCGAACACGACGAGCGTCAGGATGAGCACGGCTAGCGTCGAGCCCCGGGTGTGGTCGTAGACGAAGACGAAGCCCAGGATTGCGGCGATGGTGACGTATGCGACCAGCGCCCACCGGGCGACCTGGAAGAAGGTCGCCCAAGCGAATGGCCGGATCCTACCCAGAAGCGTCATCGCGACAAGCGTAAGAGCACCGCCCGCGGCAAGCAGCCCGACTGCGGGTGCAAGAGGGGGCAGCCGGGGGAGATGGGCCGCAAGGTAGACACCGCCTGCAAGCATGAGAGCGACCGATGCCACCACGAGCTCGGCGATCGGGGGGAGATGCCGATCGGCGCCAACCGGTGCAGGGTGTGGGGTGTGGGTGTGGACACTGTCGTCGACAGTCATGTCGTAGCGATCCTCGTCATGATCACGAGCGTGACTATCTGCATGGCACCGGTGACTCCTGCGGTGAGGATGAACCGTCGCATGAGCCGCCCGATCACGTCGCCTCTCGGCTGGGGCTTCTTCAGCTCGAAAAGCACGGCGACGTTCGCGGGTTCCAGGATCCCCAGCGCCACCACAGCCATCACCGCCACCACGATGAACGAGGCCACGATCCAACCATGGTGGGAATAGCTCGTCAACAGGTAGCCCTTGTATCGGGCGAGCTGCCAACCGGCAGCCAGCGTGCACACCACGAGGGTCGGCATGATGAGGATCATCTTCGGCATGAGCCGCTTTGTGAACTCCGTCCGTGCCGGCATCGAGAGGCGGCCGAGGATGGGACCGATCACGAAGCCGAGGAACAGGTCGATGGCGGTCCACATGCCCCCTCCGACGACGTGGAAGAAGTCGATCGCCCATAGCCGGTTCGTCGCGATCGTCACGATCAGCCCGACGAGGACGAGGGCGACGATCGGTAGGCCCCTCGTTGGGACGATCTGGAACGTCCCCGGAGATGCGGCCACCGTCGGAAGCGCCGATGGATCGTAGGCGCGAGGCACTGATACCT
>DAHXNN010000175.1 GCA_027365385.1 Acidimicrobiaceae bacterium | reverse complement strand
AGGACAGCGGGAGCTCGACGTGGTGGTGGTCGGCGGAGGCACTGGTGGCTACAGCACGGCTCTGCGAGCAGCCGGGCTGGGCCTCGAGGTCGCCCTCGTCGAGCGCGACCTCGTCGGGGGCACCTGCCTGCACCGCGGCTGCATCCCGAGCAAGGCGCTCCTGCACGCGGCCGAGATCATGGAGGGCATCGAGGAGGGCGGCAAGCGCTGGGGGATCGGCGCGACGGTGGCGTCGGTCGACCCTGCCGCGCTCGGTGCGGCGCGTGACGACATCGTCAACCGCAACTACAAAGGCCTGCTCGACCACCTCCACCACGACGGTATCGAGGTCGTCCAGGGCACTGGACGCCTCTCCTCTCCCCGCTCGGTCAGCGTGACCGGAACCCCCGACGCAGGTGCGGTCGAGCTGCGGGCACGCCGGGGCGTCGTCGTCGCGACGGGAAGCCGGCCCCGCCAGCTCCCTGGCTGCCCCTCCGACGGCGAGGTGGTCCTCACCTCCGACGACGCGACGCGCAGCACCCGCCTGCCCGCCTCGGTCGTCATCGTCGGTGCCGGGGCGATCGGGGTCGAGTTCGCCACCTTCTACCGGGCCTTCGGCGCGCAGGTGACCGTCGTCGAGGCGCTCGACGACGTGCTGCCGGGCGAGGACCCCGACGTCAGCCAGGAGATGGCCCGGGCACTGCGGCGCAAGGGGATCACCGTCCATCTCGGCGCCCAGCTCGGCGACGTCGAGCGACGGGGTCCGGGGATCTCCGCCCTCGTGCGTGACGCGAAGGGTGAGCAACGGGTGGAGGCCGAGATCCTCCTCGTCGCCATCGGCCGCGTACCGGTCACCGACGGCGCGGGGCTCGAGGAGCTCGGCATCCCGCTCGACCGCGGCTACGTCGTGCCCGCCGACTGGGGGCGCCTCGAGACGAACGTCCAAGGTGTCCACGTCGTCGGCGACCTCCTCGCACCCCCGTCGCTCGCGCTCGCACACGCGTCCTTCGCGGAGGGGCTCCTCGTCGCCGAGACGCTCGCCGGCCAGTCCCCCGCGCCGATCGACTACGCGGGCGTGCCCCGCGCGACCTACTCGTCGCCCGAGGCCGCGAGCGTCGGGCTCTCCGAGCCGGAGGCACGCTCCCGGGGCATCGATGTCGTCGTCAACCGGATGCCCCTCGGCGCGGTCGCCAAGGGCCTCATCTACGGCCAGGGCGGCATGGTCAAGCTCGTCGCGGAGAAGGACGGCCCCGTCCTCGGGGTCCATCTCGTCGGGCCGCACGTCACCGAGCTCATCGCCGAGGGGATGCTCATCACGAACTGGGAGGCCCTCCCCCGGGAGGTGGCCGAGTGGATCCATCCACACCCCTCCCTCTCCGAGGCGATCGGCGAGGCGCACCTCACCCTCGCCGGCCGGCGCCTCCACCAGCAGGCGCGCTGAACCAGCCGGGGTGTCGAGCCGGCCGGGGTGGACGGCGGGCCACGAGCGGCGGCACGACGACCCTGCGACGCTGCGGGTCGTCGAGGTAGACAAGACGAGCGAGCAAGACGAGCGAGCAAGACGAGCGAGAAGGAGGCGACCATGAAACTCGGTCTCCACGTGCCCAACTTCACCTGGCCAGGTGGCCCCGATGCTCTCGCCGACGATCTCGGCGCGATCGCGCACGTCGCCGAGGAGGCTGGCTTCGACCGGATGAGCGTCATGGACCACCTCTGGCAGATCGAGATGATCGGGCCCCCCGAGCTCGACATGCTCGAGGCGTACACGACGCTCGGGTTCCTCGCCGGCAAGACGAGCAGGATCACCCTGCTCACGCTCGTCACCGGCGTCGTCTACCGCGAGCCGGGCCTGCTCGCGAAGATCGTCACGACCCTCGACGTCCTCTCCGGGGGGCGAGCGATGCTCGGGGTCGGTGCCGCATGGAACGAGGCAGAGGCGACCGGGCTGGGACTGCCGTTCCCCCCGACCGCCGAGCGCTTCGATCGCCTCGAGGAGGCCCTGCGGATCGTGCTCCAGATGTGGAGCGACGACGAGAGCCCTTTCGCCGGGCGCCACTACCAGCTCCGCCGTACGCTCAACGTCCCGTCGCAGATCAGCCGGCCGCGCCCGCGCATCTTGATCGGTGGCTCGGGCGAGCAGAAGACCCTCCGCCTCGTCGCGAGATATGCGGACGCGTGCAATCTCTTCGGGGGTCCGGACGTCGCGCGCAAGCTCGACGTGCTCCGCACCCGGTGCGAGGAGGTGGGGAGGGACTACGACGACATCGAGAAGACGGTCATCGTGCCGCTCGACCCGGGTGCCTCGGGCGAGAAGGTCGGCGAGCTCCTCGACACCCTCGGCTCCCTCGCCGAGCTCGGCGTCGGCGTCGCACACGGGGCGGTGCCGGAGGTCTCCGGGCTCCGGCGCCTCGAGATCCTCGGCGAGCGGGTCGTGCCCGCGATCGCCGGGCTGTGACCGTCTTGCTCAGGGGACCACGACGGCCTTGATGCAGGAGCGGTCGCTCCGCGTCGCCTCGAGCGCGCGCCCGTAGTCGCCGAGCGCGAACTCGTGGGTCACGATGCCGTCGGTGCGCACCCGCCCCGACCGCAGCAGGGCGAGCGCCCGGTCGAAGCAGTGTGTCTGGGCGAACGATCCCTTGATCGTGAGCTCGCGACGGAAGACCTCGTAGGGGCGTAGTGGCACGCTCGCCTCCTCGCCGGTCATCCCGTAGACGAAGAACGTCCCGCCGTCTCGCACGAGCTGGAGGCAGATCTCGACGACGGAGAGCGCACCGGTGGCGTCGACCACGACGTCGTAGCCGTCCGGTGCTCCGGCACGTAGCACCGGCACGGCCCTCGCAGGATCCTCGCGGTCGAGCTCGACCGTCACGTCGATCCCGTAGGAGCGGGCGAGAGCGAGCTTGTGCGCTGTCGGTGCCGCGAGGGTCACCCGGGCCGCGCCACCGTGGACGAGCAGCTGTGCGAGGACCAGTCCTGTCGGACCTGCACCGAAGACGAGGACGTCCGCTCCGGGCCGCAGGTCGAGGACGTCCATCCCGTGGACGACGCACGCGGTCGGCTCGGTCATGACCGCCGCGTGGAGGTCGAGGTCGCCGGCGGCAAAGCACTTCTCCTCGCGGACCACGACGCCGCCCGCGAATCCACCCGGGCCGTTCACCCCGAGCGAGTAGAGGTTGCGGCAGTAGAGGGGCTCGCCACGCCTGCAGGCAGTGCAGTGGCCGCAAAGAACTGTGTTGTCCGCGACGACCCGCTCTCCGAGGTCGAGGCTCGTCACGCCGTCGCCGAGAGCCTCGACCCGGCCGACGATCTCGTGACCAGGCGTCAAGGGATAGCGGGAGAAGAAGCCACCCGCGTCGATGTGGAGGTCGGTCCCGCACATCCCCGCCATCTCGACCGCGAGACGGACCTCGCCCGCTCCCGGATCGGGGACAGCGACGTCGCGCACGGAGAACTCTCCCGGCGCGTCATAGACGACAGCTCGCACGAGGTGCGACACTAGCTGCCCGACCGGTCGGCCAGGCGGGTGGCGGCGAGCCGCGTGCCGTGGCGCAGCGGCGTCACAGGCCGAGCTCGGAGAGCAGCACTCCTCGGGACGCTGCCGCGTCGACCATCTCGTCCACGCCTGTCACGACCCTCGACGTGGCGGCGCGGCTGCCTGCGACGGCGATCCGGGAGCTCGCGATCTCGTGGACCGGCGCTGCAGTGATCGCCTCGACCAGGCGCACGAATCCCCTCGTGCGCGCAAGTGGGCAGCTGAGCTCACGGTCCTCGCCGGAGAGGACGTCGACGATCTCGTCGAGCAGGCCGGCACGGGAGAACCTCTCCACTGCGGCACCACCGTCTCCGAGGTCGAGCGTCACCTCGTCGCCCGTGTAGCCCCAGGCGGCGGAGCCGCCCGTGCCGCGCACCGTGCACACGGGCTCGCGGATGGTCTCGGCACACAGCGTGACGGCGACGACGAGCTCTCCCGTGCCGTGGCGGACGCGCAGCACGGAGGTGTCGTCGACCTCGATCGGGTTCGCTCGAAACCGCTCGACGACGACCTCCTCGAAGCGGTCGAGCGACTCCCATCCGAGGACGGCGAGGCAGTTCATCACGGCATGCGCGAAGGGGTTCGTCAGCGCGCCGTCGTGCACGGCTCGGCCGTCCAGCGTGTCCCGCCCTGCCCACGGAGACCGCTGCCAGTAGCCGCTGTCCCGCTGCCAGTGCCCGGTCGCAGACACCCTCAGCCCGTCGCCGAACGCACCGGCACGACGCAGCTCGCACAGGCGCCCGAGGGCACCCGACCCGAGGCTCTGGAAGCCGACCTGGCAGGAGAGGCCCGTCTCGGACAGCAGCCCCTCGAGGGCGCGCATCTCGGCCATGTCGACGACCGGGGGCTTCTCGAGAAGGACGTGGCTCCCACCGCGCATCGCGGACGCCGCCATCTCCGCGTGGAGATGGGGTGGGGTCGCGACGACCACGAGGTCGGGACGCGTCGCCTCGAGCAGCTCCTCGTACCGCTCGTGGAAGACCGACCGGCGCCTCTCCAGCACCTCGGCGGCCGCAGGTGCCGGCGACACGGTGTCCGCGCACCCGACGAGGTCGACCTTCCCGAGCCCTGCCAGGCGGTCGAGCTCCGCGAGGTGGACCGCCCCGAAGCCTCCGAGGCCTATGAGCGCCACGCGCACCACGTCCTCCTACCGCCTGCGCATCCAGAGCGCTCCGCCCGGGTTCTCGACCATCGCAGGCAGCTCGGACGCGACGATCTCGGGGTGGACCATCGCGAGCCAGTGGTTCCACAGCACGATCTCGAAGGTGTCGTTGTACATGAGGAACGCGTGGAGGAGATAGGCCTCGTTCCACGCCCGCCCCTCCGCGATCCAGTGACGGAGGTACTCGAACGGCCAGAAGACGTCGTGCACGTGGACGACGACACCGGAGCAGAGCACGGGGAGCACCTTGGTGAACAGGTGATGGACGTCGCTTCCCGTCTTCACGACGTGGGAGGAGTCGACGAAGAGCACGTCGCCGGCCCGAAGGGCGGCGAACGTGTCGAGCGGGACGTCCTGGACGGGCCGGGCGAGGATCTCGACGGGGTCGCCGGGCCGGAGCACCCCCTCGAGGAGCTCGGGGTACGGCTCTATCGCCGTCACAGCCATCGCGCCCTCGAGGAAGCGCTCGCTCGTGTCGAGAGCGAGCGCTGTGGTCCACCCGCTGCCGACCTCGAGGTAGCGGCTCGGTCGGAGCGAGCGCAGCATGGACTGGAGCATCATCGCGTCGCCGGGGCCGTAGTAGAGGTTGTCCGTCGAGTAGCGGTGGCCGCCGCCGGCCCGGGCCGGAAGGGGTGCCTCGCGCGCGAGTGCGGCGAGTGCGGCGAACGTCGCGAGCTGGGCCTCCTCCCGTAGCTCCACGCCGGGGAGCTGCGTCACCTCGCCGAAGATCCGCTCGGCGTCCCGCTCGACGTCCGCGAGGTCGGGTACCGGCGAGTAGAAGTGGCCCGGAGGCGCCCATGAGATGAAGGGGCGGACCGTCTCGGGAAACCCCGCGCCCGTCGGGGCCGACCCCTCGACCGGCTCCGCTCCGCCGGAGACCTCTTGCACCCGCGCGAGCTCCGAGCGCACGGCCGCGAGCTCGACGCGGAGGCGAGCGGCGTCGCCTCCGAGAGCCGCCGCCTGGTGCTGCAGGGACGCGACCTCGTCGCTACGGCGGAGGCGACGGATGGCCCCGTCCGTCACGCCGCTCCGACCGAGGGTGGCGCGCAACCTCTCGCGCATCTGTCCGTTGCCCACTACCGCTGCTCCTCCCGGCGGTGCCGACCGCCTGCCCGACAGCCGTCGAGCACACCCCTCCGGTAGCGTCGCATCGGTCGCGATCCTCGCGGCCCTGGTCCCGGGAGAGCGTACGCCGAGCCGGCACGTGCCGCGTCGTGCCCCGGGCGGCACGAGAGGAGACCCGCCATGATCGGCGAGAAGGTCCTGCAGTTCCAGCAGAAGCACACCGACCTCGGTGAGCTGACCACCAAGATCCAGAGCTACCTCGAGGCCGAGGGCTTCTCGGTCCAGACGTCCGCGCCGAGCAGCCATGGCACCGTCGTCCAGGCGAAGAAGGGCAGGTTCCTCGCCGAGGTGATCGACGCCGACCGGGCGATGACGATCATGATCTCGGGCACGGCGGACGACTTCACGGTGCGTGTCGGCATCGGCAAATGGCTCAAGCACCTCGGCGTGGCTGCGCTCGAGACGCTGCTGCTGTCCGACCTCTTCCTGCTCGTCGACGTCGCGGAGTCCGCGTGGAACCTCGAGATCGAGGACCGGCTCGTCAAGCAGATCGACAGCCTCGTCGGCTAGCCCGACGGCGTCTCGGACAGGGCACACCGAGGACGCCGACGACCACCTCTCCGCGGCCTGCTATGTTCCGGACGCCGCAGCAATTGGGAGCGGTCCCAACAAGCGGCACGGGGGCAGTCGACAGCACGCGGTGCCCTGCGGCGCCATACGGCGCCGCAGGGCACCACACAGGTGCGGGCTGACACCGGCACGGGTCGGACGGACCGACCCTCGGGATCAGGAGAAGTGGGGGAGCAATGAGACTGAAGACACGAGTGGCCGCGGGCATCGCGGC
>DAHXNN010000155.1 GCA_027365385.1 Acidimicrobiaceae bacterium | reverse complement strand
CGCCTGCGCGCCCGCCGGGGGCTGGCCCGCGAGCTGGCGGAGGTCCTCACCGACGTGCGCGTCCTCCTCGAGCCATCCTGGTACGACGACGCCGACGTGCTCGCGTCCGCGCTCGCGGAGGCACGTTGTCCCCCGTCTCCTGACCGCATCTGTCCAGTCGTCGTCCACCTGGCCGAGGAGCTGAGGCCCGGCGAGGTCGACCTGCTCGGAGCGCTAGCGCTCTCGCGCCTGGTGGTCGTCCATCTCGCGGCGACCGGTGACTCGGGTGCCGACGAGCGCGTCCACCGACTTGCCGAGAGGCTGGCTGCGAGCGGCGTCGGGGACCTGGCTCGAGCGGGACGCCTCGAGGCCCGTGGGGGCGCCGCGGCGCCCGGCATGTCGCCAGCGTTGGGCATCCAGCTCGACAGCCGTGCCGCGGCGCCACTCGGCTTCGACACGGTGCTGGCTGCACCTGACGCGAGCTCGGAGGTGCGCGCCGCCGTGCGCCTCCTCCTCGGGGAGCTCGAGGCAGGGGCGAGCCCAGGACGGTGCGCGCTCGTCTATAGCTCGCCGGCCCCGTATCGTCGGCTCGTCGCAGCGGCGCTCGACGGTGCAGGAGTCCCGTGGAGCGGTCCGGCACCCACCCGGCTGGATGAGTCGCCGACCGCCCGGTTCGCCTCCGGTCTGCTCGCGTTCGCCTCTCGCGGTGGCCGGATCGGTCGTACGGAGCTCGTCTCGTGGCTCGCGAGCGCGCCCGTGCGGGACCGTAGAGGCGAGCTCGCCCAGGTCGGGGAGTGGGACCGCGCCTCGCGTCTTGCCGGCGTCGGCGACGCTGGGCCGCGTGCCTTCGCGACGCGCTTGAGGCGCTTCGCGGACGAGACGGGAGCTCTCCTCGACGTCCTCGCCGCCGAGGAGAGCAAGACCGGTCTCTGCCGGGCCGAGCGGACCATCGGTGCGTGCCTGGGGATGGCCGAGCTGCTCGACGACCTCGCCCGCTCCCTCGAGAGGGGCAGGTCGGCCCACGCCTGGGTGGATGTCGCCGACTGGGTGGAAGACGAGCTCGAGCGCTATCTCGGCACCTCCGTCGACCGGTCGTCGTGGCTCCCCGACGCCGGCGCGGCCGACGAGCTCGTGCTCGAGACGCTCGCCCAGCTCGCAGCCGTCGACGGCCTCGACCCGTCCCCAGGGCTAGCGGGGTTCTCCGCGGCGTTCGATGTCGCCTGCGAGCGACCTGGCACCCGGCGCCAGGCGACTCCGGGCGTGACGGTGGGCCGTCCCGACGCGGCGGTCGGGCTCGATCTCGACATCCTCGTCGTCGTCGGAGCCGTCGACGGGCTCCTGCCGCGACGGGCGCCTCTCGGCAGCGTCCTTACGAGGGAGGACCGTGTAGCGGCGGGCCTCGACGAGCTTGCTGGGAGCGATCTGGTCGAGCGCGATCGCCGATGTCTCGCCCTTGCCCTCGCCGGAGCGCGCACGTGTGTCGCGACCGTCCCTTCGAGCGCCGGTCGCACGGGGCGCCAGCTCCGCCGGTCGCGGTTCCTGCCCGAGCCGTCGCTCGACGAGATGGCGGCATCGTCGGGACCGGACGTCGCCGAGCGCATCGCGTCCGGCTCCCTCGTAGCGCTGCACCGCGCCGAGCTCGAGCAGGCAGTGCTCGCGACCGCGGCTGCCGACGGCGAGCGCGATCTCAGCCGCCACGCTGTGGTGTCCGGCGCGCCGGAGCTGCGGGCGGGACTCGACGTTGTCGCGTCGCGTGCCGCGCATCGGCTCGGCCCGTACGCCGGGCTTGCCGGTCCACCGCGCTCGACCGGCGCCCGGCTCGAGTCCCCGACGGGTCTCGAGACGCTCGCCACGTGCCCGTTCCGCTACTTCCTCGGCCACCGGCTCGAGTGTGAGGTCGTCGACGAGCTCGAGCGCCGCCTCGAGATCACCCCCCGCGACCGGGGGAGCATCGTGCACGAGGTACTCGAGCGTTTCACCACGGACCTTTGTGCCGAGGCACGGTCGCGCGGCGCGCAGGTCTGCGACGTCGCGTTGCAGACGTCGCGCCGGTCGCCGGCGGGCAGCGCCGAGCGTATGCGGGAGATAGCGCTCGAGACCTTCGCGAGGTTCGAGAGACTCGGTCTGACGGGCAAACCCGTGCTGTGGGAGGTCGAGCGGCTGCGACTTCTTGCGTGGCTCGAGGCCGAGCGTCTGGCGGACGAGGGCCGGCGTCGACGTGGCATCCACCCCGTCGCTGCCGAGATGGGGTTCGGCGCGGGTGGCGTGCCCGCTGTCGTCCGCCGGCTGGGCGACAGCGAGGTGCGCTTTCGCGGGAGGGTCGATCGTGTGGAGCGCACGCCGGACGGCTCCGTCGTCGTCGTCGACTACAAGACGGGAAGCCCCAGACCCTTCGCCGGGTTGGGCTCGGACTGTGTCGACCGGGGTCGGCACCTCCAGCTTCCCGTCTACGCGCTAGCGGCTGCGGCCGCAGCTCTCGGTCCGGAAGACGACGTCTCGAGCGATCGGCACGCGTCCGTGAGCGCGTGCTACAGGTTCGTCGGCGACGAGCGAGCCGAGGTGCGCTTCGAGCTCACCGACGAGGGCCTCGCCCGCCTCGACGAGACACTCGGCATCCTCGTGCGGACGGGTCTCGCGGGCACCTTTGCGTTCCGTCCCGGCACGCGCGACCGCGGAGACTTCGAGAACTGCCGCTCGTGCGACTTCAGCCGGGCCTGCCCGGCAGATCGGGACCGGTACTGGTCCGTCGCGCGGTCGACTGCGGAGCTCGCCCCCTATGTCGGACTCGTCGAGGGAGCCGATGCCCGGGAAGCGGCCGACCCCGCGGAGGGTGCGACCGTCGCCGACCGGGACCCGACCGCCGGTGCCTGAGCTCTCCGACGCCGAAGGCCGTCAGCGGATCGCGACCGATCTCGGCGAGACGTTGTTCGTCGAGGCCGGGGCCGGCACGGGCAAGACGCAGGCGCTCGTGGGCCGGGTGGTGGAGCTCGTGACGTCCGGCCGGGCCTACCTGGGCCAGATCGCTGCGATCACGTTTACCGAGGCGGCGGCGACGGAGCTTCGCGAGCGGGTCGGCGCCCGTCTCGAGGCGCTAGCGCGGCAGCGGCCAGCCGACGTCGCCGTCCGCTCCGCTCTATCGGATCTCGACGATGCGGTGCTGACGACCATCCACGGCTTCGCACAGCGGATCCTCGCGGAGAACGCGCTGGCTGCGGGCCTTCCGTTGCGCCTACGCGTCCTCGACGATCTCGAGGCAGACCTCGAGAGGACGCGGCGTTTCGACGTGCTTCTCGACGCTCTGCTCGAGGAGGCGGAGGCGCGCGAGACGGTCGCGGCAGCACTGGCTCTCGGAGTCGCTCCCACGACGATCGGCGAGCTTGCACGCCAGATCGACGACGCGTGGGAACTCGGAGTGGAGGCGAGCCGTGTCGAGGGCCGGGGCGATGCCGCCGGCGGGCCGTCGATCGCCGTCGGGACGCGCGTCACGGGCGCGTGCGCGCGCGTGGCCGAGGCGATGCGCGCGGCGACGTCGCAGCTCGACGCGTGCACGGACCCGGCGGACCGGCTGGCAGGGCGTATACGAGTGCTCGCCGACCATCTGCTCCTGTGTGAGCAGGGTGCCGGCTGGCTCGTCCAGCTTCGGTGGCTCGCTGCCCTGCCCGTGGCGCGAGTCGCGAGGACGGGAAGCAAGAAGAGCTGGTCCTGCCCGGTGGACGAGGTCCGCGAGATCGTGGCCGAGTACGAGCGGTGCCGCGAAGAGGCGTGTGACGAGGTGGCGGACGAGGTCCTCGGCGCGCTCGTCGCACGGCTGGCGCACGAGGCGGTGGCCGCGGCCGACGAGCGGCGACGATCGGGGACGCTGCGCTTCCACGACCTGCTCGTCCATGCCCGTGACCTCCTCGTGCGCAACCCCGAGGTCCTCTCCGCAGTGCGCCGCCGTTTCGTCCAGGTGTTGGTGGACGAGTTCCAGGACACCGATCCACTACAGCTCGAGATCGTCCGACTGGTCGCCGGCGACGGCGCGGACGGACGACCCGCCAAGGGGCGACTGTTCTTCGTCGGCGACCCGAAGCAAGCGATCTACAGGTTCCGTGGCGCCGACGTCGCTCTCTACGAGCGGGTCCGCTCCGAGATCGACGGTGGACGCCCGACGAGGCTCGTCACCAGCTTCCGCTCGGTTCCCGGCATCCTCGACTGGGTGAACGGTGTGTTTTCCCAGCTGCTCGGAGCTGGTGACGGGATCGACGGCGGCGGGCCGCTGCTCGGCGTGCGCCGGTCGGCGGCGTTCACGCCCCTCGTACCGTCGCGCGCCCGCACGGGCGTGCACGTGCCGGTGACCCTGCTCGGTGGCCCTACCGACGCCATGGTCGCTCGTGAGCGGCGGCGCCTCGCATGTGCCGACGTCGCGCGCTCCATCGTCGCGGCGGTCGAGGACGGGTGGCCGGTGCTCGACGGAGACACCGTGCGCCAAGCCCGACTGTCCGACGTCGCCGTCCTCATTCCCCGGCGGACCGGCCTCGACGAGCTGGAAGCAGCGCTCGACGACGCCGATGTCGCCTACCGGGTCGACGCGAGCAGCGTTCTCTACGGCTCGACGGAGGTCCTCGACCTGCTCGCCTGCCTGCGGGCCGTCGACAATCCGGGCGACGAGCTGGCGATCGTCGCTGCCCTGCGCACTCCGGAGCTCGCCTGTGGAGACGACGCGCTCGCCGAGTACCGGGACAACGGCGGCCAGTGGCGCATCGACGAGAGGGCGCCCGTGGGCCTCGAGTCCCACGCCGTCACGCGCGCCCTCGCCGAGATCGGGCGGCTCCACTCGTCACGCCACGAGCTCGGTGCCGCGGGAACTCTCGATGCGATCGTCACGAGATGGCGAGCAGCGGTCCTCACGTCCGCACTTCGGCGTCGGGAGGAGGCGTCGCGTAGGATCCGTCTTGTCGTCGACCAGGCGCGAGAGCTCGCCGACGCCGGTAGCGCGAGCATCGCGGAGCTGCTCACGTGGGCCGACTACCAACGTGAGCGCGCCGTACGCTCCACGGAGGTTCCCGGAGACGCGGGGGACTCGGTCCGGATCCTCACGATCCACGGGGCGAAGGGGCTCGAGTTCCCCATCGTGATGCTCACCGAGCTTGGCTCGCGCCCGCTGGCGCGACGCGGGCCGACGGTGCTCGCGGGCGAATCGGGGCGCCTCGAGGTGCGTGTCGCCGACGGTCTCGAGACCTCCGGCTACTCGGCGCTCGCCGCGGCGGACGCCGACCTCGACGTCGAGGAGCAGCTGAGGCTCTGCTACGTCGCAGCGACCCGTGCTCGAGACCACCTGGTGGTCTCGGTCCACCACACGCCCGCGGGCCAGGGCGCGGCGAGCCTCGCGGAGCGGCTCTGGGGCGCGAGCCAGGCTGTTCCCGAGACGTGGCGTCGATCCACGACGAGCAGCGGCTCGATTCTCGCCTCCCCTGTGGCGCCCCGACGCGCCACCGACCGCGCCACCGACCGCGCCGCCGACCGCGCCGCCGACCGGGTAGCCGGTCTCCGACCCCTCGCGACGAGCGACGGTCTGGCGAGCTGGATCGCCGAGCGCGACAGCTTGCTGCGCCGGATCGCCCAGCCCGAGCGTGTCGCGGCGACGAGCCTCGGGGTGGCCGGAGGCTCCGCGGCGCACCTGCCGTCGCAGGTGCGCCCCCCTGCTCGCGAAAGCTCCACCACAGAGTCCTCGGCAACCGAGGTCCGCCGCCGCAGACGCGTCGAGGCGACTGCGATCGGCCGGGCAGTGCACGGCGTCCTCGAGCGTGTCGACCTCGGGACCGGAGCGGGGCTCGACGAGCTGGCGGCGAGCCAGTCGCTGCTCCACGGCTGCCTGGATCGGTCGGGCGAGGTGGGTGCGCGCGTGCGCGCCGCCCTCGCCGCGCCGTCCGTGCGAGCGGCCGCGGCGAGCTCGATGTCGCGCCGAGAGGTTCCTGTCGTCGTCCCGGTCGGCGGCGGGGTCCTCGAGGGGGTGATCGACCTGTGCTTCGACGACGGTGGTCGGCTCACCATCGTCGACTACAAGACGGACGTGCTAGACGACACCGTCGACGTGGCCGGTGCGGCACGCCGGCACGAGGCCCAGCTGGGTGCCTATGCGCTTGCACTCGAGTCCGTCCTTGGTCGGGTCGTCGAGCGGTGCGTCGTCGTCTTTCTCGGTGCCGACGGCCGAGCCTTCGAGCACGACGTCTCAGACGTGCGGGGTGCGGTGCGCCGCGCCCGACGCGAGGTCGAGCGCCGTCTGGCTCCCAGTAGGCTCGAACGGTGAGCGGGCGGACAGACGTCGCAGCGGCGCTTCGTACCGCGGCGGCCCGCCTGCCAGGTGGTGGCGAGGCCAGGCCGGGCCAGCTGGAGATGGCGCTCGCAGTCGAGCGGGCAATCGCCACCGGCCGTCACCTCCTCGCCCGCGCCGGGACCGGGACCGGGAAATCGCTCGCCTATCTAGTCCCTGCTGCCCTCTCGGGCAAACGGGTAGTGGTCGCGACGGCGACCAAGGCGCTTCAGGACCAGCTCGCGCAGAAGGACCTGCCGCTCCTCGTGGACGCGGTCGCACCCGGCCTCGAGGTCGCCGTGCTGAAGGGACGCTCGAACTACGTCTGCGTGCAGCGCGTCCGTGAGTCCCAGCACGACGGGGAGCAGGTCCGGCTCGGGGAGCGCTCGCAGGCCGATGCGGGCGGCGCACTCGCCGACCAGGCGCGCCGGGTGGTCGAGTGGAGCGGCTCGACGTCGACGGGGGACCAGGCTGAGCTCGACGAGGAGCTCGACCCCAGGGTCTGGACGTCGTTCAGCGTCGGATCAGAGGAGTGTCCTGGTGCGTTCAACTGCCCATCGGGAGGTGTCTGCTTCGCGGAGGCGGCCCGGGCCCGGGCTGCGGCGGCGGACATCGTCGTGGTCAACCTCCACCTCCTCGGCGCGCATCTCGCGACTGGCGGTGCCGTGCTGCCCGAGCACGACGCTCTCGTCGTCGACGAGGCGCACGAGCTCGAGGACGTCTTGAGTGCGAGCCTCGGCGTCCGGATCACCTCCGGCCGGGTCCGGGCCGTCGCGCTGGCGGCGCGGTCGGCCCTCGGTACCGGACGGCGTGATTCCCGGGGTGCCGCCGACGTTCTCCTGGAGACGTGCGAGCGCTTCGAGGGTGCACTCGCGGGACAGGCGGGTGAGCGGCTCCGCCCGGGCTTCGGTGGCGAGCTCGCAGAGGTGCTCGAGCTCCTGGCC
>DAHXNN010000154.1 GCA_027365385.1 Acidimicrobiaceae bacterium | reverse complement strand
CGGTGCCGTCGAGGTCGATCAGCGCGAGGTCCACCGCTCTCTGGTCGAGCGCGTCCTCGCCCGCGAGCGCCGCAGCTATCTCGCCGTTGACGTTGGCGACGGCGCGCAACACCCCCTTGCCGCCATAGCGGTCGCCGCCGTCACGCAGCTCCGTCGCCTCGAAGCTGCCCGTCGAGGCACCCGAGGGGACGATCGCCCGCCCGGACGCGCCGGAGTCGAGCACGCACGAGACCTCGACGGTCGGGTTTCCACGGGAATCGAGCACCTCGCGGGCGCTAAGAAGAACGATCTCGCTCACGACGGCAGCGCTCCTGTGTCTCGAGTGTCCAATGTGCTTCGTGGTGTCACTGTCTCTGACGGTGTCTCTGTGTCTGGTGTGGCCCGAGCGGAGCCCAAGCTAGCAAGGACCGCAGGTCGAGAGGTGCCAGGAGGCGGGTCGGGACGTGTCAGGCCGACCCAGAGCGCATCCAGAGCTCCCGACGGGCCGCTCGGTCGAGCCCCATGAGCGTGCCGCCGGTAGCCGCCGCCTCCCCCTCCACCGTCGCGAAGCGCGCTCGCATCGCCTGCGCGGCCCGACGGAGCTCCTGCTCGGGGTCGGCACCGAGATGGGCACCCGCACGTGCCACCGCGAGAAGGAGCTCGCCGAGAGCCGACGCATCGCCCGACTGGAGCGCGTCGAGCGCGGCCCGGGTCGATCCAGACGGCACTCCCGTGTCGTCCCATCCGAGCCCGACCGCCGACGCCTTGCGCTCGAGCTTCGTCGCCAGAAGCAGCGCGGGAAGCGACGCAGGGATCCCGTCCATCACGCTCACCCTGCCCTTCTCCTCCCTCTTCGCCTGCTCCCAGCGGTCGAGCACCTCTGCGGCCGTCCGGACCGCCTGCGTTCCGGCGCGTTTGCCCGCGTCGCTGGGCCCCTCGCCGAAGACGTGCGGATGGCGGTGGACGAGCTTGTCGTGAACCGAGCGCGCGACGTCCGCGAGGTTGAACAGCCCTTCCCCGGACGCGATCGTCGAGTGCATATACACCTGGCAGAGCACGTCGCCAAGCTCCTCCTCGAGGTGCTCCACCGCGCCCGGCGAGGGCTCGTCGTCCACCTCCTCGATCGCCTCGAGGAGCTCGTAGGTCTCCTCGAGCAGGTGGCGCGCGAGCGACGCGTGGGTCTGCTCCCTGTCCCACGGACACCGCTCGCGCAGCACCCGGACGAGCTCGGCGAGCCGCACGAGCTCCGCACCCACCGGCTCCGCGAGGCTGGGGACGTACATGCAGGTCAGATGGTCGGGTTCGACGATCCGGTCGAGGTCGTCCCACGCGACGGTCTCGACACGCTCGTCCGCCAGGCCGAGATGGTGGAGCACCACGACGGGCTCGTCCGGCGCCGTCTCGACGGCGAGCTTGACGTCAGAGCACACGGCGCGCGACCACAGCTGCGCGACGAGGAGCGGTCCGTGGTCGGCTGCAGCAGCCGCCGCGAGGTCGCCGGCATCGACGAGCCGCACGTGCTCGGTCACGGGATCGACGCCGAGTCGCGCCCATGCGAGGTCGAGAAAGGACATCCCCGGGACGACACGCGCCGTGACACGCGGATCGCAGCGCAGCGCGACGACCGACGATTCGAGCACGTAGGGAGAGCCGGGCACGCAGTAGGCCACGTGCCCACCCGGCTCGCACCGGAGGGCCGCCTCGACGACCTCCTCGACGATCCCCGCGTATGCCTGCGCGAACGTCTCCGCGCGCTCGTAGTGCGCGTCGAGTGGTCGGGCGCCCGCGACCACGAGCGGCTCCGCGGCCGGATGACGGCTCGTGCGGACGAGCACGGTCGATGCCGAGTCGATCGCCTGACGGGCCTCGACGGTCATGAGGCCCGGCCCCGCGGGCCCGAGCCCGACGACCACGACCGCGGCGGAACCCTCCGGGCTTCCCGCGGCTGCGTGCACTAGGCCGGCGAGACCGCCGCCGGGGCGGGGGTGACGGCGGTGGGATTGGGCAGGAGGGCGTCCGGCGGGCCGGACGGAGGCGTGACGCTCCACCCGGTGGAGGCGTGTGTCCACGTGCCGAAGGCCGGGTCGACGGTGACGTGTGACTCGGACGTCACGGTCGCTATGAGCGTCGTCAGCTTCGCCTGCTGGGCGAGGACGACAGCCGACGCGACCTGGGTGGCCGGGGCGAGCGGACGGCTCGTGACCAGCAGGAGCAGGTAGCCGGTCCCGAACGCCACCGGCTGGGAGACCTGCCCCACCGGGAGGTTCGCCACGACGGCGTTGAGCGGGCTCGTGAACTGCCTCGCGAAGACGCAGCCGAGGGAGCCACCCGAGGACGCGCTCGGATCGGTGGACGACGTGCGCGCCACGGACGCGAAGCTCGCCCCTGCCTCGATCCTCGCCCGTGCCGCGGCGGCAGCCGAGGCGGACGCCACCTGGATGACGCTCGTGCACGACAGCGTCGCAGAGGACCTGTGCCCCGCCTCGTAGGCGGTGATGCCTTCCCGGGTGAGCGTGACGCCGGCGAGGTGCGCGAGCACGACGAGCTGGTCCACCTCGAACTGGTCGATCAAGCCACGGTAGGGGTTGGCGAACGAGGCGAGGATCTGGGTGCCGGTCGTCGCGCACCCGGAGGTCGAGGCGGGGTTGAGAGCCAGCGGCAGCTGGGCTGCGGCGACCTCGCGGGCAAACGCACCTTCGTGCAGGCCGAGGCGCGCGACCTCTTCGTGGAGGGCGCGGTACTCGACGAGCTGGGTGAGGACGTCGGCGGCAAAGGAGGATGCGTAGGTGGAGCCGCCCGTCCCTTCGATCGGCAGCTGGTCTTGCGATCCGGCTCTGACCTCGCAGCGGTAGCCAGTGTCGTCGGCGATCGCCCGCATCGAGCCGTCGAGAGTCGACGCCGAGATCGTCGACGCGCCGACGCGGGCCGCGTACGGCGTGACCTGCACCTCGCACGCGCTCAGCAGGACGGAGAGGGCCAGAAGGCCCGCGGCAGGGAGAAGGAGCTTGCGCACGGAGATCTGACTCTACGATGCGCGAGCCGGTCGGGCCAACCGGCTCACCGGCCGGACGCCACGACCTGGCCGCTCGCCGGGGCGGCCTGCCCGACCGGGACGAGCTCTCGCAGGAGCTCGGCGAGGCGCGAGGCGACATCGGGACCTGCGCGCAGGGGCACGACGAGCTGCTCGGCCTCGTCCTTCGCGAGAGCGCGCGGAACGAGGCGCGCGAGACGCACGGCGGCCGAGGCGCGCAGCTTGAGGGGAGAGAGCCGCACGACGAGCTCGCCTGGACGGCCGGGACCCCCCGATCCCGGCCGGTGCGCGACCGCGCTCACCTCGCGCACCCCCGTGCGGACGCACTCGGCGCGAAGGCGCGCTATCGACAAGAGCGCCTCGGCCTGACCTGGCAGGGGACCGTAGCGGTCCAGCCACTCCGCCCCGATGTCGGCGACCTCGGCCTCGTCGCGCACTCCGGCGAGACGCCGGTACGCCTCGAGGCGTAGATCCTCCCGCTCGACGTAGGACGGCGGCAGGTGGGCGTCCAGCGCGAGGTCGAGCTTGACCTCAGCCGGGACGGGGACGGGCTCACCCTTCAGCTCCGCCACGGCCTCGGCGACCATGCGTACGTACAGGTCGTATCCCACCGCGGCGATGTGGCCGGACTGGTCGTTGCCGAGGAGGTTCCCCGCGCCTCTGATCTCGAGGTCGCGCATGGCGATCTTGAATCCCGAGCCCAGCTCGGTGTGTTCGCCGATGGTCCTCAGCCGCTCGTAGGCCGTCTCGGACAGCACACGGTCGGCAGGGTGGAACAAGTAGGCGTACGCTCGCTGGCCCGCCCTGCCGACCCTGCCCCGCAGCTGGTGGAGCTGGCCCAGCCCGAGCAGGTCGGCACGGTCGACGACGAGGGTGTTGACCGTCGGCATGTCGATGCCGGACTCGATGATCGTCGTGCAGACGAGGACGTCGTACCGGCCCTCCGCGAAGTCGAGCACGACCTGCTCGAGGGAGCCCTCGTCCATCTGGCCGTGTGCGACAGCCACCCGTGCCTCGGGGACGAGGGCGCCGATCCGGTAGGCGACGGAGCCGATGTCCTGCACGCGGTTGTGGACGAAGAACACCTGACCTTCGCGGAGCAGCTCTCGCCGGATCGCCTCGCCGATAGCGCGCTCGTCGGCCTCGCCGACATAGGTGAGGATCGGCTGGCGGGCAGCGGGTGGAGTGTCGATGACTGAGAAGTCGCGGATGCCAGTGAGGCCCATCTCGAGCGTGCGTGGGATCGGGCTCGCGGTGAGCGTGAGCACGTCGACCCCGATAGCGAGGCGCTTCGTCGCCTCCTTGTGCGTGACGCCGAAGCGCTGCTCCTCGTCGACGACGAGCAGGCCCAGGTCCTTGAACACGACATCCTCTGCCAGCAGCCGGTGAGTGCCGACCACCACGTCGATCGAGCCGTCCGCTAGGCCGGTCACGACGGAGCGCGCCTCCCCTGGCGTGAGGAACCGGGACAGCATCTCGACGCGCACAGGATACGGCGAGTACCGGTCGGAGAAGGTCTGGAGGTGCTGCTGGGCGAGCAACGTCGTCGGGACGAGGACGGCAGCCTGCTTGCCGTCCTGGACGGCCTTGAACACGGCGCGCACGGCCACCTCGGTCTTGCCGAACCCGACGTCGCCACAGACGATGCGATCCATCGGCGACGGCCGCTCCATGTCCGCCTTCACCTCGTCGATCGCACGCAGCTGGTCCGTGGTCTCGGGATAGGGGAACGCCTGCTCGAGCTCGGCCTGCCATGGCGTGTCCGACGCGAAGGCGTGGCCGGGCGATGCGAGGCGACGCTGGTAGAGCACGACGAGCTCCTGCGCCACGTCCTGCACGGCCTTGCGGACCCGGGAGCGCTGCCTTTGCCACTCCCCGCCGTTCAGGCGGTTGAGCGCCGGATGCTCGCCTCCGGTATACGGCGTGATCGAGTCGATCTGGTCTGACGGCACGTAGAGCTTGTCGCCGCCCCGGTACTCGAGGAGCAGGTAGTCTCGCTCCGCCCCGCCGACCGAGCGCTTCACCATGCCGCCGTACCGGGCGACGCCGTGGACGTGGTGGACGACGAAGCTGCCAGGAGCGAGATCGTCGAAGAAGCCCTCGACGGCCCGCTGGCGGGCGCGCGGGACGCGGTGGGGCCGCCGACGGCCCGTGACGTCGCCTTCGGCGAGCACGGCGAGCTTCGCCCCCTCGAGCACGAAGCCACGGTCGAGTGGTTGGACGAGAACGTGGACGCCTGGGCGGGCGAGTGCCGCGCCTGGATCGGCGCGCACCGCTCCAGCAGAGAAGAGACGCTCGACGACGACTCCCTCTGCCTCGAGCACCTCAGCGAGCCGCTCTGCACTCCCGTTCCCTTCGCAGCAGACCGCCACGGTGCAGCCGCGCCTCGCCAGCTCGCCGACCCGCCGCGCGAGTGCGCCCGCGTCGCCGAGTGCCTGGGGCCAGCCGACAGCGTGCACCGAGGCCATATCGGGGCCGTCCGCCGTTGCCGGTAGCGAGCACAGGCGTGCGGTCGAGCGTCGGAGCAGGCGCTCGAAGCCCACGTGGAGGCGGGGGAGGTCCCCGTCGCCATCGATCCCGGAGACGCCCCAGGTCGTCGCGAGCGCCCCGGCGAGCGCAGCCTCCTCGTCCGCCAGCTCCGAGGCGCGGTCGCGCATGCGACGGGGATCGACGAGAACGACCCTGTCCTCGGGACCAAGCAGGTCGGTGAAGACGCTCTCCCGACCCGCGAGCCAGGGAAGGAACGACTCGATGCCATCGAAGACAGCGCCCGCCGCGATCCGGGCGAACTGCTCGGCGGCGAAGTCCCCCTTCGCAGCGAGCTCGGCGGCGCGCGCCCGCACCTCGGCGCTCTCCGCGAGCTCGCGGCAGCCGAAGATCTCGACGACGTCCACGTCGCGAACCGATCGCTGGTCCGCCACGTCGAACTCGGTGAGCCGGTCCACCTCGTCGCCGAAGCAGTCGATCCGCACCCCCGCCTCGCTCGTCGACGGGAAGACGTCGAGGATCCCGCCGCGCACGGCCACCTCGCCACGATGCTCGACCTGGTACTCGCGTCGATAGCCTGCTCGCACGAGACGCTCGACGAGCTCCTCGACGTCGACACGATCGCCCCGGTGGAGCACGACGGGTGCCGCGCCCGCGCTGTCTGTGCCGAGCCGCTGCAACAACGCCTTCACCGAGGCCACGACGATCGTGGTGTCGGAGGAGCCGGCGGGGCCCTGCGCCCTCGTGCCTAGCCTCCACAACGTCCTCAGGCGCCGCCCCATGGTCTCGACGGCCGGCGACACCCGCTCGAACGGGAGCGTCTCCCACGCAGGGAGGAGCTCGACCCCTCCCTCCCCGGTGAACGCCGCAAGATCGTGCGCGAGGTGGTCGGCCTCGGCGGCCGTCGGAGTGGCGACGAGGACGACCGGAGCGGCGCCGAGCCGCGCTAGGGCGGCAAGGACGTAGGCGCGGGCAGGCTCCGGCACGGCGACCACCGATCCGTCGACCGCCAGCAACTCCGCAAGGGCAGGATCCTGGCGGAACAGACCGGGGAGTGCAGCGAGGCTCATCGGCGGTTGCACGCGTTCATGGCGGCCTCGGCCCCCGCGGACAAGATCAGCTCCACGGCGTCGGCCGCCGACTCGAGCGCGAGCCCGATCTCCTCGGCCTCGGCGCGCGCCGGGCGGCGGAGCACGTAGTCCGCCCCCGACATACGGCCCGGCGGGCGGCCGATGCCGATGCGGATCCGGAGGAAGTCGAGACTGTGAAGGTGCGCGTCGACCGACTTGAGGCCGTTGTGGCCCGCCGTCCCGCCTCCGCTCTTGACCCGCACGGTCCCGGCGGGAAGGTCGAGCTCGTCGTGGACGACGACGAGACGCGCGAGGTCGTCGACCGAGTACCGCTTCGCGAGTGCACGGACCGCCAGCCCGGACTCGTTCATGTACGTCTCGGGCACGGCGAGCGCGAGCCTCCTCGCACCGACGATCGCGTCCCCAGCAAGAGCGGACGCCCGCCGCTCCGGCCGGAGGTCGATGCCGTGACGCCGGGCGAGCAGCTCCACAGCGTCGGCCCCCACGTTGTGACGGGTGTGCGCGTACTGCGTCCCGGGGTTGCCGAGGCCGACCGCGAGCAGGTCCGCAGCAGCACCGGTCCGCGTCCCGCCGCCAAGGCGCGCCAGGAGCAGCGCCGCCCTCAGCCTTCCGAGGCGGCTTCGGGGGAAGCTGCCTCGCCGGCGCCGTCGGCACCGATGGCCTTCGGCGGGTGTGCCACGACGACGGCGGTCTCGGCGTCGCCCTCGAGCTCGACGCCTCGAGGGAGAGCGACGTCGCCGAGCGTGATCGTGTCGCCGATCGCCATCTCGCTCACGTCGACCTCGAGGGAGCTCGGGATATCGGCGGGCTTCGCGCGCACCTGCGTGGCCAGGACGAGATGCTCGACCGAGCCCCCCGCGCGGCTCACGACGAGCGGCTCGCCGACGAGGTTGACCGCTACCTCGACGGACACGACCTCGTCGCGGCGGACCACTTGGAAGTCCACGTGCGACACGGTCTGGCGAACGGGATGGCGCTGCAGCTCACGGGCGATCGCCAGGTGGCGCTCCCCGTCCACGTCGAGGTCCAGGAGCGCGTTGACGCCGGAGTCGGTTGACAGCGCGGCTCGGAGCGACCTCGCGTTGACCGCGACGGCTACCGGCGTATCGCCATGCCCGTAGACGACGCCGGGGATGCGACCCGCAGCGAGCAGGCGGCGGCTCGCGGCCGAGCCGCGCTCGGCACGGACCTCGGCGACCAGGGTTATCTCAGCCATCGTGACGCGCTCCTTGAGGCGGCTCGGGTGTGCTCACCGGGCCGCACACGGGCCGGTGACGCCGGGCGCGCCCGATCGAGCGGAACGCGCCGTAGGAGTCTAGGCGACGATCCAGGTGCGGGCTGCCGCTACGGGATCTCGGTCCGCCCGCGGGCGCAGGCACACGCCGGACTCGGCAGGGGCACGCGGGTTCAGGACAGGTTGTGCCCGCCGAAGATCTTCGAAACCGAGGTGTCCATGAAGACGGCGGCGATCGCGTCGGCGACGATGCGGGCGATGGACAGCACCTCGATCTTGTCGATAAGACGCTCACGGGGGAGCGGGAGAGTGTTCGTCACCACGACGCGCGAGATGGGCGACGCCTTCAGCCGGTCCAGGGCGGGGTCGGAGAGCACTGCGTGGGTCGCCATCGCCCACACCTCCGTCGCGCCCTGCTCGACGAGGCGGTCCGCTGCCGCACAGATCGTCCCCGCGGTGTCGATCATGTCGTCGATGACGACGCACCGGCGCCCCGCGACGTCGCCGATCACGCCGAGCGCCTCGACGGTGTTCGCCGAGCCGAGCGGGCGGCGCTTGTTGACGAATGCCAGGTCCGCACCGAGCAGCTGGCTGAAGCGCTCCGCGACCTTCACCCGACCGGCGTCCGGAGCCACGACGACGAGATCGGCGGGATCGTTTCGGAGCAGGTAGTCGACGAGCACTGGCGTCGCGGTGAGGTGGTCGACCGGGAAGTCGAAGAAACCCTGGATCTGGCCCGAGTGGAGGTCGACGCCGACGACACGCTGGGCGCCCGCCACGGTGAGCAGGTCGGCGACCAGCTTCGCGGTGATCGGCTCGCGTCCGGCGGACTTGCGGTCCTGGCGCGAGTAGCCGTAGTAGGGGCAGACAGCGGTGATGCGGCTCGCGGAGGCGCGCTTGGCCGCGTCGATCATGATCAGCTGCTCCATGAGAGAGTCGTTCACGGGTGCACAGTGCGTCTGGATGACGAAGACGTCCGAGCCTCGGATCGATGCGTCGAAACGGCAGTGCACTTCGCCGTCCGCGAACTCGCGGAGGTTCGCCTCGCCGAGCTCCACGCCGAGGTTCGCGGCGATCTCCTCCGCGAGGCCGCGGTGCGACCTCCCCGCGAACAGCTCGAGGCGCTTGCGTGGGCCTAGCTCCATGTCTCCTCCTCGGAAGTCGCCGGCCGTCAGCGCGCAGCCGGTCGGCGTCAGCAGCCTGACGCGTCCGGGCTGCCCACGAAGAATGGACCCGTGGACGACCCCGGCGCCAACCGGGTGCCCGGCTCGAGAACAGCGAAAGGGCCGACCCTCGCGTCGTCACCGACGAGCGCCTGGCGCCCGACCGTCTGGACGACCCGGGCGCCGGCACCGACCTTGCAGTCGGCAAGCTGGCACGTCGGGCCGACCACGGCTCCACGTCCGATCGACGTCGCCCCCTCGAGGACGACGCCGGGGAGCAGGGTCACGTCCTCGGCGAGCTCCACCGACGAATCCAGGTACGTCTGATGAGGATCGGACATCGTGACACCACGCCGCATCCACCGGTCGTTGATCCGCTCCCGCATCTGCGACTCCGCGGCGGCGAGCTGAGCACGGTCGTTCACGCCGGCCGCTTCGCCCGGATCGGCGACGACGACCGAGCCGACGGGATAGCCCGCCGAGTGCAGGACGTCGACGGCATCTGTGAGGTAGTACTCCCCCTGCGCATTGGCGGGCGAGAGCCGGCGCAGAGCCGGGGCGAGGACCCCGTGGCGGAAGCAGTAGATCGAGGTCGCGATCTCGTCGATACGGCGCTCCTCGTCGGTAGCGTCCGCCTCCTCGACGATCCGTGCGACGTCTCCGTCCTTCGCCCTCACGACCCGCCCGTAGCCGGACGGGTCCCCGACGCGCGCCGTGAGAAGGGTCGCGGCGGCCTCCGAGCTGCGGTGGGCACGGACGAGCGCCGCGAGGGTCGCGGGGCGCACGAGCGGTGCGTCGCCTGGAAGCACGACCAGGTCGCCGTCCTCGACCCCCGCGTACGTCTCGGGGAACCCGGTCAGCCCGACAGCGCACGCGTCACCCGTGCCGAGCGGGCGGAACTGCTCGACGAACTCCATGCGCAGCTCCGGGGGCGCCTCCGCCTGCAAGGTCTTCGTGACCTCCGCCGAGCGGTATCCGACGACGACGACGACTCTCTCGACGGAGAGCTCCGCCAGAGCGTCGATGACGTGGAGCACGAGCGGACGCCCGCAGATCCTGTGGAGCGGCTTCGGCACGGACGATCGCATCCGCGTGCCCTCCCCGGCGGCGAGCACGATTGCTGCAAGGGGGCGAGCGGTCATGTCGCCATTGTCGCCCACCACGTCCACCCGCGCTCGGCCACGGCCGGGGCCGGCAGCGGGGGCCTGGCGGCAGCAGCTCGGCTGCGAGGGCCTCACGGCCCGGTACGGGCCGTGACGGCACGACGCCGGCGGGCTGCGCTACAACTGCCATCGTGGACGAGCCCGGGACGAACCTCGAGATCGCAGCCGCACTGGGCGACGAGGCCCGCAACGGATTCACGCGCGACGCACTCGCGACGCTCTGCGAGTACACGGAGATAGCGTGCCTCTCCCCCGCGTTCGACCCGGCATGGCGAGAGCACGGCGCGATCGCTCGCGCGGCGGAGCTGCTCAGGACCTGGTGCGCAGACCGAAGACTGCCCGGAGCAGCCGTCGAGATCGTCGAGCTGCCCGGTCGGTCGCCCGTGCTGCTTGCTGAGCTGCCGGCGAGCGACCCGGCGCGCCGGCGCTCGACCTCGCTCGTCTACGGCCATCTCGACAAGCAGCCGCCGCTCGGCACGTGGCGCGACGGGCTCGCCCCGTTCCGGGCAGTGCGGGAGGGCGACCGGCTCTACGGGAGAGGCACCGCCGACGACGGCTATGCGACGTTCGCCGCTTTCGCCGCGTTCGAGGCGCTGGCGCGCACCAGTACCGGGCACGGCCGCCTCGTGCTGCTCGTCGAGTCCGGGGAGGAGAGCGGGAGCCCGGACCTCGACGCCTACCTCGACGCGCTCTCGGACCGCATCGGCCAACCCGGCCTCGTCGTCTGCCTCGACTCCGGCTGCGTCACCTACGACCGGCTCTGGGTCACGACGTCGCTGCGGGGGAACATCGTCGCCACCTTGCGGGTGGACGTCCTCGAGGAGGGTGTCCACAGCGGGTCGGCCGGCGGTGTCGTCCCGTCGTCGTTCCGGGTCCTTCGTGGCCTGCTCGACCGGATCGAGGACGCGCGCACGGGCGAGCTGCTCCTGCCCGAGCTCCACGTCGACCCACCTGCGCACCGGCGCACCGAGGCCGAGCTCCTCGCGTCCGAGATCGGAGAGGCGGCAGCCGGGAGCTTCCCCGTCGTCCCCGGACTCGATCTTCTCGGGGACGACCCCGCGGATCGGGTGCTACGCGGGACCTGGGGGCCGGCGCTCGCCGTCACCGGAGCCGACGGCCTACCGCAGCTCGGCGATGCCGGGAACGTCCTGCGCCCCTTTACCGCCGTGAAGATCTCCATCCGGCTCCCACCGGGGTGCGACGCCCGGCGCGCAATGCGCGCGGTGGGTGACGCGTTGACGACCGATCCCCCTCACCGCGCCAGGGCCGTGCTCACCTGGGAGCCTCCCGGCGACGGCTGGGACGCGCCGGCACCGGCGGCGTGGCTCGTGCGCGCTCTCGACGGCGCCTCCGCCGCATGCTTCGGCGCGCCGCCACGTTCGATGGGGCTGGGCGGCTCGATCCCGTTCATGGCGACCCTCGGCAATCGCTACCCCGGTGCCCAGATCCTCGCGACAGGCGTCCTCGGCCCGGAGAGCAACGCCCACGGACCGAACGAGTTCCTCCACCTGCCAACCGCCGGGGCCGTCGCCGGGTGCGTCGCCCACGTGCTCGGGGCAGCCCCGTGACGCGCGCGCAGGAGGACCAGGAGCAGGAGGAGCAGCTCACGAGCGCTCTCCGCATCGCGGTGATGCGACTCGCCCGGCGGCTGCGGGCAGAGAAGAGCGACGACACGCTCACCTTGACGCAGCTCTCCGCCCTCGCGAGCCTCGCCAAGTGCGGGCCGCTCTCGCCGACGGCGCTCGCCGAGATCGAACGCGTCCAACCTCCGTCGATGACCCGCGTCATCTCCCACCTCGAGGAGCGCGGGCTCGCCACGCGGGTCGCGCACGCGAGCGATCGCCGCCAGTCCGTCATCGCGATCTCGCCCGCCGGGCAGGAGCGCATCGACGAGGACCGCCGCCGGAGCCGCGCATGGCTCGCTCGCGTGCTCGCAGGTCTCGGAGAGCAGGACCGCGCTGTGCTCGAGGCTGCGGTCCCCCTCCTCGAGAGGCTCGCGCAGTCCTGACCGCCTTGGGCCCGCCTAGCTGCAGGCCTACCAGCTGCAGGCGATGTACTTCTGCTCGAGGTACTCGAGCATGCCCTCGTGACCACCCTCGCGACCCAACCCGCTCTGCTTCGTCCCGCCGAAGGGCGCTGCCGGGTCCGACACGAGCCCGCGATTGAGCCCGACCATCCCGCAGTCGAGCGCCTCCGCGACCCGCATCCCACGGGAAAGATCGCCGGTGTAGCAGTAGGAGACGAGACCGAGCTCGCTCGCGTTGGCCATCTCGATGGCGTCCGCCTCGGACGAGAACGTCACGACGGGGGCGACCGGTCCGAAGATCTCCGTCGAGAGGATCGGCGCCGACGGGTCGACTCCCGCGAGCACCGTCGCCGGGTAGAACCAGCCCCGCCCGTCGGGCACCGCACCACCGACGAGCGCTTCGGCCCCGCCCGCCAGAGCACCGTCGACGAGCGCGGCGACCTTGTCGCGGCTCGACTCGTTCACGAGGGGGCCGAGGCCGACACCATCGACGAGCCCTGGCCCCATCCGCAGCGCGGTCATGGCTGCCGCGAGCCGCTCCGAGAACTCCCGGGCGACGCCGGCCTGGACGTAGAAGCGGTTGGCGGCCGTGCACGCCTCGCCGCCGTTGCGCATCTTCGCGACCATCGCGCCGGAGACGGCAGCCTCGAGGTCCGCGTCGTCGAACACGACGAACGGTGCATTGCCGCCGAGCTCCATCGAGCAGCTCACGACGTTCTCGGCGGCCGAGGCGAGCAGGATCCGACCGACCTCGGTGGAGCCGGTGAAGGAGAGCTTGCGCACCCTCGAGTCCCCGAGAAGGCGGCCGACGAACGGGCCGGACCGGCTCGACGGCACCACGTTGACGACACCGGCGGGCACACCGGCCTGCTCGAGGAGCTGCGCGATTACGAGGGCAGTGAGCGGGGTCTCGGACGCCGGCTTGCAGACGACGCTGCAGCCGGCCGCGAGGGCTGGACCGATCTTCCGGGTGAGCATCGCCGCGGGGAAGTTCCACGGCGTCACCAAAGCTGCGACACCGATCGGCTGGCGGAGGACGAGGATCTTGTGCGCCCCGGACGGGGCCGTGGTGATCTCCCCGTTGTTGCGCACCGCCTCCTCCGCGAACCACCTGAAGAACTCCGCCGCGTAGGTCACCTCGCCGAGCGCGTCGGAGAACGTCTTGCCGTTCTCCAGCACCACGAGCCGGGCGAGCTCGTCGCGGCACTCGGTCATAAGCTCGAACGCCCTGCGCAATACCTCGCCTCGGGCTCGTGGCGCCGTCGAGGCCCAGCTCGGGAGCGCCGCGCTCGCGGCGTCGACCGCCGCCGACGCGTCGTCGGCCGTGCCGTCTGCCACGCTCGCGAGGCGCTCGCCCGTCGCGGGGTCGAGGACGTCCATCTCGGAACCGTCCGCTGCCATCCGCCACTCGCCACCGACGAAGCAGAGCGTCGGGACCCTGCCCGCCATCGCTGCGAACGCCTCGGCGTGCTCGGTCACCGCTCTAGTCGACATACGGGCTGCCTCCTCGCCTCGCCGGACCTGCGGCCGCCGTCGCCCGCGAGCATCGACGATACGGCACCTCGGCGGCCCGCACGAGGAGCGGACGACGAGCGCCGCAGGCAGCATCACCGACATTGGCACCGCGCTCGGGTCGTCGATCCGAGCGAGCAGCAGCTCTGCCGCCGTGACGCCGATCTGGTAGTGCGGCAGACGGACCGTCGTGAGCGGCGGCTCCACGAGGTCCATGAAGGGCACGTCGTTGAAGCCGACCACGGACATCTCGCCCGGGCAGGAGAGCCCGGCTGTGCGGAGGGCACGCAACACCCCGATCGCGAGCATGTCGTTCGCCGCGAGGACAGCAGTCGGCACGGGGGCGCGTGCGAGCAGCTGGGCCATGCAACGCTCGCCCTCGTCGGTGGAGAAGGCGCGGCTGACGCTCACGAGCGCCGGCGCTGGAGGGATGCCCGCCTCGTCTAGCCCGGCGCGGTAGCCGCGATAGCGCGACACGCCCGTCGAGAGATGCTGCGGCCCGGCGACGTGCGCGATCCTCCGATGGCCGAGAGCGACGAGGTGTGCCACTGCCCGACGGGCCGCCGCCGTGTCGTCGACCGTTACCGACGGGAGCTCGAGGTCGTCGGTGACCCTGTTGACGAGGACGACAGGCCAACCGCTCCTCGCAGACTCCACGAGGAGCGGGTGGTGCCGGCGTGCCGTCGCGACAACCACGCCGTCGACGGCTCGATCACGCATCTCTGCGACGACCAGGCGCTCCCGGTCGTCGTCGTTGTCGGTGTTGGCGACGAGCGCCACGTAGCCGCGCGCCTCGACCCCTTCTTCGACGCCGCGGACGATCGGAGGGAACAGAGGGTTCGTCAGGTCCGGGACGACGACACCGACGGTGGCCGAATGTCCCGTCTTCAAGCTGCGCGCAAGGCGGTCGGGTCGGTAGCCGAGCGCTCGGGCGGCCTTCTCGACCCTGCCCACAGTCTCGAGCGCGACGAGCGCACGGGTCTCCGCATTGAGCGCGCGCGACGCGGTGGCAGGGTGAACGCCGGCTAGGCACGCGACGTCTCTCAGCGTGGCCCTCGCCGCCCGCGCGTCCACACCCGTTCTCAGCTCGAGGAGCGCGATCGGAGCAGCCGTGCCACGGCGGCGATAGTAACTGCTCGACCGTGCAGGTACCGGGTCGTGCGTGGGCAGGTTCGACCGGCATGTCGACCGGGGACGGCTCGAGCTGCACGGCGTCGCGTCCCTGGGTCGCGCCCCAGGGAGGTAGCTTGCCTGGCGGCGGCCAGAGGAGCGGAACGAGCGGGGCGGGTGGAGCGCGAGGCGCGGCGCGGGTGAGTCGCGGGGTGCAGGCGGGCGGCTGGCGGTGGGAGACGAGGCGCCGTAGCGTGGTGACGTGAGCCGGCTGTTGTGAGAGCGCAATGAGTGACGCATCGGTCGTGGTCGAGACGGGCAGCTCCCGCAGCTCGGCGGACGCGTTCGTCTGCCGGGTGCTGTGTGTTCCGCAGCGCAGCGGAACGGTGAGCGACGCTGCTGCCCAGAGACTGTTCAGCGGTTCGATCCTCCTCTCGGCGACGCGATGCCTCCTCAGCTACGTCGTGCTGCCGGTGCTCACGCCGCTCCTCGGTGTCGCGACGAGCGTCGGTCCCTGGGTCGGTCTTCCGCTCGGCGTCGTCGCTCTCTACTTCGACGTCCGCGGCATCCGGCGCTTCTGGTTGGCGAACCATCGGCTCCGGTGGCAGATCTCCGGAATCTACCTCGTCGTCATGGGCCTCGTCGTCGCGCTCGTGGTGGGCGACGTCGTGCACCTCGCTCGCTGACAGCTCCCTCGCGGAGGTCGCCCACCTCAGCTGGCGGCGAGTCCCACCCGTGGCCCGCCGGAGGCGCCGTGTGACGAACTAGTCCTCGAGGCCGAGGCGGGCGACCTCCTCGACGGCGGCGGACACCGCTTGGACGACGGCAGGATTGAAGACCGTCGGCACGATGTACGCAGGCGACAGCTCGTGCTCGGAGACGACGGCAGCCAGCGCCTTGGCCGCGGCGATCTCGACCTCCTCCGTGATCTTCCTCGCGCCGATGTTGAGCAGGCCGCGGAACAGGCCAGGGAAGACGAGCACGTTGTTGATCTGGTTGGGCTCGTCGCTGCGACCGGTCGCCACGATGGCGGCATAGCGGCGCGCGACGGCCGGGTCGACCTCCGGGTCGGGGTTCGCGAGAGCGAACACGATCGAGTCGGGCGCCATCGAGCGCAGGTGCTCCTCGGTCACGAGGTCGGGTCCGGACACGCCGACGAGGACGTCGGCGCCGGAAAGAGCCTCGGTGAGGCCGCCGGAGCGGCCTTCGGCGTTGGTGTGCGCGGCCACCCATCGCCGAGCGTCGTCGAGATCCTCCATCGACTCGGCGAGGATCCCTTGCCTGTCCACGGCGACGACGTCGCCGACACCCTCGCGCAGCAGGAGCTTGGTGATGGCGACTCCTGCCGCCCCGACACCGAGGACGACGACGCGCACGTCCTTCATGGACTTGCCGACGACGCGGAGCGCGTTCGTCATCGCCGCGAACACGACGACCGCGGTGCCGTGCTGGTCGTCGTGGAAGACGGGGATGTCGAGCAGCTTGCGCAGGCGCCGCTCGACCTCGAAGCAACGCGGGGCGGCGATGTCCTCGAGGTTGATCCCGCCGTAGACAGGAGCGATGCACTCGACGATCCGGACGATCTCGTCGGTGTCCTGGGTCGCGAGACACACGGGCCAGGCGTCGATGTCGGCGAAGCGCTTGAACAACAGTGCCTTGCCTTCCATGACCGGCAGTGCCGCAGCTGGCCCGATGTTGCCGAGCCCGAGGACGGCCGAGCCGTCGGTGACGACCGCGACTGTGTTGCGCTTGATCGTCAGGTTCCGGGCGGCTGACGGGTCGTCTGCTATCGCGCGTGAGACACGCGCGACGCCCGGCGTGTAAGCCATGGAGAGGTCGTCGCGCGTCCTCAGCGGGACGCGCGACGCGACCGACAGGACGCCACCTAGATGGAGCAGGAGCGTCCGGTCGCTCATCGCGCGCACCCGTGCCCCGGACAAAGCGGCGACAGCCGCCTGCAGCGCCCGCGCGTGGACGTCGTCGATCGCATTGCAGGTCAGGTCGACCACGAGGCTCTCGCCCCTCGACTCGACGACGTCGAGGGCGGTCACGACACCGCCCGCGTCGCCGACTGCAGTCGTGATCGCGCCCACCCCACGAGGGTCGTCCAGCTCGACACGCATGGTCACGGAAAAGGACGCACTCGGCATGCTCATCCTGCCATTGGATCGCACCGGGAGCAGATCCGCCAGCAGGACGGCTCGACGATCGTCCGTCGCCCGGTTGAGCAGGGAGAACAACACGTCCGTCGCGATGGCGGGCAGACTGTCCGCCGTGACCTGGGCTACGCAAGACGGCTTCGACGTCCGCTTCGACTGGGGAGCTCCCGGCGTGGCGCGCCTCGGGCCGCTCTGCCGGACGCTCGTGGTCGTCGATATCCTGCGTTTCTCTACAGCCGTCGAGACCGGTCTGTCACACGGGCTCGTCGTCGAGCCCGAGCGCTGGCCGATGCCGCGCTCGTCGGGCCCGGCTCGGGATGCCTTCGTGGCGGACGGCTCCGTGCCCGGGGGCCCGTCGCTGTCGCCCGCCTCCCTGCTCCTCCTACCACCCGGCGCACGCGTCGTGCTGCCGTCGCTCAACGGCGCGACCTGCGCACGGGCGGCCTCCGACATCGGCGCCCTCGTCTTCGCGGGGTCGCTCCGCAACGCGAGCGCCGTCGCACGCTACGTCGCCAGCGCGCCCTTCCCGGTGGGGGTCATCGCCGCCGGCGACCTCGCGTCCGACGGCACGATGCGGCCAGCGGTCGAGGACATCCTCGGTGCCGCGGCCATTCTCCGTGGGCTGCCCGGCACGCGCTCTCCCGAGGCCGCGGTCGCCGAGGCCGGCTTTGCGAGCGAGCCGCTCGCGCTCGTACGCGAGTCGGCGTCGGCACGCCAGCTCGCATCGGTCGGCCACGTCGAGGACGCGGAGTGGGCCGGTCAGCTCGACGTCAGCACGTGCGTTCCGGTCCTGTCGGGCGACCACTTCGTCGCCGCGGAGGACTGACGCCGGGACGATCGGCCGCGCTGGTCAACGAGCCTTGCGCTTCGCTTTCGCCTGGGACGTCGCTCCGTGGGACGCGCGGCCACGCGAGTGCGCCTTGCTCGACGAAGGGCACGCCCGGGGGTCGTAGGGCGGGACGCTCACCGTCGCCGACGTCGGGGGTGCGAGCACGCCGCCGTCGGCATAGCCCGGGGACGAGGTGCTCGAGACGAGGACGCTGTGCACGAGCGATGCGAGGGTGATCTGCGTGGCTCCCTGCACAGCTCGGCTCGCCACCGGCACGCCGGCGTGGCCTGTGGACACGGACAGCCGGGCCGGGCCGGGAGCGCCCGCAGCAGCCCCTGCCCCGGAGCCACCTCCCCCGGAACCCCCCGTACCTTGCACGCTCGTGAGCGCCGGAAGGGTGCCCCCGTGGACCTGGAAGTCTGTCCCGGTGACGACCGTCACGTCCGCGCCGTCGAGCGTCTTGCCGACGCCGAGGGCAACGGCACCTGACAGTGACGCGAGCACGCGCTGGCCCTCTGCGATGTGGCCGGGCGAGTAGATGACGCTCGTCTCCGAGATCGATCCGACCGGGGTCTGCTCTCCCTCGCCGAGGACGCGGTAGCCGAGCTTCGCGAGCTGCGCGGCGGTGTGGGCCGTCGCGGACGACGACCCGATGCCGCCCAGCACGGAGACCGACACCGACGCCGGGTGCAGGCCGACGCCGGGGATCGGCCCCATGAAGGCCTGGATCGCCTCCTGGTCCTGGGGAGCGCTCGGGAAGACGAGGTCTCCGTAGTTGTAGCCCTGGTAGATGTACGGCTGGGTGTCCTCGATGATCGGGAGGGTGGTCTCCGGGGAGGCCCCGATGTCCACTCCGTGGAACGCGAGCACGAGATGGAGCATCTCGCTCACGCCGAAGGTCGTGTCGACCTGGAGCTGCGGAGCGACTGCGCTCAGGAGCTCGTTGTCGGTCACCGGATTGCCGAGGCCCCGGTGCGCGACCTCGCTCGCGAGGATCTTCAAGAAGATGTGGTCACGCTCGATCCGGCCGATGTCCCCGGAGCCGTCGTACTCCCCACCCGAGGCGCCGTAGTTGCCAGCCTTGATCGCGGCGACGTCCATCGTCTGCCCGGCCGTCCAGTAGTACATGTGGCGGGCGCGCACGAGCGCGAGCGCCTGGAAGCCGTTCAGGTGGAGACAGCCCGTCTTCGTGATGTCGAGCTGGGAGTAGTTGTCGTAGAGGCGGTCGGGGAAGTAGACGTTGACACCCCCGAGCGCGTCGACGACGGCCGCGAAGGTGTCGAAGTTGAGCACGACATAGTGGTTGATCGGGACCCCGAAGTCCTCCTCGATCGCGGACACGAGCTGCCCAGGACCGTAGGCGAGCGCCGAGTCGATCCGGTTGTACTGCCCTGGCCGGGCATTCGGGATGAAGGTGTCCCGTGGGAACGACAGCAAGGTGACCCTGTGCGTGGCACCGTCGAGGCGGAGCACCATGACCACGTCGCTGTTCACCCCGTTGACGCCGTTCTGGCAGAGGCCGAAGGCGGGGTTCTGCACTTTGAGGGCACACCTCGAGGTGGACCCGACGAGGAGGATGTCCTCGATGCCCTTGTAGCGTCCCGCGGACGCTACGGGGACGAGGTTCCGCACCTTGACGCGTTGGATCTCGTTCACCTTGTAGACGACGTAGCCGATCCCGCCGCCGGCGAGGAGCACCGCGAGGAGGAGGACGGCGATCCCGGTCCGGGTGAGGCGGCGCCGGAGCGTGCTACGGAGGGACTTCTTCTCCCGACGACGCATGCGCCAGGCACGGAGGCGACCCGATGAGTCAGGCATGGCCGATCAGGGTACCGGCACGGACGGTCCTGCGTGTGGCACCCCGCACGTCAGGAGCGCGAAGACCGAGGCGACGGTGGCCCGCGCGACGTCGCCTAGCCTTCGTGATGATGGAGGAGACCATTCCCGGCGACGGTGAGTTCGCGGAGCTCCTCGAGCTACGGACGGAGCTGCGGCGCTTCCTGCACTGGGGCGAGACGCGTGCCCGGGCCGCCGGAGTGACCCCCGCGCAGCACCAGCTCTTGATCGTCGTCCGCGGCCACGGCGATCCCGCCGGCCCGACGGTAGGTGACGTCGCCGAGAGCCTGCTCCTCAAGCACCACAGCGCCGTCGAGCTCGTCCAGCGCGCCGAGGTCGCCGGTCTCGTCGCACGCGAGGTCGACCCCGGCGACCACCGTATGGTGCGGGTGACCCTCAGCACCGCGGGCCACGAGGTGCTCGAGCGCCTCGCGCCTCTCCACCTCGAGGAGCTCCGGAGGTTGCGCGCCGACCGACGTGGTCTCGGAGCCGACCTCGCCTGCCCCAACGCGGCCGGTGGACACGACAACGCCCGCAGCGGCTCCGTCACCGAGGAGCTGTCCCCCTCCGGAGAGACGATCGTCCGGCTAGCCAGCGTCGAGGACGCACCTCGGCCGGGATCGGGCTGGCGCGTCCTCGTGGACCGGCGATGGCCGCCGGGCCTGCGGGCGGAGGACGCGCCGTTCGACGAGTGGCTCGCGAGCCTCGCGCCGGCCGGCGCTCTCGCACGCTTCCCAGGCGGACTCTCCGGCGAGGAGGCAGCCGCCTACTCCACGATGCTCAGGGACGAGCACGGAGCGGAGCTCGAGCGGCTCGCGGCGCTCGCCCGCATCGGTGCTCTCGTCCTCGTGACCTCGGCACTCGACCCGGCACGCTCCCACGCGGCACTGATCGCCCGGGAGGTGGGCTCGTGGCGCGCCGCGCAGCATGCACGGCACGGCACGCCAGAGTAGCGTCGGCCGCCAGCGAGATCGACTGGAGCACGCGGGAGCTCGGCGCCACCGGGCTGAGAGGGCACCACGGCGGGTGCCGACCGCACGACCTGATCCGGGTAATGCCGGCGGAGGCAGTGTCATGGGGCAGGACCGCGGCTATGCGTCGTTCTCCGTGGAGCGGCGAGGGATCGGCTACGTCCCGCGGAGCGAGCGCCCGCTCACGGTCCGAGGACTCGCCGGGCTGTGGGCAGGGGCGAGCTTCAACCTCGAGTACGTCGTCTACGGCGCCCTCGTCACGAGCCTCGGGCTGGACCTCGCGCAGGCGCTCGCCGTCATCGTCGTCGGCAACCTCGCATGGGTGGTGACAGGGCTCGCGAGCTTGCAGGGGCCCGCAGCGGGGACGACGGCGTTCGGCGTCGGGCGGGCGGTGTTCGGCCCACGACCCAACCGCGCGCTCGCTGCTCTCAACTGGCTGACCCAGGTTGGCTTCGAGACGCTCGGGCTAGCGCTCGTCGTGCTCGCCGGCCTGGCGCTCGCACGCGAAGCCGGAGCCGATCCGGGCATCCCTGCCAAGTGCGCTCTCGTCGCCCTCGCTGCCGGAGCACAGCTGTGCCTGCCGTGGTTCGGTCACGCGACGCTCACGGCGGTGCTCAAAGTGCTCGGCTGGCTCTTCGCTGGGAGCTTCGTCGGCCTCGCCGTTCTCGCCGCCCCGAGAGTGCACCTCGCCTCCGCCGTGCACGGAGCGAGCTGGCAGGTCCTCACGATCGCCGCGGTCGTCGTGCTCTCAGGAGGTGCAATGAGCTGGACGGAGAACGCCAACGACTACTCGCGCTACCTTCCGGCCGGGGTGCATGGGAAGTCCGTCGTCGGTGCCGTGGTGCTCGGGGGCGGCGTGCCGGTGCTCCTCGCCGAGGTCCTCGGCGCCGTCGTCGCCTCCGGGCTCCACGACCCGTCGTCGGTCTCGGTCGTGACCGGCCTGCCCGGCGCGTTCCCGCCGTGGTTCACCGTCCCCTATCTCGCCGTCGCGATCTGCCAGCTCCTCGCGATCAACGCTCTCGACCTCTACTCGTCCGGGGTCTCGCTCCAGGCTGCCGGCGCTCCGCTACGCAGGTCGCAGTGCGTCCTCGTCGATACGCTCGCCTGCGCCGCCTTGACCGCGTGGGCGATCCTCTCGAGCTCCTTCACCACCTTGCTGGGCGACTTCGTCCAGCTCATCATGGTGTGGCTGGCACCGTGGGCCGGCGTGTACCTCGTCGACGCCGCCCTGCGCCGCGGCCGCTACGACCTCGACTCGCTCTTCTCGGCGTCCGGGGGGATCTACCGGCGGAGGAACGGGTGGAGCCCGGCTGCGGTCTGGGCCCAGCTTCTCGGGATGAGCGCCGCACTCGCGTCCACCGACTCCGGTCCGTTCGTCGGCCCGCTCTCGCGTCTGAGCGGAGGGGCAGACCTCTCGATCTACCTGGGCTTCGGCGTGGCTGCAGGCGTCTACTTCCTACTCGGCCGCTCGATGGTGCACGACGAGGTCGCGCAGAGCGACCCGGATGAGCCGCCACCTACTGTCTCGGGCTCGGGCTCCGTCGCTAAGCTCCCGACGCCGTAGGGCGCTCGCCAGCGCACACGGGAGAGATGCGCACACGATGGTCCGTCGCCTCACGAGCGCTCTGCAACGACGGGCCGGCCCCACGTTTGGCGACAGCCCCGCGGCGAGAGACCGCCTCCAGGTCATGGCACAGGTCTTCGCCACGTCGAGCGCGACCTTGCTCGAGACGCTCGCTTCGTGCGCCACGACGTCACGACGATGCCGTTTCCACGCGCTCCGGTAGAGCTCGCGTACGGACGCCTGCTCCTCGCGCACGTCCGCCACCCGGCACGCCTCGTCGAGTCCTGGACGGGCCAGCTGCTCGCGGCGATGCCTTCGCCACGGGGCACTGCCGTCGTGCACGCAGATGTCGACACCGTCGAGCCCTCGGTGGCCCAAGCTGCTGCGGTGTTCGTGCTCGATCTCACGGCACTTCGCGGCGAGGCACTCGCGTGCATAGGCGTCGACGACAGAGCGGCGGACGAGCTCGACGAAGCGCTTACGAGCCGCCTCCAGGACGGGCGACGTGGCGTCATCACCTGGGGCATGCGCCAGGTGGCCCTGCGACGCTGAGGCGGGCGCTGACCGGACACCGGCTCGTCGGTGACCGCCCACGACTCCCGGCGACCGGGTCAGGCCGTCGAGCGCTACGCGCCCTCGCGCCGGCTCACCTCAGGCAGTCTCGTCAGCTTCCGAGCTTCTCGAACGTCGGGAAAAGGTAGCCGAAGCCCGCAGCAACGGCACCGAGCAGCATGAGGGCCATGCCGGCCAGCCGCGCGGGGTGCGACACCGTGAGGAGGCCGCCGGCAGCGGCGACGAGGACACCGACGGCACCCGTCCACCCGCTCAGGCGGGAGATCCGCGTCGCACCTCGGACGCGGGCGAGGAGCAGCACGGCACCGACCGCGAGCGGTAGACCGACGAGACCGTGCAACAGATAGAGGGCCACCCATCTCGACGGAACCCAGCCGGTCGGGCGCTCGGGTGACACGACGACGAGGGTGGCCATCCCGAGGACGAGGTCGAGACCGACGAGCACGGCGAGGGCCGTCGCCAGCCGCGCGGTCGTCCCGTCGACCGTCACCGTCGGCCCAGGAGCGGTGCCGACGCCCGTCAGGGACGAGGTGGGCAACGTCCGGTGGGGCGCCCCCACGCCGATGCCGCCGCCCTCGCCAACGGGCTCTGGGAGAAAGAGCCCCAGCGGGACAGGCACCGCCGGGACGCGCGCGTCGGGCCGGGCTGCGCCTTCGGGCTCCGACCCGGTCACCGAGGACCCAGCCTTGCGTGCGCGGTACGCGCCGGGATCCTCGTGGAGCAGGTGCCACCACCCGGCGACGGCGAGAAGCGCAAACACGGGCCACTCGACCGAATAGACCCAGCTGAGCCCGTTGCCCGCCAGGGCTCGCGTCGCCTGCCACCAACCCGCGCCCACGCACGCCGGGGCGACCAGGACGACCTCGAGGTGGAGCAGCAGTGCGCGTGGTGAGAGCCATCGCGACCTCATGCGTGCACCGCGGGCAGTCGGATGCACGCCGGGCTCCTCGGCGCGAGCGCGAATGGGAGCGGCCGTCGCGTCGAGCGACGCGACGGTACGCGTCATCTTGCGACCCATGCCGGCCTCACGCCGGGCATCGCGTGCCCGCCATCGTCCGCGCCTCCTCGACGGGATAGAACCGCCCGCGCCGGTCAGCGGACCACCTCGAGCCTCGAGGCCACCACGACGGCATCGGCCCGCACGACTTGCCTCCCCGCCCGATCCTACGCGCTCGTCGTGCGCGCGCCGCCACATCGACGGGGGTGTCCACTCCAACGAGAGCACCGACTACGCCGACTGCGCCGCCGGCGCTTCCCGCGTGCTGGTGGTCGTTCCGCTGGGACGAAGAGAGCTGTTCCCGAGCGAAGAGCCGCTGACCCACCCCGCCGAGGGGGCGCTCGTATGGACGCAGGCTGGAGATCGAGTGGCGTCGGGCGTGGTACCGGGCGAGGTAATGGGAAGATGCAGCGTCACGACGCCATCGCTCGAAGACTCCTGTGCCGCCCTCGGTCGCCGCCAACGTCAAGCCGACGAGGATGCAACTGCCATGCACAATGATCTCCACTACATGGGCTCGCGCCCCTGACTCCATGGCGCGCTCGCACCAGGACAGGCAGCACTCGCCGTTCTTCGGCGCACATGTCCCGACGATCGCACCACGCGTCCGAGCCTGTGGGTGCCGAGCAGCCATCTCTGATCGCTGAGCTGGGCTTCCCGTAACGAGACACGACCGCCGCGTGGATGGTGTCATGGCCCTCCGGTTCCTCGACGTGTTCTCCCTCCGCGTCATCCAGCTAGTCCGCATGTCGCGGCGGGCGCAGCGCGTCGCTCGTTGCGCAGTAGTAGACGCAGGTGCCCGGCGCTCGCTCCGCACCGCCCCCCGGCCGCGCAGCATGCGCAGGTGGTGGAAGACAGCTGGCCGGCGGAGCCTGTCATCGGCCACGCCCTCAGGGCCGGTCGGCCCTCGGGCCTCGCTCGACGTCGTCTCGTTCCATCGTTCTCACGGTCAGTCCTTTCCTTGGTAGCTGTTGCCGAAGTCGACCCTGCCCTCCTCGGGGAGCCCTTCGAGCGCGGCTGCGGCAGCGTGGGTTGGCGGTCGACTGTCGACCTCCCACCTTTCTCGAGCCCATGTGAAAGAGATGGGTGTCGTACATCCCCCAGGACCCGTCCGGCCTTGCTCCTGGCCGGGGAACCTGTTATCTATAGATATATGGAGTATAGGAGCAGCGAGCAGGGGCGGGCCGACCTCTACGAACAGCTGGCCCGGATCGGCAAGGTGGTCATGCACCCCAAGCGCATCGAGCTGCTCGACCTGCTCTGCCAGGGCGAGCGCAGCGTCGAGGCGCTCGCCTCGGCGAGCGGCCTGAAGCTCACGACCGCCTCGGCACATTTGCAGGTGATGCGCCAGGCCCGCCTCGTCGAGACCCGCCGGGCGGGGACACGCGTCTACTACCGGGCAGCCGGCGAGGAGGTCTGCCATTTCGTCGGAGCACTCAGCGACCTGGCCCGTGCCCGCCTTGCCGAGGTCGACCAGATCCTCCGGGCGCTCGACACCGATGCGCACGGCGCCGAGCGAGTAACCCGGGGCGAGCTGCTCGAGCGGGTCCGCGCAGGAGATGTCGTCGTCCTCGACGTGCGCCCACGCGAGGAGTACGCAGCCGGGCACATCGCCGGGGCGATCTCGCTCCCCTTGGAGCACCTCGAGGCGCGGCTCGACGAGCTCGACCCCACCGTCGAGGTTGTCGCCTACTGCCGGGGACCGCTCTGCCTGCTCGCGCCCGAGGCCGTCGCGACCCTCCGCGGGCGTGGCCGCCCGGCACGCTGCCTCGAGGACGGCATGCCCGAGTGGCGTCGGGCAGGCCTGCCGGTTGCCGCCGGGGCCGGGGCCTGGGAGTGATGGGCGCCCCCGACGTCCGCCGGATCGCCTCGCGAGCTGTCGACACCAGAAACGGTGAAGCACCGCGTCGGCCGCGGCGATCAGGTGCGTCCACGAGCCGGTGGAGCCCCCCATCCAGCCAGAACCTCGAATACAAGGAGCGCTCGTGAAGATCCTCGCCATTTTGAACGACCCACCGTATGGGTCCGAACGCTCCTACAACGGGCTCCGTCTCGCGGACACCCTCGCCAGGCGCGAAGGCGTCGAGCTGAAGGTGTTCTTGTTCGGCGACGCCGTCGGCTGCGCGCTGGCGAACCAGAAGCTGCCCGAGGGTTACTACCACCTCGACCGGATGGTGGCCTCCGTCGTTCGCCACGGCGGCGAGGTCGGCTGCTGTGGCACGTGCATGGACGCCCGTGCCTTCACCGACGACAAGCTCGTCGAGGGCGCCCGGCGGTCGGGCCTCGACGACGCGACCGAGTGGACGATCTGGGCCGACAAGGTCGTGAGCTTTTGAGCACGACAGGCCCGCGTCACACGGGGGCACACATGGCCGCGGTGGCGAAGCGGCAGTTCAAGAGCTCGTGAGATGCCTCGGTGACATCGAACCCGAGGCTCTCCTCGACAAGGAGGTCACACGATGACCGGGCGCGTGCGGATAGTCATCGTCGGGGGTTCCTTCGGCGGCCTCACCACAGCCTACGAGCTACGCCGCCGACTCTCGCCCGAGCAGGCGGAGATCACCCTCGTCGCCAAGGGGGAGCGCTTCACGTTCGTCCCCTCGCTCACCTGGGTGGCGACGGGGTCGCGCACCATCCCCCGGATCTCCTTCGACCTCGCCCGGCCGCTCGCCGCCAAGCAGGTGCACTTCGCCCACGAGACCGCTACCGGCATCGACACCGAGGCCAAGGTGGTGACGACGACGAGCGGCGGGCACCACTACGACTTCCTCGTCGTCGCGACCGGACACCGCAGCGCCAACGAGGCCGTCGAGGGCCTCGGGCCCTTCGACGGGCCGGGGCACTCGCCGATGTCGCCTCCCGAGGCCGAGGAGCTCGCCGGTGCCGTTCGTGCTCTGCTTACCGACCCCGGCCCGGTCGTCGTCGGCGCAGCGCCCGGGGCGAGCTGCATCGGGCCGGCCTACGAGCTCGCCTTCGGGCTCGATCACCTGCTGCGCCGGCACAAGCTGCGCCACCTGGTGCCGATGAGCCTCGTCACCCCCGAGCCCTACCTGGGCCACATGGGCATGGGCGGAACCGGCAAGATCCGCCAGCTCCTCGAGGGCGAGCTCGAGGAGCGCGACATCTCCTACCGGACCTCCGCTGCGGTGACGAAGATCACCGCCGACGCCGTACAAGTGAGGGAAGGCGGGTCCATCCCCTCGGTGCTCTCGATCGTCATCCCACCACTCGCGGGGGTCGAGGCGGTCGCCATGAGCCCCGGGCTCGCCAACCCCAAGGGCTTCATCGCTGTCGACGCCCACTACCGTCATCAGAGCGCAGCGGACGTCTACGCAGTCGGGGTGGCCGTTGCCCTACCACCCGTCGGCGAAACTCCGGTGCCGGTCAACTTCCTGAAGACCGGACACATGACCGAGCAGATGGCGCAGATCGCCGCCTCCGACATTACAGTGCAGATAGCTGGAGGAGAGCCTCGCAGCTTCGAGCTGTCCGCCCGCTGCGTGCTCGACATGGGCAACAGCGGCGCCTACCTGGCGATGGATCCGGTCCGCCCGCCGCGAGACAAGATCCCGACCGTGTCCGAGGGGCCCCAATGGCTGCTCGCGAAACGGATCTTCGAGCGAGCGTACCTGTGGCACGCAAGGAACGGCCGGAGGATGCCGACCGCGATCGGGTGGTGACGGGTGCGCCGACGCACACGCCGAGAGCCTGAGCCCGTCGTCGCCTCGACGACAAGCGGCAGCGTTGGGGAGACCTCCGCCACGAGCCACCCGAGCGACCTCCCCCGCGTCGACGAGGCGCTCGTCGTGTGTGCCCACCCCGACGACGAGTCCTTCGGACTCGGCGCGGTTCTCTCGGTGCTGTCGGAACAGGGGACCTCGGTGCGGGTCCTGTGTCTCACTCACGGCGAGGCCTCGACGCTCGGTGGGGAGAGCCGGCCTCTCGGGGAGGTCCGGGCCGAGGAGCTCCGGGCTGCAGCCGCGGTGCTCGGGCTCGACGAGGTCACCTTGTTGTCGTACCCAGATGGCGATCTCGGCGAGATCCCCCTCGAGGAGCTGGCGCAACGGGTGGACGAGGCGACGGGACGCGCGGAGCTGTTGGTCGTGTTCGACGAGGGCGGGATCACCGGCCATCCGGACCACCGTCGTGCAACCGAGGCAGCGGTCCTCGCCGCGACCGAGCACCACCTGCCGGTGCTCGCCTGGGTACTGACAGAGCGAGTCGCCGCCCAGCTCAACGCCGAGCACGGGACCGCGTTCGTCGGGCGTGCGGACTCCGAGATCGACATCGTCATCGGCGTAGACCGTGAGCCGCAACGCTCCGCAATCGCCTGCCATGCCAGCCAGTCCGGCGACAACCCGGTGCTGCGGCGACGCCTCGAGCTCTCCGGTGATCGGGAGAATCTCCGCTGGCTCACGCCGATCGGGCCGCACCTACTGAGCTTGCAGGCACACGAGTAACCGACTCTTGCTGGACGATCTGCTGATCTTGCAGGCCTGTACGTACGTGAGACCCGCCGGACGGACAAGGACGGCTCCATCCGGACCCATCGCCCCCCGTCGCGGTCCCGGTATTCGGTGACCCAATGGTCCAGCCCTTGTCCGGGCTGGCAGTAGGTGGCGAGCCCGCAACGCACCCGCGGCGACCGGAGGGCTCCAGCTCGGGCAGAGACTCGTTCCGCTGGCTTGGGCGCCGGTTGGTCGAGATCCTGCTTGGGAAGATGGAGGACTGCATCGAGATGGATTGGTCGTCGAACAGGCGCCCGGTC
>DAHXNN010000153.1 GCA_027365385.1 Acidimicrobiaceae bacterium | reverse complement strand
GTCGGCCCGCGTCGCGGAGCTAGCCACCCGCCTTGGCTGCACGGACCGCGCCGGCGGCGACCACCGCGGGAGACGCAGTGGCTCCTGCAGCCAGCTCCACCGTGGCACGGGCCGCTAGTGCCGCTCGCGCGATCGAGCATGCGATGATCGTCTTCGCGTCGACGAGCTCGCCGGCTGCGACGAGGCCGTCGAGATCCTCGAGAGGGAAGCGCTCGATCGTCATATGGTCCTCCTCGACGCCCTGGGTCGATCTGTCCACGTCCGAGAGATCCTCGGCGAGGAAGCAGTGCGTCGTCTCGTCGGTGAATCCGGGCGAGTTGAAGAAGGTGACGAGGGCGGTGAGCGACCCGGCTGCGAGGCCGACCTCCTCGGCGAGCTCGCGTCTCGCGCACGCCGCGGGCTCTTCGTCCGGTACGTCCATCTTGCCGGCTGGGATCTCGAGCACGTAGCGGTCGACGGCCGAGCGGTACTGGCGCACACAGACGACTGCACCCGCGTCGGTGAGGGCGACGACGCATACGGCTCCCGGATGGCGGACGATGTCGCGCTCGAAGGTGAAGCCGTCGGGACCGACGTAGGTGCCCGTTGCAACCGTGAGGAACCCGAGCTCGAGACGGGTCCTCTCGCCGATCCGCCGGAACGGCGCCGGCTCAGGAGGCATCTGCACCGAGCTCGAACAGGTGGGGCTGGCGGGACCGCGAGCGCTCGATCGCCGCCGCGACGAGCTCGCGGAACAGCGGGTGCGGCCGACCAGGGCGGCTCTTGAACTCCGGATGCGCCTGGGTGCCGACCCAGAAGCGGTGCGTGGGCAGCTCGACGAACTCGACGAGCAGGCCGTCAGGCGACGATCCGGAGCAGACGAGACCAGCCTGCTCCAAGCGCTCCCTGTAGCGAGGGTTCACCTCGTAGCGGTGGCGGTGCCGCTCGGTGACGGTGGTGTCCCCGTAGATCTCGGCGACCTGCGAGCCCGGCAGGAGCCGTGCGACGTAAGCGCCGAGCCGCATCGAGCCTCCGAGGTCGACGACGTCTGCCTGGTCGTCCATGAGGTCGATGACCCGGTAGGGACTCGTGCTGTCGAACTCGCTCGAGTTCGCCCCGTCGAGCCCGGCGACACCTCGTGCGAAGTCGATGACCATCACCTGCAGCCCGAGGCAGAGCCCGAGGCAGGGCAGGCCGTGCTCGCGCGCGTAGCCGGCCGCTGCGATCTTGCCCTCGACACCCCTCTCGCCGAACCCACCAGGTATCACCACCGCGTCGAGCTCGCCGAGGTGCGCCTCGGCGAGCATCCCTGTCACCTCGCTCGCCTGGACCCATTCGACGGCGACCTGGACGCCATGGTGGAAGCCCGCGTGGCGGAGGGCCTCGGTAACGGACAAGTAGGCGTCCGGCAGGTCGACGTACTTGCCGATCACGCCGACACGCACGGTCTCGGTCGCCGAGAGCACGCGGGACACGAAGCTCTCCCACGACGAGATGTCGATCTCGTGGCCGGGTCCGTCGAGGCGCAAGATGGCGCAGACGGTGTCGTCGAGCCCTTCCTCGTGGAGCAGGAGGGGGATCTCGTAGATGCTCTTCGCGTCGACGGCGGACACGACCGCGTCGATCGGCACGTCGCACAGCAACGACACCTTGCGCTTGAGCTGCTCGGAGATCGGGTGGTCGCTGCGGCAGACGATGACGTCGGGCTGGATGCCCCTGCTCCGCAGCTCGGTCACGGAGTGCTGCGTCGGCTTGGTCTTCTGCTCGCCGGAGGGCGCGAGGTACGGCACGAGCGTGAGGTGGACATAGCACACGTTCTCCCGGCCGACGTCACGCCTGAACTGCCGGATCGCCTCGAGGAACGGGACGATCTCGATGTCGCCGACGGTCCCGCCGACCTCCACGATCACGACGTCGACGTCCTTCACCGACGTCTCGAGCCGGCGGATCCGCTCCTTGATCTCGTCGGTGATGTGAGGGATGACCTGCACCGTCTTGCCGAGATAGTCGCCTCGACGCTCCTTCTGGATGACGGCTGAGTAGATCTGACCGGTCGTCGCGTTCGAGCTCCGGTGGAGGTTCTCGTCGATGAACCGCTCGTAGTGGCCGAGATCGAGGTCGGTCTCTCCCCCGTCCTCGGTGACGAACACCTCGCCGTGCTCGAACGGGTTCATCGTCCCGGGGTCGAAGTTTATGTACGGGTCGAGCTGGCACATCGTGACCCGCAACCCACGGGACTTGAGGAGCCGTCCGAGCGAGGAAGCCGTCAGCCCTTTGCCGAGCGAGCTCGACACGCCTCCGGTCACGAACACGAACTTCGCCACGGTCTCCTCCGGTGATCGCCCCGACCACGCTACAGGCACGAGCGTCCGGGGACGCGGACCGCTGTGCCCGGTGTGCGGCCCACGCGTCGCGCACCGGGCGGTCCCGGTCCCCGCCAGCTCAGCCGCGGCCGGCAGACGCGAGCATCTCCGCAGCGTGACGCCGTGCCGTGGCGCTCGCGGGATGGCCCGAGAGCATCCGGGCGAGCTCTGCGAGCCGCTCGTCGCCTTCGACCGGGTGGGCGCTCGTGACGCTTCGGCCGTGCTGCTCGGCCTTCGCGACCGCTATCTGGCTGTCCGCGTACGCGGCCACCTGCGCCAGGTGGGTCACGACGAGCACCTGGCGCGAGCGCGCGAGCGCGGCCAAGGCTCGCCCGACAGCGAGTGCCGCCGCGCCGCCTATCCCCGCGTCCACCTCGTCGAAGACGAGCGTCGGGGGGCTCGTGGTCAGCACGAGCCGGAGCGCGAGCATCGTCCGCGCGAGCTCGCCTCCCGACGCGGCCTTCGCGAGCGGCAAGTATGGCTCACCTGGGTTCGCAGCCAACCGGAGCTCGACGTCGTCGGCGATCCCCGTCGAGCCGAGGGCGACCTCGAGCCGGGCACCGGGGAGCGCGAGCTCGCCGAAATGCTCCTCGACACGGTGCGCCAGCCCTGGTGCGGCAGCCCGACGCAACGAGCCGACGGCCTCCTCCGCCTCGGCGAGCGAACCGGCGAGCACCGCTCGCTCGCTCGCGAGCGCCCGGCGCGCCTCGTCCGCGGCCGACAGCTCCTCGACCCGCCGGCGCGCACTGGCAGCGAAGGCGAGCACGTCGCCGAGGTGCTCGCCGTGCTTGCGCACGACGCGGTGGAGTCTCTCCCGCCGCTCGCGCACCGCTGCGAGGCGCTCCGGGTCCTCCTCTGCGAGCTCCGACGCCCGCCGGACCTCGCTCGCGACGTCGTCGAGCTCGGTGAGCAGGGAGCGCACACGCCCGGCGATACCGCCCAGTGGCGCGTGGCGCTCTAGCACCGCGAGAGCGTCCCCGACGCGGTCGACGGCGCCGGGACCCGCGTCGCTCGCGAGGCTCTCGTGGGCGTCGGTCAGTGCCGCCCGCAGTGCCGTCGCGCTTGCGAGCAACCCCTCCTCCTCAGCGAGCTCGTCGTCCTCCTCAGCCGACACGACACGGAGCTCGTCGATCTCGTGGAGCTCGTAGCGGAGCAGGTCGAGCTCTCTTGCTCGGGTCGCTTCGTCGCCCCCGAGCGCGTCGATCGCCTCGTCGAGCTCGGCGACCCGCCGGCGCAGATCGCGCACCGGTCCGAGGTCGACACCCGCGTAGCGGTCGAGGGCCTGACGCTGCACGCCGGGTCGCAACAGCGACTGGTGCTCGTGCTGACCGTAGAGGTCGACGAGACCACTGCCCGACTCCGCGAGCACGGCCGCCGACGCCATGCGACCGTCGACGAACCCGCGGGAGCGGCCGCTCGCCGGCACGGCACGTGCGAGCACGAGCTCCTCGCCCGACTCGCCGGCGACGAAGCGACCTTCGACGAGAGCCTCCTCCGCTCCCGCCCGCACGACCGAGCCGTCCGCCCGCCCGCCGAGGAGCAGGGCGAGCGCCTCGACGAGGAGGGTCTTGCCGGCGCCGGTCTCGCCGGTGAGCGCCGTGAGCCCGGGCCCGAGGACGACGTCGAGATCCGAGATGACACCGAGCTCTCGAACGCGCAGCTCGACGAGCATGGCCCGGCGCCTCCCGTCCGCGGCGCTCAGCGGTCGGTGAGCCCGAACTTGCCGCGCAAGATCGCGTGGAAGTCCGGCCGACCGAAGCGCACGATACGAGCCATCCGCTCACCCGCGCCGACCGCGACGGACTCGTCCGGACCGAGCGGCACGACGACCGAGCCGTCGACCAAGAGCACCGCACGGCGGCCGTCGAGCAGGTCGAGACCGACAGTCTCGTCGGGCTCGAGGACGAGCGAGCGGTCGAAGAGCATGTGGGGAGAGATCGGCGTGAGGATCATCGCCCGGAGATGGGGCGAGACGATGGGCCCGCGGGCCGAGAGGTTGTAGGCGGTCGACCCCGTAGGGGTCGCGACGATGATGCCGTCGGCCGCGTAGGTGAGGAAGGGGCGCCCGGCGATCGACACCGCCACCCGGATCGTGTGCCCTGGCGCCTGCCGCT
>DAHXNN010000141.1 GCA_027365385.1 Acidimicrobiaceae bacterium | reverse complement strand
CGGAGTGATCCGGCCCTACCGCTCCCGTGCCGGCTGCGCTGCGACGCCGGCGGCCGCAGGTGCCACACACGTCACCTCGGATGGATCACTTGCGTTGGATGCTTCGGTGGACTTGGCCGGTGAGGTACCCGTGGCCAAGTTTGGCCAACGCGAGTAGTTGCGGCTAGCCCCCGAGCACGCGGCGCACCGCGGCGAGCCGGCCGGAGTTCACGCTCCACCACATCCAGCGGCCACGCTTCTCGCCGTCGAGCAAGCCGGCCTCGGAGAGGATCCGGGTGTGGTGCGAGATTGTGGGCTGGCTCTTGGCAAGGGGTCCCTCGAGGTCGCAGGAGCAGACCTCGCCCTGTGCCGCCACGATCGAGAGCAGGCGGATCCGCACGGGATCAGCCAAGGCCCCGAGCACACGCGAGAGCTCGACGGCCTCAGCCTCCCCGAGAGGACTCTCGACGAGCGAGGGGCAGCACAGCGCGTCAGTGTCATCCGGGGCGACGATGCCTGGCCTCTTCGACGCCATAGTTCCTCCCTCCGACATTGACAGCGGTCGATACACGATACTACACTCAGATTGGCTGCCGTCAATGTATCCGGCAAGTCTGAACGGACGTGCACTTGCTGCTGACATCTGCGTCACGGGACGGTGACGTCTCGAAATGGGACGCGCGCGACGTGAGATCGGGCGCTTTGCGTGCCTGGTTACCGGCGTGGCCGTGTCTGTCCTTGTCGTCGACGACGATGCGTCCTTCCGAGATGCTCTGGCCTCGGGCACGAAGAGCGAGGGTTTCTTCGTCCGCGTCGCCATCGACGGGAAGAGCGCGCTCCATGCGTTTGGGGACACCGCACCCGATTGAGTCCTTCTCGACATGCGACTCCCCCGAATGTCGGGGACCGACGTCTGTCGAGAGCTGCGGCGAATCTCCGACGTCCCCACCGTCATGCTCTCCGCAGTCGCGAAGGAGATCGGCGTCGTGCTCAGCTTCGAGCTCGGTGCGGACGACTACGTGCCAAAGCGCTTCCGGCTCCGCGAGCCGGTTGCTCGCATGGATGCAGCCATGCGCCACCGTGAGCGGGCCCGAAGGGCCGAGCGCCAGCCGATTAGGGCCCACGATCCGATCGAGATCGGGGCGCTCCGGATCGACTTCCTCGCTCGGATCGTCGAGCTCGCAGACGGGCGTGTCGACCTCTCGCGTCGGGAGTTCGACCTGCTAGCGCACTTTGCATCGGTCCCCGGACGTGTGTGCTCACGCGAAGAGCTCACTAATGGGATAGTCGTTTACTGGACATCTCCGGTACTCATGCCTTGATATAGGAGAGATCCGGGGACCGGAAGAACCCGAGGATGATCTCCCGGTGCGCCTGGAGACGCTCACCTGCCTTCTCAGGTACCGGTTCTCATCTCTTCGAGGCTCCGCGCCGCCATCTTGGCTACGCGGTCGTGTGTGATGTTGTGCCAGACCCACTCGTCGGGATTCAGCTCGGGCGAGTAGGGCGGGAGAACGCTTGCTGCGCTTGATTCAGGCCTAGATCGACCCACACTCATGCCGGGAGGCCCCAAAGTGCCCTCATGCGAGCCGGTGGTAACGCCAGACCGCGTACGGCAGGCACACACCGAGAATCGCTGCCACCCAGAGCAGCGATTCGACGAGCCGGACCTCGACCGGACCGCCGAGGACGAGGCCTCGCATCGCGTCCACGGTGAGGGTGACCGGATCGGCCTTCGAGAAGGCTTGGAGCCAACCGGGCATCGTCGTGACGGGGACGAACGCCGAGCTCGCGAAGACCACGGGTAATATCCACGTCATCTCCCCCGCCTGGGCAGCCTCGACGTTACCGGCAACCAGCCCGACCACAGCCGACAGCCAGGAGAAGGACAGGCCGAACGCGAGGGCGAGCCCCGTCGCTGCGAGGGCTGGGAGCAGCCCTCGCTCGAGGCGAAAGCCGATCGCCGTGCCGACACCGGCCATGATCACGAGAACCGTGAGATTGCGCACGCCGTCTGCGAGCGTGCGACCCATCAGAACTGCAAGACGCGCCATCGGCAAAGACCGGAAGCGATCCACCATCCCCCGCGACAGGTCGTCCGCTAGTGCGACACCGGTCTGGGTCGAGCCGAACACGACAGCCTGGACGAAGATGCCCGGCATGAGGAAGTCGATATAGGGCCCACGGACCGTGAGCTTGATCACCCCGCCGAAGACGTAGTTGAACATGAGGACGAACATGATCGGCTGCACGGTCGAGAAGACCAAGAGGTTGGGCAGGCGGACGTAGCGCAGCAGGTTCCGCCAGACGATGACCACCGTGTCCTGGACCGCGTGACCGAGGCGAGTCACGATGCGCTCCCTGTCACCTTGTGAGCAAGCGAGCGGCCACGGCGCGCCAGACGGGCGCTCAGGCACCGGTCCGAGAGTGCCTACGGCGCGATCGGGCTGTCCATCGAGGCACCTGACGTCCGCTCCGTCGACAACCCCCGCCGTCTCGCGGTGGGTGAGCGCTAAGAACACGTCGTCGAGGGTCGAGTTGTGGACGCGTGCATCTTCGAGCTCGACGCCCGCGGCGTCGAGGCAGCGGACCGTGTCGATGATCGTCGAACGCTGCGACGCACGAAGCCTCACCACGCGGGCACCTAGGTCGACCACGACGCCACCCGCGGCGAGCGACTCGAGCGCCGCTGCCGCACGAGCAACGTCCATTGCGTCGTGGAGCACGAGTTCGATCACCTCGGTGCCGACCGCTGCCTTCAACACCTCGGGACGACCATGGGCGACCACGCGCCCGGCGTCGATCACGGCGATCTTCGTCGCGAGCCGGTCAGCCTCCTCGAGATACTGGGTCGTGAGGAGCACCGTCATGCCGTCCCTCACGAGGTCCTCGATGACCTCCCAGAGAGCGAAGCGGCTCTGCGGGTCGAGCCCTGTCGTCGGTTCGTCGAGGACGAGGACACGCGGGCGGCCGAGAAGGCTGATGGCAAGGTCGAGGCGTCGCCGCGTCCCGCCCGACAGCGTCCGCACGACCCGGCTGGCCAGAGCTCCGAGAGTCAGCCTCTCGATCAGGTCATCGACCTGCTCACGCGCGACAGCTCCCGGGACGTGGCGAAGGCGTGCAACCATCGCGAGGTTCTCGCGCGCCGTCAGATGCTCGTCGATTGCCACCTGCTGGCCGGTCAGACCGATCAGCGCTCGTACCGCCGCTGGGTGCTCGGTGACCGAGATGCCCGCCACCTCTGCATACCCGCTGTCGGGAGAGAGCAGGGTCGCGAGGATCCTGACGGTCGTCGTCTTGCCCGAACCGTTCGGCCCGAGGAGACCGAGGACCGTCCCTCGCTCTACCTCGAGGTCGAGCCCGTCGAGGGCGACGACGCCTCCGAAGTGCTTGTGGAGCCCGTCGAGCAGGATGATCGGCCGCTCCTCCCACCCCGCTCGCACGTCGACAGAGCCTACCGAGCGATGGTCCAACCAGCGGCTCTCGGCTGCGCCGCCGAACCGAGCGCGACACGGGGCTGTAACAGTGGCAGCAGGAAGGAGCGAGCAAGGCCCGCCTCGACCCACGCCATCGCGCCATGACGAGCGCGGCGCGACGAGCTCGCGGTCGCCTCGGACACGTCCGACACCACCTGAGCACGGGCGCGAAAGCACTGCGTCGTCACGTCGAGACGGAGCTTCACGTCTCGCCCGCCTCGCCCTGATCGAGTGCCGGCAAGCTGACGACGACTCGCGTCCCACCGCCGGGGGCGGGCTCGATGCCCACGTCTCCCCGGTGGGCGTCGACGATCCGCTTCACGATGGCGAGCCCGAGGCCCGAGCCGGGGACGCGCCGAGCGCTGCCGCCTCGATAGAAGCGGTCGAAGACGTGC
>DAHXNN010000024.1 GCA_027365385.1 Acidimicrobiaceae bacterium | reverse complement strand
GGATGCCGTCCGCCTCCCGCCGCACAACGAGCGCCGTCTTCGAGTGCGTCTTCAGGCCGACCACGCCGTAGACGACGTGGACGCCCGCCTGTTCGAGCTGACGCGCCCAGACGATGTTGCGCTGCTCGTCGAAGCGGGCCTTCAGCTCGACGAGAGCAGCCACCTGCTTGCCCGCCTCGGCGGCACGAGCGAGAGCGGACACGAACGGCGCGTCCCCCGAGGTCCGGTACAACGTCTGCTTGATGGCGAGGACGTCGGGGTCCGCGGCTGCTTGCGAGATGAACGCCTCCACCGAGCTCGCGAAGGAGTCGTACGGGTGCTGGACGAGGACGTCGCGCTCGCGCACGACCGCGAACAGGTCGACGGGCTCGTCGCCGACCGGAGCGAGCCGGGGCTGGGTGGTCGGGATCCACTGCGGCTCGTGGAGCTCCGGTCGGTCGAGGTCCGCGAGCGCCCAGAGCTGTCCGAGGTCGAGGGCTCCACTCGAGGCATAGACGTCGTCCGGGCCGAGCTCGAGCTCGCGCTCGAGGATCCCGAGCACGTCGGGCCCGGCCGTCGCGTCGACCTCGAGGCGGACGGCACGACCGAAGCGCCGGCGCCGCAGCTCGACCTCGACAGCCTCGAGCAGGTCGTCGGCTTCGCCGTCGTCGAGGTCGAGGTCCGCGTTGCGCGTCACCCGGAAGACATGGAACGCGCCGATCGTCATCGCCGGGAAGAGCTGGTCGAGGTGCGCGGCGATCACCTGCTCGAGCAGGACGAAGCGCACCTTGTCGCCGAGCGGGACGAACCTCGGCAACAGCGGCGGCACCTTCACCCGGGCGAAGCGCTGCTCGCCGGTAGTCGGGTCGGCGACGACGACCGCGAGGTTGAGCGAGAGGTTCGAGATGTACGGGAACGGGTGACCCGGGTCGACGGCGAGCGGCGTCAGGACCGGAAAGATCTCGCGGTCGAAGATGTCGCGCAGCTCGCCTCGCGCGTCGGTGTCGAGCTCCTCGTAGGTGACGACACGGATCCCCGCGACGCCGAGCGCCGGCACGAGGTCGTCCATCACGATCCCGGACGCGCGCACGACGAGGCCATCGGCGCGCGAGCGCACTGCCCGCAGCTGCTCGCTCACCGTGCGCCCGTCCGGCGAGCGGGTCCGCAGACCGGCCGCGTGCTGGTCCTTCAGGCCCGCGACGCGTACCTGGAAGAACTCGTCCATACCGGTCGAGAAGATCGCGAGGAACTTCGCGCGCTCGAGGACCGGCGTCGAGGGATCCGCGGCGAGGTCGAGGACCCGGGCCGCGAAGTCGAGCCAGGAGAGCTCCCGGTTGACGAAGCGCTCCGGGCCCACCTCCGCCGGCTCGAGCAGCTTTGACAGCTCTCCCCGCCCGGAGGCCTGCGCCAGTCCCGTGCTTGGGCAGGGATCTGTGCCAGACCCCGAGCCGGGAGCCGTCGCGCTCGCGAGGAGGTCACCGGCCATTGCGGCCAGGCTAGCGGGCACACGGCACCGCCCGAGGTAGCGGGGCCGCTAGCCTGGCGGCCGTGACGGTGGCCGCGGGCACGCGACGGGTCCGGCCACGACGGCTCGGCCTCGGCACCGCGAGCGGATGGGCGCGTGCGCGCCGCCGCAGCGAGCTCGGGTTGCTCGTCGTCGGGGCGGTCACCGTGCTCTTTGCAGCCCTGCTCGTCTCGCTCGCGACGAGCAACGCCCTTCCGCGCAACGCCTCGACGATCCTCGCCGGGCTCGCGGGCGTCGCACTTTTCCTGCAGCTCGTGAACCGCCGGTTCGCTCCGGACGGCGACCCGGTCCTGATGCCTGTCGCTCTCGTGCTGAACGGCATCGGCTACGTCATGATCGTCGCTCTCGACCCGGCAGAGGCGGGACAGCAGTTCGCGTGGATCGTCATCGGCCTCGTGGCCTACGCGCTCGTCCTGGTCGGGGTGAAGCGCTCCCGGGACCTCGAGCGCTACCGCTACCTGCTGCTCGCCGTCGCGCTCGCGCTCCTCGTCGCGCCACTCCTGCCGGTCGTCGGGCGCAGCCCCGCGAACCAGAACGCGTACGGCGCCAAGCTCTGGGTCTCGTTCCACTCGCTGTCCTTCCAACCGGTCGAGGTGGGCAAGCTCCTGCTGGTGCTCTTCTTCGCCTCGTACTTCGTCGAGAAGCGCGAGCTGCTCACGATCCCGACGCGACGCGTCGGCGACCACCTGCTCCCCGACCTGCGGGCATTCGGTCCCGTCGCGGTCGCGTGGGTGTTCTCCCTCGTCATCATCCTCGCCGAGCACGACATCGGCTTCTCGCTCCTGCTCTTCGTCGTGTTCCTCTCGCTGCTCTGGGTGACGACGGGGCGGTGGACCTACGTCGTGATCGGCCTCGTGCTCTTCGCGGTGGGAGCGTTCCTCGCGTCCCACCTGCTCGGCCAGGTGAGCGAGCGGATCAGCGTGTGGCTCGACCCGTGGTCTGCACCGACCGCCGCCGGCTACCAGCCGATCCAGGGAGAGCTCGCCTTCGGTCGGGGTGGCGTGTTCGGGTCGGGCATCGGGCTCGGGCTCGTGCAGATCAACAACGCGACCGAGACGGTGCTGCCCGTCGCGACGAGCGACTACATCTTCGCGGCGATCGGCGAGGAGCTCGGGCTCGCAGGCACCGTCGCCGTCCTCGTCGGCTACGTGCTCCTCGTCGGTGCCGGGCTGCGGACCGCGCTCCGCGCCCGCTCGCAGTTCGCGAAGCTGGCCGCCGTCGGACTGACGGTCACCCTCGGCTTCCAGGCCTTCGTCATCATGGGCGGCGTGACTCGGCTGCTCCCGGACACGGGCATGACGCTGCCTTTCGTCTCCTACGGCGGATCGTCACTGGTCGCGAACTACATCCTGCTGGCGCTCGTGATGCGGATCTCGAACGAGGGCAACCAGCTGATCCCTTCGGGGTCGTAGCACCCGGCCGCAGCACGGCCCAGCGGTGCTCTCACGCCCTGCCGTACGCAGCGTCGCGCCCGATCAGGCCCGGATACCGGCGATCACGAGATCGAACATCCGCTCCACCTGGGCGAGGTCTGGTGACGTCCTCCAGAACGACCGTCCCCACCGCGCTCCTCGACAGCGGAGCGGGCCGCCGAGAGGATCCGCTCGTAGTTGCGCTGCGCGTCCGCTCGACGTGGCCTCGTCGCTGCACCCGCTTCGCCCATCTCTCGCACCTCGGTTGAGCACCCCTCCGGCTTGCAAACCGGAGGAACCCTCCGTGTCACCTGCCAGCTCATGCTCGTCCTCGACGCCACCGTCGTGAACATCGCCCTCGCGCCCATCCAACGCTCGCTGCACTTCAGCTCTGCAGGGCTGTCGTGGGTCGTCGACGCGTACAGCCTCACCTTCGGTGGCCTGCTCCTCCTCGGCGGCCGGGCCGGCGACGTGTTCGGGCGGCGCCGCATGCTCGTCGTCGGGCTTGCCGTCTTCACGACGGCGTCGCTCCTCGGCGGCATGGCGCCGACGGCGACCTGCGCCACCGTCACCCGGCCGGGAGGCAGGTCGGGCCCGGGTCCACCCCGCTCGCCTACTCCTCGACACCCACCTCGTCGAGGACCGAGGGAGCCACGACGATCGGGGCCCCGAGCCGCTGGCGCAACGCGAGGGCGATGCCGTCGGACGGCCGGCACGCGAGCGTGCGGCTCCCCGAGGGCCCCGACACCACGAGCTCGGCACTGAACGAGCTCTGGTGTGCCTCGGTGATGCGCAGGTACTCGATGGTGAGCCCGTGCGCCTCGAGCACCGCCACGAACAGCTCGTGGGTGAGCGGCTTCGGCGTCGGGATCCCCTGCGCCGCGTACGCGATCGCGACTCCTTCCGGCGTGCCGATCGGGATGTGCAACCGACGGCACGGTGGCGACACCTCCTCGAGCACGACGACGGGATTGGTGCTCGGAAGCACCATGACGACGTCGACGAAGCGCATCTGCTCGAAGGTACGCGGGACGTCGCGGAGACCCCGACTGCGCTCCGATCCCTGCCCGGTGCCGTCGTCGGGAGTGCCGTCGTCGGGAGTGCCGTCGTCGGGGGTGCCGTCGTCGGGGGTGCCGTCGTCGGCCAGCCGTGCCCCGTCCTCGGTCGCCGCGAGCAGCTCGCTCGCCTGGTCGTCGGGTGTCGTCGTCATCGGGACCGGAAGCGTCGCATCTCGACATTCAACACGAGCCCGATGGCCGCGAAGAACACGATGATGGCCGATCCGCCGTAGGAGATGAACGGCAGCGGGATCCCCGTCACCGGCATGAGACCGACGTTCATCCCGATGTTCTGGAAGACGGAGAACACCACGAGCGCCAGGACGCCCGTGCAGAGCAGCCGGCCGAGGCCGTCCTTCGCGGACTGCATCGCCCGCAGGATCCTCAGCGACATCACCCCGAAGAGCCCGATGAGCACGGCTGAGCCGACGAAGCCCAGCTGCTCGCCGACGGTCGCGAAGATGAAGTCCGTCGACTGCTCCGGTAGGTAGTTGAGAGTGGTCACGATGCCGTCGAAGAGCCCGGTGCCCTTCAGCCCGCCCGTGCCGATCGCGATCTTCGCGACGTCCTCCTGGTAGTTCGCCCCGAGCGCGCCCGTGCTCGGGTGCAAGAAGCTCGTCAGTCGCTGGATCTGGCTCGCGTGGACGAGGTGGACCTGCACCCCGCCGTAGAAGCCGACGATCCCCAGCACGACGAGCAGCACGAGATAGCGGACGCGCACCCCCGCGACGACGAGCATCGTGAAGACCACGACCACCATGACGATCGCCGTGCCGAGGTCTGGCTGCTTCACGACGAGGAGAAACGGCACGCCCGCGAGCACGAGAGCAGGGACGAGGCGCTTCGGGCCGAGGTCCTCGCTGTGGTTGCTCAGATAGACGGCGAGGACGCCGACGAGCGCGAGAGCGGCGAACTCCGACGGCTGCAACTGAAACGGGCCGAGGTTGATCCAGCGCTGCGCCACGCCTGAGGCTGTCGCGCCCGATCCTGCGGTGACGGACTTTCCGATGACGAACACCGCGAGCAGCGAGAGCAGGACGGCTCCGAAGATCACGTAGGCCCACTGCTCGAGGCGCCGGTAGTCGATGAAGGTCACCGCTGCCATTACGCCGATGCCGATGACGGAGAAGACGAGCTGGCGCTTCAGGTAGTAGGTCGGCTCGAACGTGTACACCGACTTCGTCGCCGAGTACACGACGACGATGCCGAGGACCGACAGAGCGAGCGTCGACGCGAGGAGCACGACGTCGAGGTGGCGGAGTGCCGCGAGCACGCCGCTCTCCTCGCGCCTCGAGCGCGCACGCGCTCCCCTGTCGAGCAGGTGTGCGGCCACGACCTCCTATCCTACCGGCGCTACGTCCCCGAGAGCCCCGCACGCGGCGGACCACAAGGTCTCGATCGGAGCCGCCTCGCCGGTCCACAGTGCGAACTGCAACGCAGCCTGGTGCACGAGCATCCCGAGACCGTTGCGCACCGTCGCGCCCGAGGCGGCAGCCTCCGCGAGGAAGCATGACGTCGCGGGCGCATAACGCATGTCGTAGGCGACCTGCCCGCTCCCGAGACCGGCGCCCGCAGTCGTCCCGGCACCGAGACCGGCCGTCTCGGCAGGCGCCGCGTTGACGACGAGGTCCGCGTCGGCGAGTTCCCCGACCGTGCCGGGACGCCCGATCCGCCCGGCGAGCTCCGCCGCGCTCTCGGCTCTCGATGCCGTCCGGTTGACCACCACGACCGACGACGCGCCTGCTTCGGCGAGCGCGAGCACGACAGCACGGGCTGCGCCACCAGCGCCGAGGACGACGCAGCGCTTGCCCGCGGCGTCGAAGCCGAGCGCTCTGGCAAGGTCGTCGAGAAGGCCGGCGCCGTCGGTCGAGTGCGCGAGCGCGACGCCCGAGCGCACGACGACCGTGTTCGCCGCGCCGAGCCGTTCCACCACGGCTGACCTCTGGTCGCACGACCGCGCTGCGGCCTGCTTGTGCGGCATCGTCACCGAGAGGCCACGCACGCCGAGCGTCACCGCGCCACGAAGTGCCGCAGGCGCGTCCTGTGGCGAGACTGCGAACGCGACATATATCCAGTCGAGCCCGAGATGGCGGAAGGCGGCGTTGTGCAGCACCGGCGAGAGCGAGTGCCGGACGGGGTCGCCGATCACCCCGGCAATCGCTGTGCGGGCACCCACGCGCTGCCCGTCGCTCGTCGGTGGTGCCGGGCTCGTCGGTGGTACCGGGATCACGTCCCGGTGCCCCGCGCGTCTAGCCACGCCTGCAGCAGCACCGCAGCAGCTGCGTCGTCGACGACCGGGCGCCGGCGTGCATGGCTCGCCCCGTACGCCGAGCCCCGACGGGCACCCCGCCCCTGCCTTCGCACCGAGTCGGCAGCAGCCACGGCCTCGAGGCGACGTCGCTCCGCTTCGACGGTCGTGAGTCGCTCGTCGACCGTATCGACGGGCACGTCGAGCATCGCGGCGATCTCCCGCGCGTCGCCGAGCACGGAACGCGCGGCCACACCCTCGCTCCCGTCGAGCGAGAGCGGCAGGCCGACGACGACGGCCGTCGCGCCGGTCTCGGCGACGAGCGCCACGATCTGCTGCCAGTCCCGCTTCGTACCGTCGGGACGCTCGACGACCGCGTAGGGCGACGCGACGGTGCGTGCCGAGTCCGAGAGCGCGACCCCGATCCGGCGCATGCCGATGTCGAGACCGAGCACGCGACCCGGCCCGCGAGGCACGGCTCAGCTCGCGACGAGCGCCGCACGGAGCAGCTCGACTGCCCCGGCGGCTCCGTCCGCGTCACGCCCGCCTGCGGTAGCGAGCTCGGGCGAGCCACCGCCACCGCCACCGACCGCCTTCGCAGCTGCTGCGATCGCGACGCGAGCGTCCAGACCTACCCCACGCGTCGTCGCGACGACGATCGCGACACGCTGCGGTGCCGCAACGCTCACGAGCGCGACCGCCTCGACACCGTCGCGGTCGCGCACGGCGAGCGCGAGCTCTCGCAAGCCGGCCGCGTCGAGACCGTCGCGACGGGCGACGACCCGGTTGCCACCGGCCCGGGCGACCATCTCGGTGGCCTCGACTCGCAGCCCGACCTTGCGCAGCTCGCGCAGCTCGGCCTCGAGAGCGTGGTCGTGCTCGACGAGTCGCTGGAGCGCTTCGGGCAGCTCGGCGGGCGTCGTGCGCAGCTCCGCCGCGACTCGCCCGAGGATCTGCTCGTTGTCGCGCACGAGCTGGAGCGACGCCGCACCTGTCGTCGCCTCGATCCGGCGCGTGTTCGCGCCGATCGAGGACTCCGAGATCACTCGAAGGGGACCGATCATGCCGAGCGCATGGACATGGGTCCCTCCACAGAGCTCGACCGACGCCGCGCCGGCCTCGACGACGCGCACCACCTCGCCGTACTTGTCGCCGAAGAACGCCATCGCTCCGGAGCGCTCCGCCTCGGAGCGCGATGTCTCGTAGACGCGGACGGGCTCGTCACGAAGAATCGCAGAGTTGACGAGCTCGTCCACACGGGCGAGCTCGCCGGCCGTGAGCGGCGCGAAGTGGTGGAAGTCGAACCGCAGCCTGTCCGGCGCGACGAGGGAGCCCTGCTGCTTGACGTGCTCGCCGAGCACGCTGCGTAACGCCCAGTGCAAGAGGTGCGTGCCCGTGTGGTTGCGCCGGATCGCCTCCCGGCGCTCCGCGTCGACCGCCGCGCCCACCTCCTCGCCCGCCTCGAGCACCCCGTCGAGGAGGTAGCCCGTGTGGAGCACGATCGAGTCGAGGACACGGGTCGTATCGAGCACGCGCATCCTTCCCGACGGGCCGTCGATCATGCCGGTGTCTCCGACCTGCCCGCCGCCCTCCGCGTAGAACGAGGTCCCGTCGAGCACGACGTCGAGCACGACCGCGCCGTCGGGCGCGATCTCGCCCTCCGCGCTTCGCACGGGAGCGCCGTCACCCCGGCGCTCGACGGCGAGCACGCGGCCCTCGGCTGTCGTCGCCTGGTAGCCGAGGAAGCGGGTGGGACCGAACTGCCCGAGCACCTCCCGGAACACCTCGAGATCAGCGCCCGCGCCCGCGCCCTTCCTGCCGGCCCGACGCGCGCGGGCCCTCTGCTCTGCCATCGCCTCGTCGAAGCCGGTCCGGTCGACCTCGACACCCTGCTCCTCGGCAAGCTCGACCGTCAGGTCGACGGGGAAGCCGAACGTGTCGTGCAGGCGGAACGCGACGTCGCCCGGCAGCACCCGCGCCCCCCGCCCGAGCTCCTCCGCGAGCAGGCTCGTCCCCGCCCGCAGGGTGCGAAGGAACGCCTCCTCCTCGTGGCCGACCACCGTCTCGACGAGCGACTGGTCCCGCACGAGCTTCGGGTACGCGCTCCCCATGGTTGCGACGACGCTCGCGACGAGCGCTGGGGTCACGAGGCCTGCGACGCCGAGCTGGTGGGCGCGCAGCACCGCCCGCCGGACGACACGCCGAAGCACGTAGCCCCGACCCTCGTTCGAGGGAAAGACGCCGTCGGAGACGAGGAAGGTCATCGCGCGCGCATGGTCCGCGAGCACGCGCAATGCCACGTCGCTGCGCTCGGACGCGCCCTGACGCTGACCGGTCAGCCGGGCGGCCTCGTCGACGAGCGGGACGAGGACGTCCGTCTCGAACAACGAGTCGACACCTTGGAGCAACGTGAGGATCCGCTCGAGCCCCGCCCCGGTGTCGATGCTCTTCGTCGGGAGCTCCTCGAGCGTGCCGTCGGGCTGCTGCTCGTACTGCATGAACACGAGGTTCCAGATCTCGACGAACCGCTCTTCGCCGCCGTGGGCGGGACCACCGGTAGCGCCGAAGCGCTCGCCCTTGTCGAAGTAGATCTCAGAGCACGGACCACACGGCCCGGTGGTGCCCATGCGCCAGAAGTTGTCCTCGCCTAGCGCCTGGATCCGGTCCGCGGGCACGCCGGCCGCCTCCCGCCAGATTCCCGCGGCGTCGGTGTCGGAGTCGTGGACCGTGATCCAGAGCCGATCGGGGTCGAAGCCGAGAACGTCGGTGACGAGCTCCCATGCGAAGGGGATCGCCGACTCCTTGAAGTAGTCACCGAAGCTGAAGTTGCCGAGCATCTCGAAGAACGTGTTGTGCCGGGCATCGGTCCCGACGAGCTCTATGTCGACGGTCCGGAAGCACGGCTGGATCGTCGTCGCCCGCGGGACCGGAGCGGCGAGCTCGCCGGTGAAGAACGGCTTGAACTGGACCATCCCGGCAATCGTGAACAGGACCGACGGGTCGTGGGGGATCAGCCCGGCTGCGGGCAACGCGCTGTGGCCGCGCTCGACGAAGAACCGCGTGAAGGCAGTCCGCAGCCCGTCCGCGTCCATCGCCATCTGCTAGCCCTCCTCGCGGGCACCTGCGTGCCGGTCTCGGTCGTCGCCGCGCAGCCGTGCAAGCCGCTCGCCCACGTCGCGCTCGGCGCCGCGCTGCGACGGCTCGTAGTAGCGGGTACCTGCGAGCTCGGCCGGCAGGTACTGCGCCTCGACCCAACCTCTGGGGTCATCGTGAGGATACTCGTAGCCGGTGCCGTGGCCGAGTGCCGCGGCTCCGGGGTAGTGCGCGTCGCGCAGGTTGGCAGGGACGGCGCCGGCCGGCCGGGACGCGACGTCGTGCTGGGCGCGCCACAACGCTGCCGCCGACGAGTTCGACTTCGGTGCGACGGCGAGGTGGACGACCGCCTGCGCGAGGTTCAGTGCTGCCTCGGGCAGGCCGACCCGGTCGAGAGCTGCCGCGGCCGCCTCGGCGACGAGCAGCGCAGTCGGGTCCGCCATGCCGACGTCCTCGCTCGCCAGAATGACAAGGCGACGCGCGATGAAACGGGGGTCCTCCCCGCCGGCGAGGAGCCGGGCGAGCCAGTAGACCCCGGCGTCGGGGTCCGAGCCGCGGATCGACTTGATCAGCGCGCTCACGATGTCGTAGTGCTCGTCGCGCCCGTGCCGGATGGCGCGTGTCGTGCGCGCCGCCTCCACGTGCTCGAGCGTGACGAGCGGGCGGTCCCCCTCGCTGCGGGCGGGATGGGCACGGGCGAGCGCCATCGCGACCTCGAGGGTCGTGAGCACCGCTCGCGCGTCGCCCTCAGCGAGGTCGACGCAGGCCGCGAGCGCTTCGTCCGCCATCTC
>DAHXNN010000133.1 GCA_027365385.1 Acidimicrobiaceae bacterium | reverse complement strand
ACGCTCCAGAGCTACTCCATCGGCCAGGACGGGACGATCACCGGATCGTTCTCGAACGGCCAGACCCAGCCGCTCGGCCAGATCGCCCTCGCGAACTTCGCGAACCCTGGCGGTCTCGCGGACCAGGGTGGCGGGCTCTTCGCGACGAGCCCCAACTCCGGGCAGGCTCTCGTCGGCACGCCCGGCAGCGGCGGTCGCGGTGCGCTCCTCGGCGGTTCGCTCGAGCAGTCGAACGTCAACCTCGGCACCGAGCTCACGAACCTCATCACGGCGCAGGAGGCCTACACCGCGAACACCAAGGTCCTCACCGCGACCAACACGGTCATCCAGGCCCTCGAGAACGTGCCGTGAGCACACTCGTGCAGAACGCCCCGGCGCGCGCGCCCGGCGCGCGCAGGGGCTCGCCGAACGACGACGGCCGCTCGCCGGTCCTCGCCGCGGACTCCACACGCGCGAGGGCATTCGACCTCCTCCGTCAGGAGACGATCGAGCGCGCGCGCCTGCGCCGGCTCCAGCCGGTGCTCGAGACGATCGCGCATCGCATCGGCAGCACGCTCACCTCGGCGATCCGCCAGCCGACGCATGTGGAGTTCGTCGCGTTCGAGCAGAAGACCTGGGAGGAGCACTCGTCCTCGCTGCCGGACCCCACGTTCGTCTCGAGCGGGATGCTGCTCCCGCTCGAGGGCAGGGTCGTCCTGCACATGCCGGTGTCGCTCGTGCTGACACTGCTCGACTTCTACCTCGGTGGCGACGGCATGACCGAGCCCGAGCGCACGCAGCTCACCGAGATCGAGCGGGCGCTCGTGAGCACGCTCACCGAGATCGTCTGGAACGAGATCCCCCCGCCGTTCGCCACCCTCATCGCCCTGAGCGTCGGCATGGTGCAGAACTCGAGCAGCGCTCTGCTCATCCAAGTGGGCAGGCCGGGGATCATGTGCCTCGTCGTCGAGCTGGGCGTCACGATCGGCGACCACGAGCCGGTGACCATGACGCTCTCGCTGCCGCTCACGGTCCTCGTCCCGGTCCTCGAGCACATCGAGCACCACCAGGGCTCGGACGGGATGGAAGGGCGGATCGACCGCAAGGAGGCCCGCCGCCGCATCCTCGCAGTGCCGATGGACCTGAAGGTCTCCTATCCGGCGATCCACCTCACGCCGACCGAGCTGCTGAGCCTGCAGGTCGGCGACGTCATCCACCTCGACCAGGAGCAGGGCGACGGGCCCTTCGAGCTCGACCTCCTCGTCCAGGACGTGCCGTTCGGCACCGGTGTCCTCGTCGAGAACGGCAGCAAGGTCGCTTGCACCATCCTCACGAAAAGGGAGAGAACCGATGAGTGACCACGGCATCGACACCGCTCCGGCCGGCGAGGCAGGTGCCTCGGTCCCCTCGGCCGTCGCCGTCGCCGATCCCGCGCCCGTACAAGTGCCGCTGCACTCGCCAACACCCGCGCCAGCACCCGCGGCCGCGGACGTGGTGGGCGACTACGCGGACGCGGGCGCGCGGATGCCCATCGAGGCGCTCGGCCAGGTGGAGCTGAAGGTCGAGGTCGTCCTCGGTCGTGCACGGCTGCGGCTGCAGGAGCTGCTCGACGTGCGTCCCGGGCAGTCCGTCGAGCTCGACAGGGCGCGCAACAGCCCGGTCGACGTCCTCGTGAACGGGACGCTCTTCGCGCGTGGCGACATCGTCGTCATCGACGACACGAACCTCGGCGTCCGCGTGAGCGAGGTCATCGGCAACGACTTCACGAAAGAGGCACGCTGACCATGCCCGCACTGCTCGCGACCGCGAAGGTCGCCACGCTCCCCGACATCTCGATCGGGCACTCGCTTCTCCAGATGGCGATCGCGCTCGGCGTGGTCGTCGCAGCCATCTGGGGCCTCAGCAAGGTCCTCGCTCGCCTGCGCGGCGGCGCCTCGACCGCGAAGCGCCGCGCGGCGACCGGAGGGCTGAGCATCGTCAGCCGACAGAGCCTCGGCAAGGACCTCGCGATCGCGACGGTGCGCTGGGGCGAACGCGAGGTCCTCGTCGGCATCGCCGGCTCGACGATCACGTTCCTCGACGACGCGAAGGGAGGCGCGCCCGGGATCGCCACAGGGCCCGACGACGCCGAGCGCGGGCCAGCGCAGGAGATGCCCGTCGACATCCTCACCGCACGGCGCCTCGCCGAGCAGCGTTCCCACCCTCTGGCTCCTGTTGTGCAGCGTCCCGCTGGGCAGCGCCGGGATGCAGGCCGGCCAGGTGCACAGCACTCGCTCATCGACGCCCTCCGCGACGCGACCGCGCGTCGCTGACGTCCTGAGCACCCAAGAGACGAAGGAACGGCACCAGACCCGTGCACCCAGCCCTGCTCGCCTCGACGTCGGTCTCGATCAACCTCGGGAACACTCTCTCGAAGCCGACGACGAGCATCCTCGTCATCCTCGCGGGCACGTTCCTGTCGGTCGCCCCGTCGCTGCTGATCCTGTGCACCGGCTTCGTCCGGATCATCATCGTGCTCGGGCTCACGCGCCAGGCACTCGGGCTCGCGACGACTCCGCCCAACCAGGTGCTCGTCGGCATCGCCCTGTTCGTTTCGCTCTTCCTCATGACGCCGACGCTCAGCGCCATGAACCACGACGCGCTCCAGCCCTACCTGCACGGCAAGATGGACGCGACCCAGGCCTACCGGGAAGCAGAGGTTCCCTTGAAGACCTGGATGCTCAAGCAGACGGGCACCGAGGAGCTCACGGTCACGGAGAGCATCGCCCACGACCATCCGTCGGCGCCGATGGGGGCCCCGCTGTCGACGATCATCCCCGCGTTCCTGCTGACCCAGCTGAAGACCGCGTTCATCATCGGCTTCGTCATCTTCGTACCGTTCCTCGTCATCGACCTTGTGGTCGCGGCGACCCTCATGTCGATGGGTATCGTGATGCTGCCTCCCACGATCGTCTCGTTGCCGTTCAAGCTGCTGCTCTTCGTCCTCGTCGACGGCTGGGTGCTCGTGCTCCAGACGCTAGTCTCGAGCTTCCGGTGACCGAGCAGCAGGTCCTCCAGCTCGCGTCGAACGCGATGCTCACCGGTGCCAAGATCGCCGCACCGATCATGATCGCGGCGATGGCAGTCGGCCTCGTCATCTCGCTCTTCCAGTCGGTGACCCAGATCCAGGAGGCGACTCTCACCTTCGTCCCGAAGGTCCTCGCGGTCGGCCTCGTCATGCTCGTCGCCGGGCACTGGATGCTCGGGACCTTCGTCAACTACGTCCACGCGTTGTTCGCGAGCGTCCCGCAGCTCATCGCCGGCGGCTGACCGTGACGATCACGGTCCACTACGAGTGGCTCGTCGCGTTCCTGCTCGTCCTCGCACGCGCGCTCGGCTGGCTGGCGGTCGTCCCCCCCTTCTCCGGTCGCCAGAGCGTGCCGCCGGCCGCGACGATGGCCATCGCCGTAGGGCTCGCTGTGCTCGTCGCCCCGACCGTGCCCGCCTCGATGGTGCCCCTCACGACCGTGGGCCTGATCGGCGGGCTCCTGCTCGGCGTGACCACGGGAGTCGCGATGGGCTTCGTCGTCTCCATCCTCATCGCCACCGCGACCACAGCCGGGAGCTTCCTCGACCTCTCGGGCGGGTTGAACCTCCCCCCGTCGCTCGACCCGCTCAGCCTCGACCAGACCTCGATGCTCGGCCAGTTCTACGAGCAGGTCACCATCGTCCTGCTGTTCGTCTCCGGCGGCTACATGTACCTGATCGACGGCTTCGCCCGCTCGTTCCAGACGCCCGGCTTCGCTCTCGGTGCGACGAGCCGGATCGCGGAGACCGTCGTGCTCGACCTCGCGACTCTGTTCACCTCCGCGCTCGAGATCGCGGCGCCGATACTCGTCGTGCTGTTCGCCGCGCAGATCCTCCTCGCCCTGCTCACGAAGGCAGCGCCGCAGATGAACGTCTGGATCCTCGGCCTGCCGATGCAGATCTTCCTCGCGATCGTCCTCGTCGCAATCGGTGTGACAGTTCTTCCCGCCTACGTGGGCCAGCTGCTCACGAGGGCCCTCGGCGACTCCACGCATCTGTTCGGCGGCTGACATGGCGACCGAGGACAAGCATGCCAAGACCGAGCCCGCCACCCCGAAGCGCAAGAAGGAGGCGCGCGACCGCGGCCAGGTGGCCCGCTCCCCTGACGTCTCCGGCTGGGCATCGGTCCTCGTCGGCACGTTCCTCCTACCGTGGATGTTCTCCAACGCGGAGAAACGGGTCCTCGGTATCGTCAGCCAGGGCGTGAACGTCATGTCGCACCCGAGCCCTCAGGGCGCGTTCGCGGTGCTCTCCGGAGGCCTGCGTGCCGTCGCCTATGTGATCGTGCCCGTCGGCGCGATCTTCGCGGTGCTCGCAGTGGTCGCGAACGTCGCGCAGGTCGGGCGCTCCTTCTCGCTGAAGGCAGCTCGGCCCCAGCTCGCGCGGATCAGTCCGAAGAATGGGTTCAAGCGTCTCTTCGGGACCCAGACCCTCGTCCAGCTCGCCAAGCAGACCATCAAGCTGGCCGTGCTCGGCTTCGTCGGCTACGGCGCGATCCACGGCCTCTACTCGCAGGTGACAGGTGGGCGTCCGGTGGGCCTCGGGCCGATCCTCGGCGCGACCGCCTCGTCGATCCTCGGGTTCGTCCGCATGGTCGCGCTCGTGAGCATCGTCGTCGGTCTCGGCGAGTACGCCTACCAGAAGAAGCACCTCGCGACGAGCCTCAAGATGACCAAGCACGAGGTGAAGGACGAGGCCAGGTCGAACGAGGGTGACCCCGTGATGAAGGGCGAGCTGCGCAAGAAGATGTACGCGATCGCCCGCTCGACAGCGCTCGCGGCGGTCCGCGGCGCGGACGTTGTGGTGACGAACCCGACGCATTACGCCGTCGCGCTCCAGTACCAACCAGGTAGTGGCGGCGCGCCGAAGGTCGTCGCGAAGGGCGCGGACTCGCTCGCGCGCGCCATCCGGGAGAGGGCGATCGAATCCGAGGTGCCCGTCGTCGAAGACCCCCCGCTCGCGCGCTACCTCTACGCCGTGTGCGACGTCGACCAGCAGATCCCGGGCGAGATCTACGTCGCCGTCGCGAAGCTGCTCGCGTTCGTCTACGCGCTCCCCGCCATGACGCGGACCGCGGTCGTCCACCGCAACGTCTCGTCGCAACTGCCCGAGGTCGACACCACCCTCGAAGGTCTACCGGCCGCCAAGCGCATCCGCGCTGGCGCCGTGCTCGCAGGAGGTGGCACGTGAGCCCTATACCGGTAGGCACGGCGCCAGGAGGCACGGCGCCAGGAGGCACGGTACCGGTAGGCACGGCGCCGGCGGACCCGGGAGGATGGGCGGGCACTGCCGTCGGCGACGCGATGGCGGCCCTGCGGGACGCGCTCGGCGAGATCGGCTACAGCCACATCTACACCCTCGTCGCCGGGTCGCAGCTCTTCGCACCCGACCACGCCCGAGCTCTGCGGGTGGCACGGTCCGCTGGCGGCGTGGAGGGCGCTGTGCTCGAGCTCCTCGGCCTCGGCGCCACGGTCCCAGTCGCCCGCCTCGGGACGTCGACCTCGCGGGCGCTCGAGCTCTGCGCACGGGCAGGCCTCGCGCGGGTCGAAGACGGCCTCGCGTCGACTGCCGACTGGCTCGTGGTCCCGGCCCTCGGTGGCTACCTGCTCACGGGACCGCCGCCGACGTACGCGACGCGCCGCACCGTCGGAGCGAGCGCGTACGTCGGACCCGACTCGCTGAAGCTCGCCGGCGCCCTTCCCGATCCTCGTGGAAAGCGCGTCCTCGACGTCGGCACGGGCTGCGGGATCCAGGGCCTGCTCGCCGCGCGCGGAGCGAGCGAGGCGGTCTGCACCGACACCGAGGAGCGCTCGCTCGCACTCGCCGCGTGCAACCGCGTGCTCAACGCGACCGCGCACCCGGTCCGCCTCGTCCGGGGCGACATCTACTCCCCCGTCGCCGGCGAGCGCTTCGACCTTGTCGTCTCCCTGCCGCCGTACGTGCCCGAGGTCCCTGCAGCCGCGGCGTCGGAGACCGTCGGCGGAGGGCCGGACGGCCTCTCGGTCCTGCGCCCGCTCCTCGCGGGCGCCTGCGAGCACCTCCTGCCCGGCGGCGAGGTCGTCGTCCGGAGCCAGCTGCTCTGCGACGCGCAGGGTCCCCTCCTCGCGAGCGAGCTCGACCTCCTCGCGCCGGGGCTCGTGACGACGCTGACCGTCACCGACTGGCACCCTCTGCAGCCCTACATCCTCGAGCTCGCGACGAGCTTCGCCACCTACGGCGCCCGGGCGACCCTGCGCGAGCTCGTCGACCAGTACTCGACCTCGCTCCGCGCCCTCGGAGCGACAGGTGTCTGCACGGCGCTCGTCCGCGCTCGGCGACCTGGCCAATCCCCTCCGCGCGAGGCGCGACCGCGCGTGCGTCTCGTCGGTTGGACGGCGCCACCGGATCGGACCACGGTGGCGCGTCCCGGCCGCGACCTCGTCCTTGCCGACAGCCTGGCGACGCGTGCGGCTGCGGCGGCGTCGGTGACCACCACACTCGATGCCCCCGACGCCGCGCTCCTCCGGGCTGTCGACGGCACGAGGAGCGTCGCGGAGGCGGTCGGCCTCGCGTGGGGCGCGCCGGCGGGCGCCTCCCCGAACGACCTCGTCGACCAGGAGCTGGTGCGACTGGGCCGGCTCGCGGCCGTCGGTCTCGTCGAGCTCGCCACCACGCCAATGACCACGTCCACGCCCACGACTCGCGCATGAGCACTCCACCGCTGCTCAGCGTCTGCATCCTCGCGCGGGACGAGGAGCGCAACGTGCCCCGCTGCATCGCGTCGGCACGGGCGCTCGCCGACGAGATCGTCGTCTACGACACCGGCTCGCGCGACGCGACGGTGCAGGCCGCACGCGACCTCGGAGCGGTCGTCATCGAGGCGTCGTG
>DAHXNN010000128.1 GCA_027365385.1 Acidimicrobiaceae bacterium | reverse complement strand
GCTCGACAAGCGCATCAGCCCGCGGTGGCTCAACTACGAGCGGCTCGACACCTTCGCCGGTGGTGTGCTCACCACGCTCGCTGCAGCCGGCATGATCGTCTTCGGCGCCGCGCTCTACCACTCGAGGGCATTCGGCCCTTCTGCCAGCTACACCGACTCCGGATGGTTCAACCACGCCGTCGCAGTCACCCTCGGTCCAGTGGCGGGAGGGCTCGCGGCGGTCATGCTCGTGTTCGCCGCGCTCGTCGGCGCGGGCGCGGTGTCGCTGTCCACCTCGTACGCGTTCGGGGACACCTTCAACCGGTTCCACTCGCTGCACCGCACGGTGCGGACCGCGCCGGTGTTCTACGCGGCCTACGGCGTCCAGATCCTCCTCGCCTGCGTGGTGGTCGGACTCGGGTCCAACGCCTTCCTCGGCACCGCGACCCAGTACGTCCAGGTGCTCGCCGGGATCCTGCTCCCCTCGGCGGTGCTGTTCCTCGTGCTGTTGTGCAACGACACCGACGTGCTCGGGCCGTGGGTGAACGGGCCGGTGATCAACTTCTTCGCCGTCATGATCGTCTCGGTCCTCGTCGTGCTCTCCTTGGACCTCACGATCTCCACGCTGTTCCCGCAGATCAACGGCGTGAAGCTGACCGAGGTCTGCTTCGCCGGAGCCGGAGCGCTCGGCGTGCTCCTCTTACCCACGATCCTGTGGGCGAGGCGGCGCCGCATCGCCCGGGGTGAGGTGGTCGACCCGCGCGCCGCGGTGAGGAGGCTCGACCGTAAGACCTGGCGGATGCCGCGGCTCGACCAACTCGCACGCCCGCAGCAGACCCTTTTTCGCAAGGTAAGCGTCTACGGGATGCGGGGCTATGTGGTCGTCGCGGTCGTCATCGTCGGGGTGAAGGTCTTCAGCCCGTTCGTCCACTGATGCACGGATCCGACCGAACCACACCGTGAGCCGTCTTCCCGCCTTGTTGTAGTAGCTTTCGAAAGTTACTGGCAGCTCCCAGGGAAGGAACCGATGAACGAGCCGGGTATCGAAGGTGGGGAGCTGACCCGTATGGCGGTCCTCGCCCTTATCGGCCAGCGAGGACCAACCTCTCGAGCGGTTATGGGCCGCGAGCTGGATCTCAGCTCGGCGACGGTGAGCCAGGTCACCAAGTGGCTCATCGAGCGCGGCGTTCTCGAGCCCCTCGACTTCGAACCCTCGATCGGAGGCCGGCCCGCGCAGCTGTTAGGCCTTGTCGCGACCGCTGGCCATGCTGTCGGGGTCAAGGTCGCCGCTGACCACCTGACGATCGTCGACGTGCGCCTGGACGGCCAGGTTGTCAATGCTCGCAACGAGGCGTTTGACGTGATGGCTCCGGATGCGGTGGTCTGCCTCGCCCGGAGCCTGCGCTCGTTCATCGATACGAGTGAGTCACCACTGCTCGGCATCGGCGTCGGCGTGCCGGGGATCGTCACCCGGCCGGACGTCGGCACTGTGGACGCGGCGGTGCTCAATTGGGTGGACATGCCCATCGGGCGACAGCTCCGCAAGGAGCTCGACACGCCGATCCTCGTCGAGAACGACGTCAAGGCACTTGCTATCGCCGAGCGTCTCTACGGACGGGGCCGCACGCGACGGAACTTCGTCGTCATCACGATCGGCCGTGGGGTCGGCTTCGCGAGCGTCGCCGACGGGGTGCTGCGTCGTGGCGCGAGCGGTGGGGCCGGTGAGATCGCCCACGCTGTCCTCAATGGAACGGGACCAGTCTGTGCGTGCGGAAGCCGGGGGTGCCTCGAGGCCTACATCGGGGCCGAGGGTCTCGTGACAGCGGGACGCGTCGCTGGCGTGCTACGGGGACGTGAAGGGCTCGACCACCTGGTGGAGGCAGCCGATAAGGGTAATGGCGAGGCGAGCGCGGTCTTCTCCCGTGCGGCGCAGCGACTCGCTCGAGCGGTCGCGACGACGATCGCCGCGCTCGACCCGGAGGTTATCCTCGTCGCCGGCGAAGGCACGGCAAGCTGGCGGCATTGGGACGGGCCGTTCCGGTCGACACTTGCAAGGCACCTGCCCGTCTCGATGCGCGAGCTGCCGGTCGAGGTGGACTCGTGGGAGGACACGAGCTGGGCACGCGGAGCTGCGGCGATCGTGCTCGCGACTCCCTTCGACCGCAACGCCCTGGCCGGTCGTCAGCGTTCCCATGTGCTGGCGCGGCTTCACGGCAGTCGGGACGGGATCGACGACGAGCTCGGTTGAGCATCTTGCCCGAGCCGCATCGCGGGCCAACTTGCCCTTGACAGACAACGCCCAGCGGCCTAGCTTTCGTTAGGCACCGAAGTTAGTTCGTCGCCGAGATCCTCGGACCCGTGTGGCGATCGCGGTGGCATGGCGAGCGTTCGGCGCGCCTCGAGCAGTGGGGGAGGGGCCGGTGGTGCGACGAGCAGGAGCAGCGGATCTCGTGCCTGCAGGTGTCCGGGCGATCCTTGCCCATCAGAGCGACGAGGGCGCATTCGTCGCGTCGCCGGACTTCTCCCAGTATGGCTACTGCTGGCTCCGGGACGGCTCGTTCACCGCGTACGCGCTCGACCGCGCGGGCGAGCACGACGCGGCGGCGAAGTACCACGACTGGGTGGAGTCGACGCTCGGGTCGATCGCGGGGATGATGGACCGTGCCATCGAGAGCAAGCGTGCTGAGAAGGACTTCGACCCGCGAGACCTCCCCCCAGCACGCTTCGCCCTCGACGGCTCAGTGGTCGCCGACGACTGGCCGAACTTCCAGATAGACGGCTACGGCACATGGCTCTGGTCGCTTCACGAGCACCTGAGGCTCGCGGAGACGACGTTGTCGAGTCACATGCTTGATACCGTGCAGCGCGTCGCTCGCTATCTTGCGACCTTTGCTCTCGAGCCGTGCTTCGACGTCTGGGAGATGAACGGAACAGACGTCCACACCTCGACCCTTGCCTGTGTCTACGGTGGCCTTGTCGCAGCGTCGTCGCTTCTCGGTGACCTCGAACTCTCCGCCCGAGCAGACGATGTGGCGGATCGTGTTCGCATCTCCGGTCAGGCCAACGGCAGATTCGAGAAGTCCGACGCAAGCCATGAGGTCGACGCAAGCGCGCTCTGGCTGTCGGTTCCCTTCGAGGTCGTCGGCTCAGATGACGAGGCGTTCCAGGCAACGGTCGCAGCGATCGAGAAGGATCTGGTTCTCGACGGTGGCGTCCGTCGTTTTGCGAGCGACACCTACTTCGGTGGTGGCGCATGGCCGGTCCTTACCTGCTCGCTCGGCTGGTACTACGCGCGTGCAGGGCGGCGTGACGACGCGATGCGATGTCTTCAGTGGACACAGAGCCACGTCGATGCAAACGGCTGCCTCGCCGAGCAGTTCGGAGGCGAGCTGCGCGACCGATCGCACTACGAGCAGTGGGTGACCACCTGGGGACGACCCGCTGCCGATCTTCTCTGGTCCCATGCGATGCACATCGTGCTCTCTGTGGAGCTCGATGGGCTCACCAGCCCAGGCGTTAATAGAGCTGTAGCAAGTGCAGGAGATTACGCGCTCGAACATCGGCAATGAGCGGTAGGGAGAGATTGAAGCGTTGCTCGCTCGTGAATAGCAGCGGAGTCAGGAGAAATCATGCGACGTAACTCCTACCTGTTGAGAGGCAGCCTTGCGATGCTGTTCATGGGTTGTCTTCTCCTGGCGGCAAGTGTGTCGACAACCGCTACATCGATGGCGGGGCAGTCGACCCAACGACCGAAGGCGGTGCTGACGTCGTCGACCGGCACCCAGCCCTCT
>DAHXNN010000125.1 GCA_027365385.1 Acidimicrobiaceae bacterium | reverse complement strand
CCCCCCCCCCCCCCCCGCCGCGCCGTCCACGGCGCGGCGGGGGCCGGCCGGCACGCTCCTGCGGCTCTTCGTCAGCCGGCGGGAGGCGACGATCTTCGTCGTCGCCGTGGCGATCATCATCTATTTCGCCGCGCGGACGTCGGCGTTCTACAGCTACGCGAACATCGTGACGATCGTGCAGTACATGGCGCCGATCGCGGTGATCGGTGTCGGCGAGGTCTTCCTCCTCACGCTTGGCGAGATCGACCTGTCGGCGGGCCAGATCTTCCTGGTCTCCCCGTGGATCGTCGTCTGGCTCCAGCAGGCAGGCCTGCCCATCGGCTGGGCCATAACGGTCTCGCTCCTGTGCTGTGTCGTGATCGGCGCGATCAACGGTCTCATCACAGTGCTATTGAACGTGCCGTCGTTCGTGACGACGCTCGGGACGTACTTCTCGCTCCTCGGTCTCGTGCTCATCGTGTCCAACGACGCGCAGGCCGACATGCCGGGCACGACCGGTACGTTCGGCCAGGTGTTCGGCATCTCGAGCTGGTCGGAGATCGGCTGGGCGCTCGCTATCGTCGTCGTCCTCCACATCGTGCTGAAAAGGACGCGCTTCGGCATGCACGTCACGGCCACCGGCGGCAACCTCCTCGGCGCAGCGGAGGCGGGGATCCCCGTCCGGCGCATCAAGGTGTGGTCGTTCATGATCCTCGCCTTTGGCGCGGGGTTCATCGGCCTCCTCGACTCGATCCGCATCCAGAGCCTCGACCCGGCCTCGCCCGGGACGACCGTGATGTTCAGCGCTGTGTCGGCGGCCGTCATCGGCGGAACGTCGCTGCTCGGTGGGCGAGGGACGATCATCGGCGCGACCATCGGCGCGATCGTGCTGGGTGTCCTCGAGGACGGCTTCAACCTCATCGGCGTCAGCGCGAACGAGTTCACCCTCGTGACCGGCCTCGTCATCCTCGTCGCGATGGCGATCAACGTGCAGCTCTCACGTGCCGGTGCGAGGTCCAGATAGTGGTGACCAGGTCGGAAGGGCTGCGAGTGGACCGGAGGCAGATGGTGCAGGGCCGCCTCGACGGGGAGCAGCGACCATGACGGCGCCGGGGGTAGGCGACAGCGTGCCCGTGCTGCGGACCGAGGGCATCACGAAGCGCTTCGGGGCAGTCGTCGCCCTTCGTGGCGTCGACATCGAGCTCGCACGCGGCGAGGTGCTCGGCCTCGTGGGGGACAACGGCGCGGGCAAGTCGACGTTCGTGAAGATCGTCTGTGGGTTCCAGCGGCCGGACTCGGGCCGCATCCTCGTGGACGGCAACGAGGTGCACCTGCATTCGGTGAAAGACGCGCGGGCGCATGGTATCGAGGCCGTCTATCAAGATCTTGCCCTCGTGCCCCAGCTCAGCGTCTACCAGAACCTCTTCTTGAACCGCGAGGTGACGACGCTCGGCAGGCTTGGCTGGCTGTCGACTCGCAAGATGCGCGCAGAGGCCAAGGCGTACCTGGACGACATAAAGGTGAGCATCCCCAACATCGAGGCCGAGGCGGAGACGCTCTCCGGGGGGCAACGCCAGGCGATCGCCGTCGCAAGGGCGACCCGGCAGAACGCGAAGATCCTCCTGCTCGACGAGCCGCTCGCGGCTATGGGGGCAAAGGAGTCGGCGCTCATCATCGACCTCGTCAAGGACCTTTCGAGCAACCGGGGCGTGTCGATCCTCGTGATCGACCACAACTACACGCACCTGTTCGAGCTCTGCGACCGGGTGAACGTCTTCCAACAGGGGCGGGTCACGTTCGACCGTCGCGTCGAGGAGACGTCCCTCGAGGAGCTGACCGAGCTCATGGTCTCGGAGTACCGTCGTCAGGTGATGGCGGGACATGTGGAGCTCGGCGATGCGGGGACGACGTGAGCGCTCGGGAGCTCCAAGCGGACGTCGCGCTGGAGGTCCAGGCGCTGCTCGGTGAGGGTCCGGTGTGGGACGACAGGGACAGCTCGTTGCTGTTCGTCGACATCGAGGGCGAACGCGTCCACCGTTTCGACCCGTCCTCCGGCAACGCCACGAGCTTCGCGACCGGAGCGGCCGTCGGCTCGGTCGGGCTGCGGGCCGATGGAGGCCTCGTGCTCGCGATGCTCGGCGGCTTCGCTCTCTCGGGCCCGTCGGGCGAAGACCTGGCGCCGGTCGCGGGATTCGCCGCCGACGAGACGAAGGTCCGGTTCAACGACGGCGAGGTGGACCCGTGGGGCCGCTTTGTCGCGGGGACGATGGACTGGGGCAAGACCGAGCCGGTGGGCGAGCTGTACGAGCTTTCGCCGGACGGATCGGTGACGACGCTCGTGACCGGCGTCACGATCTCGAACGGTCTCGCGTGGACACCAGACCACCGAGCGCTGTACTACGTGGACACGCCCACGCTCGGTGTCGACGTGTTCGACGTCGACCCGACCGACGGCACGCTGTCCGGGCGGCGCCGCCATCTCGACATCGACGAGGCGGAGCACGGACATCCTGACGGCATCGCTCTCGACGTCGAGGGTTGCCTCTGGGTCGCCTTCTACGGCGGCAGCCGGGTCTGCCGTTTCACGCCGGGCGGGGAGCTCGACACGATCGTCCGCCTCCCGGCGAGCTGCGTGACGAGCGTCGCGTTCGCGGGCGAGCACCTCGACACGCTCTTCGTCACCACGGCGAGGACCGACCTCGAGGCGTCAGCTCGGGCAGGCGAGCCGCACGCGGGCGACCTCTTCGCCGTCGATCCTGGCACGTCCGGCCTGTCGCCGGCTCGCTTCGGCTGAGGCCCGAGCCGGGATCGTCCCAGCTCGGCGCCTCCCAGCTCGGCGCCTCTCAGCGCGGCGCGTCACGCTCGAGGTTTAGCCAGGCGTGCCGGACTGCCTTGTAGAGAGGTCTCCATGTCGTGCCGAGGGTGGATGCGATCTCGTCCTGGCGGGAGGCCAGTGCCGACATGGGCGCGCCGAGGTCGTCGGCTCCGAACGCAAGGCGGAGCCAGGCAGCCGCAGCGCCCGCGTCCCGGTAGCGCCCGAGGTGCCCCTGGAGCCCAGCGCAGGCACCAGCGAGCGTGCGCGCGTCGTCGCCGAGCACGGCTTCGGACATCTCGGCGCCGTACCGGAGCTGCTTGGCGCGGATGCGGAGCGTGTGCAGTGCCTCGGCATCCGGGTTCCGGGCTGCACGACGAGCGCTCGCCCGGAGGTCGCGCCACGGTGTCGCGAGCCGCGGGAGGAGTGACGTGGACGCGTCCAGCGAGGCGCGTGACCGTAGGGGCGGTCGAGATGCAAGCTCGTCGAGGCTCGAGCGTAAGGCCAGATAGCGGCGGGACGTCCGGCCGTCGGCGAGCAGGCGAAGCTGCGACGCGCGCTCTGCGGCGAGGCGCGCGGTGATCGCTGCGGCTGTAGCCGGCTCGCGCCGGCTGCCGGTGCGGTCGAGGAGCCGAGCGGCGAGGACGTCGCAGTCGCGGACTCGCCCGAGGAGGTCCTCGTACCACGCGATCTCGGTCCGGATCTCGCGAGCCCACACGGGGTCGACCAAGGTCGTGAACGTGCGCAGCTGGGAGCGGATCCGGCGCAGCGCCACGCGTGCGTCGTGGACCTGGTCGGGCGATCGCTCACCGACGACATCCCGGTCGTTCTCGTCGAGCGCCGCGACGCACCCCGCAAGCTCGGTGCGCAACAGGCTCCCGAGGTCCACCGATGTGGACTCTAGTCCCGCGTGCGGGCACCACGAAGGTCGCCCGTGCGGTGCCGACAACGAGGACGACGCGTGTGGCGTAGCGCCGGAGTGGCGTGCAGGCGCGGGAGATCCGTGGCCGTCGGCGATGATGCGTTGATGCGCTGGGCTCTGTTCACCGCCGGGATCGTGCTTGTCGTGCTCACCTGGTGCAGCCTCGTCGCGACCTTCGTCATGCCCCGCGGCCGCTCGATCTTCCAGCGTGCGTCGTCGTCGCTGGTGCTGCGGGGTGTCCGGGCCATCGCGGTCGTCGCCGCGCGCCTCACGCCGAGCTATCCCGCGAAGGACTCTCTCCTCGCGACGGTGGGGCCGGTGGCCCTCGTCGTGCAGCTTGCCGTCTTTCTCGCAGCCTTCGTCGTCGGGGCCGCTCTCCAGCTTCTCCCGTGGTCCGCGTCGATCGCGGCTGCGTTCCGCCAGGCGGCCGGATCGTTGTTCGTCGTCGGTCTCGTCGGCGCCGACGGCCCGACCAACAACGTGATCCGGGTCCTCGCGGCGGCGACGGGAGCCGTGACAGTCGCCCTCCAGATCGGCTACCTCCCGGTCATCTACCAGTCGTTCGCGCGCCGCGAGTCGCTGGTCGCCCTCATGGAGAGCAGGGCCGGGGTTCCGGCATGGGGCCCGGAGGTGTTGATGCGGCACCAGCTCGTCGACAGCCTCGACGCTCTCCCGGGCCTCTACCGGGACTGGGAGCTTTGGTCCGCGGACCTCGCCGAGAGCCATAGCACGCACCCGGTGCTCGTGCTGTTTCGCTCACCGGAGGTCGGCGACTCGTGGCTGCTATCCCTGCTCGCTGTGCTCGACGCCGCAGCGCTGCATCTCGCGCTCTGCCCGTCGTCCGCCCCGTCGGAGGCAAGGATGTGCCTCCGGATGGGCTTCAGCGCGCTCCGCCGTGTCGCCGCGACGCTCGGCTGGAGCTTCGATCCCGACCCTTCGCCCCTCGCACCGAGCGTGCTGTCACGCGCCGACTTCGACGCTGCTGTCGTGCAGCTGCGTGCGGGGGGCTTCCCAGTCGAGCGCGACGGCGACGAGGCGTGGAGCCACTTCAGGGGTTGGCGGGTGAACTACGAGTCGATCGCCTACGCGATGGCCGACTATCTTGTCGCCCCCCATGTCCCGTGGTCGGGCCCGCGACACCATCTCCCTCCCGACGTCGTGCTCCCGGTCCGGCCACCGCACCGTTCACCCGACAGGGCTGCGGTCGGCGACGACTGGCTCCGTCACCCTCACTGAGCAGTGTGCGATCCACCAAGACCTGTGCCGTCGGGTCGCGGCCCGGAGCGTCTCGCGAGGGGCGTATAGCGAGAGGCGCATAGGGATGACGGGCCGGCAGGCGGGACTGAGCGATGATGGAGGAGTGGCGCATCCCATGTTCACCCCCGACGACAAGCTGACGGAGCTCGTGTTCGACTATTGCCGCCAGCGGCTCGCGCTCGACCCGGTTCCGCTCGACTTCGGCGGGAGCGAGGACGGATTCGAGGTCTTCCTCCACGGGCTCCTCGGTCCGACCGGCAACGATCCCACCGACGTGCTGCGCCTGTTCTCCGAGCATCTCGCTACGGCGGTGGTGTCCTGCGACAGCCCGCGCTTCTTGTCGTTCATCCCGGCCGCACCGACCAAGGCTGCGCTGCTCTTCGACATGGTGGTGTCGTGCTCGTCGCTCCAGGCGACGTCGTGGCTCGAGGCAGCGGGCGCGGTCGCCGCGGAGAACCAGGCTCTTCGCCTGCTGGCGGATCTGGCGGGCCTGCCAGCGGGTGCGGGGGGCTGCTTCGTGGCCGGAGGGACCGCGGGCAACCTGTCGGCGCTGCTCGTCGCCCGCGACACCGCTCGGCTCAGGGGGCACGACGTCGCGCAACCGATGCTCGCGGTCAGCGAGGAGGCACACTCGTCCGTCGCCAAGGCTGCCCACGTCATCGGCGTCGACCTTCTCACCGTGCCAGCGGTCGACCACCGGCTGACCGGACCGTCCCTTGCCGCGGTGCTTCGGGAGCGCCCCGACGCGTCCCGGGTCGTCGGCGTCGTGGCGACCGCCGGCACGACGAACGCCGGCATCGTCGACGACCTCGCAGGCGTCGGCGAGGTCGCGAGGGCACGCCGGCTCTGGTTCCACGTCGACGCCGCGTACGGCGGGGCAGGGCTGTTCAGCCCGCTCGTGCGCGACAGCTACACCGGGATCGAGGGTGCAGACTCGTTCATCACGGACCCGCACAAGTGGTTCTTCGCGCCGTTCGACTGCGCCGCACTGCTCTACCGCGAGCCCAGGCTCGCGAAGTCCGTCCATACCCAAGATGCCGCGTACCTCGACGTCATCCACGACGAGAAGGAGCAGTGGAACCCGAGCGACTACGCGATCCATCTGACCCGGCGCGCCCGTGGCCTTCCCTTGTGGTTCTCCCTGGCGGTGCATGGCACGGAGGCCTATCGGGAGGCCGTCGAGGCGGCGATAGTGCTTGCGCGGGCAACGGCACGGCTGGTCGAGGCGGCGGCGCACCTCGAGCTCGTGCGGGAGCCGGACCTCTCCGTGGTGCTGTTCCGCAGGACAGGATGGGAGCGGGCGGACTATGACGCCTGGTCCGGCCAGCTGCTCGCGGACCAGACGGGTTTCGTGCTCGCGACGACGTGGGAGGGCCGCCCAACCGCACGGCTCGTCTTCCTCCATCCCGAGACGACTCTCGAGATGGTCGAGGAGATCCTCGAGTCGATGCGCTGACTCCGATGTGCTGACTCCGATGCAGGTGCGGGACCCGCGACCGGCACCGCCTCTCGCCTGCGCCTCTGCTGCGCAACCGGCGCCACTCGGCTGCCCAAAAGGTGTGCCCGATAGGACAGTTCTGCCTGCCCAGGTGTCTCCCAGCGGCGCCGCCACTGCAATCGAGTGTCGAAACCCTTGCCAGGTCGGGGACTCCCGCCTATGGTGGCCGAAGCAGACGTGTGCACTAGCGGTCTATGGCGTGGACGGATCCGTGCATCTGCACCGCGGCTCAGTGCATCTGCACCGCGGCCTGCTGTTGGAGCGGTAGTAGTCAGCGGGCGAATACGGGGAGGTCGGTAGTGACACGTTCGGCGCGGCTCGGGATCTTCTCCTCGTTGTTCGCGGTAGCGATCGGGCTCGTGGTGTTCGTCTCGATGGCGTTCCTGCGCAGCGAGCCACCGACGGTGGATTTCGCCACCGGCCACGCGGCCGGGCAGCCCGTCGACATGACGCTCCAGACGGTCGGAGCGGTCGGCTACGGCGCGCATCCGACATGGGTGTCGTACCTGACGAAGGCGCCGGACGGCCACTGGAGCCATACGACGCTGTGGGACCTGCCCGCCGACACGAGGATCAACGTGACGCTCGACGAGTATGACAGCGGCAGCCCGCTGCGCAATCCCCAGCTCGGCCGTGTCTACGGCACGGCTGGCAACGTCGAGTCGATCAACGGCAAGGATGTCTCCCTTGTCAACGCGACTGTCGGCAACGGGGTTGCGCACACCTTCTCGATACCGACCCTCGGGGTGAACGTCCCGCTGTACGGAGTCAACGGCGAGGCCAAGAGCTTCTGCAGCCAGCCAGCACCGTGCCCGCTCACCGCCGAGCACAACGTCATCACGTTCTCGTTCGTCACCCCGAAGCAGACCGGCCAGTACCCCTGGCAGTGCTTCGTGCCGTGCGGCGCGGGCTTCCTCTACGGCAATGGCGGGCCGATGCAGACCATCGGCTACATGGACGGATTCCTGAAGGTGGTGAGCTGATGTCCCGCCAGCACGCGAGCACGGCGAACGGTGCCTCCGAGCCGCGGCACGCGCGGAGGGTCGTGGCGATGTGGCTGGTCGCCTCCGCGATCGTCGACCCGCTGTTCTACTTCGTCGCCGGGCCGCACATGCCTCCGGGGGACATGACGAGCAGTGCCGCCGGCGCGCAGTTCGACTTCAACGTCCTCACGATGGCCGCGCTGCCCGTCATCGTCGGCGTCTGGATCTACGGCGCCTACACGCTGCTGACGTGGCGAGCCGGTCGTGGGGGACCGGACCCGGTGATGACACCCACGTCGCGTAGCAACATCCGTATCCAGACCGCGTGGATCGGCACGACGACGGTCGTCGTGCTCTCCGCTTTCGTCTTCGGTACCGTCGAGCTTGTCGTTCCCGCCGGCGCGGGCGGCGGCGAGGGGCCGCAGCCGATCTGGACACCGACCTCGAAGACCGTGCTACCGGTCCAGGTCATCGGTCAGCAGTGGAAGTTCACCTACCGCTACCCGACCTACGGCGGCTTCGAAAGCGACAAGCTCGTCATCCCGAACGACACGACGATCGCCTTCCATGTCACGTCGCTCGATGTCATCCACGACTTCTGGGCATACCAGCTCGGCGTCAAGGCGGACGCGAACCCGGGCACGGACAACGTCGCCTTCACGACGACGCGAGCGGTCGGCAAGGTCACGGTTCGCTGCGACGAGCTGTGCGGCATCTGGCACGGCGCGATGTACAACTACGGCGAGGTGGTGCCAAAGGCCCAGTTCCAGCAGTGGGCGACCTCGACGGAAGCCTCGCTCGCCTCGGCGACCAAGCTTCTTCCTCCGTTCGCGTGGTCGTACACACCGAGCGCGAACGGCGCCGGCGGCAGCTTCTACCCGGACAACGTCGACGCTTTCAGCAAGACCGAGGTCTACGGCGCCGGTGCGGTGAGCGCGAAGACCGCAGCGTCCAAGTCGAGCTGAGAGAGATGGACGTGACGACAACGTGCTCCGCTGCGGCGGAGAGGGGAGAGGGCTGAAGCGATGGCGATCAGCGCGCACGAGTCGGTCGACGTCGGGCGACCGGGGGGGACACCCCCACCGGGGGCCGCGGTGAGCCAGCGCTCCGCCTGGCTTGGCCAGCACATGGGGACCGCCGCGCTCGCGGCCGTCGTCGGCTACACGATCGGGCACTACGTCGGCAGCTCGTTCGCCAACGGCTACGAGCACGTCGCCGCGAGTGGTCAGAACGACGTCGCCAACGTCTTGGCGCTCACGCTCGCGGTGGTCGGATGGCTGCTCGGATCCGGCGCTCTCAACTACCCGATGGCCAAGCTGGTCGGCCGTGAGCCTGCCCCGGAGATCGAGGAGAAGGGCGTCGGCCGCTACTTCCGGTACTCGCTCGACCACAAGGTCGTCGCGATGCAGTACGTCATCGCCGTCCTGCTCTTCCTCTTCACGGGCGGGTTGCTCGCTATGGCGGTGCGCACAGAGCTCCTGAGCCCGACGACGCACTACTTCGGACCGGGCACGTACATCGCGATCGTCAGCGAGCACGGCACCGTGATGATGATGATGGCCACGTCGGTCATCACGGGCCCGATCGCCGGCTGGCTGCTCCCCCTCATGATCGGCTCGAGACGCATGGCGTTCCCCCGCGTCGAGGCCTTCTCGCTGTGGACCTTCATCGCCGGATACATGGTGATCCTGACAGCCCTTCCTTTCGGAGGCTTCCCGACGGGATGGACCGGCTACGCGCCGCTGCAGACCCAGGCAGCCGGCGGGATGGACTCCTACCTCGTCGGCTTCGTCGTGGTCGGATCAGGCATGATCGCCGCTGGCTTCAACATCGCCGTCACGATCATCAACTACCGGGCTCCGGGGATGACGTGGAGCCGCCTGCCGATCTTCGTCTGGTCGTTGCTCGCCGTCGCGTCCTTGCTCGCGCTCGCGACACCGACGCTCGCGACCGGCTGCCTGTTTGGCATCCTCGACCGCACCGCGCAGACGTCGTTCTTCGTCGACCAGCACGGTGGCAGCTCGTTCTTGTGGGAGAACCTGTTCTGGTTCTTCGGCCATCCCGAGGTCTACATCATGGCCCTGCCGGGCTTCGGCATCGTCGGCGAGATCCTTCCCGTGTTCACGCGAAAGCCTCTATTCGGCTACCGCGTCGGAGCGGCGGGCATGCTCGGTGTCGCGCTCCTGTCGTTCTTCGTGTGGCAGCACCACCTGTTCCAGAGCGGCATCAATCCGGACATGCGCCCGCTGTTCATGCTGACGACGGAGCTGATCTCCATCCCGACAGGCTTCATCTACCTCACGGCGATGGGAACGCTCTGGAAGTCGAAGATACGGTTCGAGGTGCCGATGCTGTTCGCCTTGGCGCTGTACTTCAACTTCCTCCTCGGCGGCATCAGCGGTGTGTACCTCTCGGACGTGCCGGTGAACGTGACCGTCCATGGCAGCTTCTTCGTGATGGCGCACTTCCACTACACGATCATGGGCGGGCTGATCTTCGCCTTTTTCGGAGGCCTCTACTTCTGGCTGCCGAAGATGACCGGCAAGGTGATGAACAAGAAGCTGAGCCTCATTCACTTCTGGATGATGTTCATCTTCTTCAACGCCACGTTCTTCCCGCTCTTCATCGTGGGCCTGCTCGGCCAGCCGCGTCGTGTGTTCGAGTACGCGCAGCGGCTACAGGGTCTGAACGACTTCTCGACGATCAGTGCCTACTTGCTGGCGTCCTCGTTCATCGTGTTCACGATCAACTTCGCCTGGTCGATCTTCATCGACCCGAAGCCGGCTGCGTCCAATCCGTGGGACTCGCTCGGTCTCGAGTGGCAGGTGCCGACGCCGGTGCCGTTCGACAACTTCGAGCGGATCCCACTGATCCTGGCAGACCCGTACCACTACGGCGAGCCGGTGCCGACGCCTGTAGCCGACCTCGGTGTGCCGGCGGTCGCTCTGGCGGGGTCTGGTGCCGGCGGCGGGAGCGGGCCGTCCGGCTTGAGCGGTGCAGTGGTCGTCGACGGCGAAGGGAGAGCGAGCGATGTCTGACGCGTCGACCAGCACACCGAGGCTCCTCGACCGTGCGGAGGAGGCAGCGTACGAGCTCCGCGCCCAGGAGGGTTCGATCTGGACAGGCAGCCGCCTGCTCATCGGCATCGTGGCCTTCGTGTTCGCGAGCCTGGCGTTCGCCTATTTCTATCTGCGCTCCTCCAACAACAGTGATCTGTGGCGCCCGCACGGCGTGACGGCACCGACGATGATCGGCGCGCCGATCTTCGCGATCGTCGTGGCGTCGGCGCTGTTGAACATGTTCGGGACGTTGCGGATGCGCAAGGGGCAGAGCGTCGACTGGGAGGTCAGTGGCTGGATAGCGGTCGGAGGCTTGCTGCTCGCGACCGCGATGCAGATCTGGGAGCTCACGCGGCTCCCGTTCTTCCCGGGCTCGAGTGGCTACTCCTCGACCTTCATCGGTTGGGCCGCCCTCAACGCAACGCTGCTGCTCACCTCGGCCTACTGGTTGGAGACGCTTCTCGCCCGTGCGATCCGGATGCGCCGGGCAGTCTCCGAGGACGGCGGTCCCGCTCGATCTGCAGCCCCGCCTGCACGGCTGTTCAGAGCGTCTCTCGAGGGTTGCAGCCAGTACGTGCTGTTCGCGGCCTTCGTTAACCTTCTGTTCTGGGTATTGTTCTATGTGCTGGTCTGAGATGGGCGACCTCGGAGCCGGGTCGCACCGGGACGGCGTGGCCCGCCGTCTGGATGGCCCAGGGGAGGTAGTGCGGTGATCGCTGCCGCAGGTTCGTTCAGCTGGGTCGGGCCGCAGGCGTTGACCTTCGCGATCCCGGTCGGGACGCTGTTCGTGCTGTGCCTCTGGGGCTTCTTCCAGCGCCGTCCCACGAGGTGAGAGCCGGGGCCGGCGGTCGTCGGTCCCTCGATGCCCTGGAGCGGGCCAGGGTGGCGCTGTTCGGTGGGGCCGTGGTGTTGCTGGTGGTCGCTCTGCTGCCTCCCGTCGCTTCCCTGGCTCGCGAGCACGCGTTCGTCGGCGCGTTGCAGTTTGGGCTCTTCGCGACGGTCGTGCCGGCGAGCGTCGTGGTGGCCTCACCGTGGGGCTGGGCGTGGCGAGACGGTGGGTGGGCCGTCGTGCGGCAGTGGGCCGCGCGTATGGCGGCGCAGCGTCTCCGGCACCGCTCCCCGGGCTGGAGTGCCGGCTACCTGGTCCTCTACGTGGCAGGGACGATCGGTTGGCGTACACCAGCAGCGGTGGACGCGCTCGTGCGCTTCCCGGCTTTGTCCCTTCTCGAGGCCGCAACGCTCGTGGTGGCGGGCGTGTTGCTTTGGCTGGAGCTCGTGCCCGCGTCGCCGTTCGTGCCGAGGTCGGCGTTCCCCGTGCGCATGGCGCTGGCCGCCGTGGCGATGTGGGTGACGTGGATCATGGCGTACCTGCTCGGCATGTCGCACTCCGACTGGTTCACCGCTTACCACCACACCGCAGGTACTGGGCTCAGCGTGATCGCCGACCAGCAGCTCACTGCGGGCATGCTGTGGTTGCTCGCTGCAGTCGGCTTCGTCCCGCTTGTGTTCGCGACCCTGGTGGTCTGGCTGCGCACGGGTGAGGATCCCGACGAGGAGCTCCGCAAGGTTGCGCGCGCCGAGCGGCGCGCGTGGTCGCCGTCTGTCAGGGAGCGGCCACGAGGGGAATCCGGGTGAGGTCGGTCGAGCCGATCCCGTGCTCCAAGGTGGCGATGCTCCGGTAGGCGAGGGCACGGTCGGCGGTGAGGGCCTGCTCGTCCTTCACCAGCCGTTGCCGTCCGGCCGGGGTGCTCTTGTCCTCGATGAGGAGGGTGATCTGGTCGATCGTCGTGAGAGCGGCGGGATC
>DAHXNN010000116.1 GCA_027365385.1 Acidimicrobiaceae bacterium | reverse complement strand
CCACGTGCGTAGGTTGCTGCCCACTGCCCGGCGCTCACCTCGAAGCCGGTATAGGTGAAGAACGTGGTCACCGCCGCTGCGACGACGAGCCGCGGGTTGCGCGCCCGGGCCGTCTGGGCGTCGACGGGCGTGCCGGTCGGTCCGCGGTCCGGCCCGGAGCCCGGTGCCGTTCCGGGTGCTCCGGCCCAGAGCGCTCTCGTGGACCACCAGCCGATTGCCATGGCGAGCTCCACGGCGAGGAGGAAGGCGTAGGCCGGGCGCCAGGACGACACGAGCACGGCAGCGGTCACGACGATAGGACCGAGCGCGGTGCCGACGCCGTACGAGCCGTGGAGGAGGTTGAGCATGCGCACCCGACCCGCCATCGCGACGACGGCGTTGAGCCCGGTGTCGAGGATGCCTGCGGCGGCGCCGATCAAGAGCGCGGCGAGCACGACCATCGACCAGCTGTGCGCCGTGAGGAGAAGCGCCGCGGCGACGGCCCCGGCGACAGCCGCAGCAGCGAGGACGAGCCCTACCCCGAAGCGCCTGATCGCCGTCGCCGTCGTGAGCGACGTGACGAGCGCTCCGGCTGTGGCTGCGACGAGGAGCGCACCGAGCGCTCCGACCGGCTGGTGGAAGGTCCGTCTCATCGACGGCCAGGCGGTGCCCCACATGCCGTCGGGCAGACCGAGGGCGACGAAGCTCGCGAGCGACAGTGCGGCGAGGGACCGGCGCGCCGGCACCTGCACCGATGCGCGCGCCGCGGTCTTCGATGTGCTGCTCACCTCAGGATGTTCACAGCGCGCGCCACGACGAGGGCGACCGTCGAGAGCGAGACGGCAGACTGCAGGAGCATGAGCTGCTTGGCCCACCGCGAGAGCGGCATGACGTCGGTCGGGCTGAATGCCGTCGCGTTCGTGTACGAGAGCCAGAGGTAGTCGAAGAAGCGTGCGGTCCAGCCCGGTGGCGCGAGGTCGGGGTTGGCCATCTGGGGAAACATGAAGTCGGGATAGCGGCGCTGCGCCTCGGCACGGGCGGCAGGACCGCCGCGGTCGAGCTCCCAGTACCAGAGCCCGAACGCGATGATGTTCGTGAGGTAGATCGCTGCTCCGCTGCCGAGGATGCTCGCGGCGTTCGAGCCCGAGGTGCCGTCGACGAGCCCTCGTACCAGCAGGACCGCCGACCACGCGTTCGCGAACGAGATCGACGCGATGAGCAGGACGCTCGCACCTCGCAGCGATCGTGACGAGCGGTCGATCCGGCGCGGGTTGGCCGCCGTGAGACCGACGGCGAGAGCGCCCTCGAGTGCCGGGAGCAGCCAGGAAGGGTGCATCTCGAGGCGAGCTGGGAGAAGGACCTGGAGGACGATCGCCACGACGACGAACCCGGCGACGGGCAGCCTGTGCTCCCCGGCCGCCGTCTGCCGCCATGCTGGCGCGAGACGTCCCGCTGCGGCGCGCTCGTCGTCCGAGAGGAGCCGCTCGAGCCGTTCGAGGTGCTCGTGGATGCCTCGGAGCACGTGCGCGGCGCCCGGCTCGTCGGGAGTGCCCGCGTGGCCGCCGGCATCCCCAGGTCGCTCCGCTCCGCTCATCGACAGGGCCTCCTCGCAGGCGGCGTGGATCCGTGCCTCGCAGCGCCCGTGGCTGCGGGACGCCGTAGCGTGACGCGCAACGTCGCGACGCCCGGCTCCGCGCCTTGCCGGCTGGCTCAGGCGGAGCTGTCCCCTGGCAGCTCGTCGAGATCCTGTGGTGCACGGAAGATCACCGTCTGGTAGGCGATGTACTTCGCGACCCAGAGCACGAGGCTGACGAAAAGGTACACGGCCCCGAGCAGGAGGAGCTTGAGCACGTGGTGGGCGTGGTCCGCGTCGGAGATGGCGCCTGTGGAGACGCTCGAGATCACCATGCTGACGAGGGAGGTAAGCCAGTAGAGCATCACCTGCCGACCGGGTCGAGCACGGTCTGCATCTGACCAGATCCAGTAGCGCGACATGAGATAGGACGGGACGGTGCCGGCGAGGTTCGCGACGAAGGCGGCGAGCATCGCGCCCATCCCGGTGTCCGCATCGACGACGACGAGGCACACCTCGCTCACCGCCAGCGCGACGAGCGAGGTCACCGCGTAGCGCACGAGCCGCTGCACGTCCCGGCCTTTCGCGGCTCCGCCCAGCATCCTCGTGACGAGAGCGACGACGAACGAGTCCGGAGCCTCGGCGCCCGCCAGCATCTCGTCTTCGGCGAGCTGGTCGTGCAGGGCAGTCATGTGGGGTAGTTCCCTGGTCTCGCGGCGCACGGCATCGTCCGGGCCTGAAGGGCAACAGCGGGGTGCCGCCTCTCTCCGGGACACGGCCCCAACCAGATCCGAGGGGACATCGAGGAAGGCAGGAGAACCCAGCCCCATGGGGCTGAAGCTCAGTATACGTGGTGCACTCCGCTAGCGCAGGTAGCGCGCCCGCCCCGGATGATGTCGCTATGGCATCCGGTAGCGCGGATCCGCGCGTTCTGGCATGCGTCCAGGTAGTGTCACCGCTGGTGCCACGCCTCGACCCCGCCGCCGTAGACGACATCGAGGGGATCGCCGACGCTCTCCGCGATCGCGCCGGTGACGTCGTGGCGCGGGTGCTCCGCCGCCACGGAACGCGGCACGGTCCCATGGGGGACTTGCTCGAGGAAGAGTACGGCAAGGTAGCGCTCGCCGCCACGATCGCGGTCACCTCGTGGATCTGCGGCGGCGACGCGGACGGTGGGCGCTCCGCGGGCAGGAGCGCGTGGCAGCTGTTCGGCCGTCTCGCCGTGCGCGAGGACGTGCCCCTCGTGGAGACGACCAAGCGCTGCCTGCGCTGGCGCGACGCGGCACTCGACGTCGCAGCCGAGGAGTCCCGGCGGCTCGGGTCGCCGCACGTCGCCCTCGCCCATGTGAGCGACATGTTGCGGCGGAGCTGTGACGTGACCCTCGTCCGTCTGTCCGAGGCGTTCGGGCTCGAGCGTGAGCGCCTGCGGGTGGAGCTCGCCGAGCGAGATGAGAGGCTGTCGTTCCAGGTGAGCCACGACACTCTGACGGGCCTCGCGACCCGTGACGCCATGCTTGCTCGCACGGAGGAGGCACTGGCGCGGGCTCGCCGTCATCCCGAGCGCGTGGCGGTGCTGCTCGTCGATCTCGACGACTTCAAGGACGTCAACGACGTGCTCGGTCACAGTGCCGGCGACGAGGTTCTCCGGGCGGTCGGCGAACGGTTGCGGGCGGCGGTCCCGGCGGGAGCGGCTCTCGGACGGCTCGGTGCGGACGGATTCGTGGTGCTGCTCGAAGACCTTCCTGCGAGGCAGGTCGGGCGGGACACCACCCCGGCGCGGGAGGCTGCCGGCACCGTCGCGCGCGCCGTGCTCGACGCGTCGCGCGAGCCCTTCTCGACCGCGCTGGCCGCGCACGGACCAGTTGCCGTGACGGCGAGCATCGGGGTCGCGGTCGGCCGGTCCGTTTCCGCGGAGGCGATGCTCCGGGACGCGGACGTCGCGATGCAGCACGCAAAGGCGTCGGGCAAGGACCGCAGCGTGGTGTTCGCGGCGCAGGCGCAATGGGCGGCACGGAGCCGGCGCGAGCAGGACCTCGAGCTCCGAAGGGCGCTCGAGGTCGGTGACCTCTACCTCGTCTACCAGCCGACCTTCGACCTGACGGACATGGCTGTCACGGGTGTCGAGGCGTTGCTGCGCTGGCGGCACCCGTCTCGCGGCCTCGTCATGCCCGACGAGTTCGTCCCGCAGCTCGAGCAGTCCGGTCTCATCAACGCGGTCGGTCGATGGGTGCTGAGGGAGGCCTGCAGCCAGGGGGCGGCGTGGCACGCCGGCGGCCGGTGCGTGCCGATCTCGGTGAACGTCTCCGCCCGCCAGCTCGACGACGACTCGTTCGTCGACGACGTCCGGGCGGTGCTGAGCGACACGGACCTGCCCGCCGAGCTGCTGACCCTCGAGATCACCGAGACGGCGATCGTCGAGGATGCCGAGCGCAGCGCGCGTCGGCTTGGCGCCGTGCGCTCGCTCGGCGCGCGTGTCGCGGTCGACGACTTCGGCACGGGCTACTCCTCCCTCGCGCATCTCCAGCACTTCCCCGTGGACGAGCTGAAGATCGACCGGAGCTTCGTCGCGGGGATGCTGCGCGGCCGCGCGGCCGGCGTCCTCGTGCACACGCTCGTCCAGCTGGGTCAGGCGCTCGGCATCGAGACCCTCGCGGAGGGGATCGAGGACCTCGCCCAGCTCGCGCACCTACGAGACGAGCATTGTGGCGGTGGCCAGGGGTTCCTGCTGGCCGAACCCCTGCCGGCCGAGGAGGTCGAGCCCTTCTTCGCCCGCTGGAGCGGCGTGCCGGACGAGGCCCGGCTCTCGCTCAGCGCCGGGCCGCAACGCTCGCGGTGATCGGACTCGGCAGGTCGGGTACGGTCGGCACCGTGACCGGTGTCGATGGCGTGCGCTCACAGGACCTCGCGCTCCCGGTGCGTGGTGCCGAGCTGCCCGCGATCGACCGGCACGTGCTCGAGCTGTTTGCTCTCGTGAGCGAGGCCACCGCCGGCGCGACGCACGCCCTCGTCACCGGCGATCGCGAGGCCGCGAAGGAGCTCGTTCGGCGCGACGCAGTCATCGACCAGCTCTACCGGGACGTCGAGAAGCTCGCCGAGGCCGAGCTCGTCGACCACGAGCCGAGCGTGGAGCGCAAGCGGTACCTCGTCGCGATGCTGCGGATGCTGCCGGAGCTCGAGCGCAGCGGTGACCTGGCGGAGCACATAGCCCAGCGTGCCGTGAGGCCGATCGCCGTCGAGATGTCGCCGCGCTCGCGTGGGCTCGTCGAGAGGATGGGCGAGGTCGCATCGCAGATGTGGGAGATGTCGGCTGACGCGTTCGGCGACCGTGAGCCGTCCGTGGCGGAACGCATGGACGAGCTCGACGACGAGATGGACGACCTCCACACCACCTTCATCGCCGAGATCGTCGGCTCCGGCGTACCGACGCAGATCGCTATCGAGCTGGCGTTGATCGGCCGGTTCTACGAGCGGCTCGGGGACCACGCCGTCAACCTCACACGCAACGTGCCGGGGTCGTCCGGCAGGTTCCGGCCCGGGAACGAGTGAGCCGGACTTGCCCGTAGCGCTCGTCAGAACCAGTGGAACCAGGGGTGACCGTGGCGCCAGAGGACCACGAACACCTTCCCGACGATATAGGACTGCGGGACAGTGCCCCAGTAGCGGCTGTCGTAGGAGTTGCCCCGGCAGTCGCCCATGACGAAGTAGTGGCCGGGTGGGATGTGCGTCGTAGGGATGTCGAAGGCGCTCTGATAGCACTGCCCGACGAGCTTCGGCAGCCACGGCTCGTCGATGGGCTTGCCGTCGATGAGCACGGTGTCGCCCCGTGAGGAGATCGTCTCTCCGGGAAGGCCGACGACGCGCTTGACGAGGTCCGTGTCGGCGACGCTCGTGTCACCGGGAGTCCGCCGGAACACCACGATGTCGCCGCGGTGGATGTCGTCGACGACCCAGGGGAGCTTGTCGACGAGCATGCGGTCGCCGATCTGGAGGGTCGGGAGCATCGAGCCCGACGGAACGTAGAAGGTCTGCACCACGTAGGCGCGCAGACCGAAGGCGACGAGCGCGGCGAAGACGAGCACGGCGATCCACTCGAGGGCCCGCCTCTTGCCGTGTGGTGGCCGGCGCCCGCGGAGCGCCGCTCCGTCGCCTTCGGACTCCGGTGAGCGCGGCGGGAACGGCTCGTTCGTTTCGGGCATCGGCCGACAGGCTAGATCCTCTGCCGGAGCCTCGACCGGACGGGCGCAAGGCCGAAAGGGCGCCAGACCGAAAGGGCGCCAGACCGAAAGGGCGCGCCGGCTGGGTGCCGTTGCCACCCGTCGGTACGTTCGGCCGTCTACCATCGATGACGCCACGAGCGTGTCGCACGGGCGTTCCGATGCCCATGGCATGCGAAGGCTCTTCCGGGGAGCGTCGCCCCCCGTCGACGCGACAGGAGGCTCCGATGGGCAGGAGGGGCAGCCGGCCCGAGCTGGTCGAATCCTTTGTCCGTAGGCGCGCGCTCGCCACGTCACCGCCGGGGGGGTGCTGCTAGTGGGAGCCCAGGCGCAGCGCAGCGAGCTCGCCGGACCGGACCTCGACGAGCTGACGGGGCTGCCGAGCCTCTCCTACCTCGTCGAGCAGATACAGGAGCTCCAGGCCGACGTGCGGGCGCGGCCGGGTCCGAGACGATCCGTGCTGCGAGACAAGGTTCTCGTCGTCGTGAGCCTCGCCGGGGGCGCCGACCGGCACTCAGCACTGTTCCTGCGGGCGCGGACGGCGTCGCTGATACGGGCGATGTTCGCCGACGACGAGGCGATCGCTCAGATGCGCCAGGGGCTGTTCGGGGTGCTCGCCGACGACCGGCCGGACCTGCCCGCCGACTGCGTGTTCCTCGGGTCGATGCTCGAGGAGTTCGACGTCCAGGCCCGGATCTGGACCGAGCGTCTCCCGGCCGACGGCCCGGGCACGGCCAGCCTTCTCTCGACGCTGCTCCTCGGTGGGGAGTGGGTCCCGGGTTGACCCCCCGCCAGCGCGCGCACCGACCGTCGCCCGGTGCGCCCGGTGCGCCCGAGGGGTTCGCGGGTTCAGCGCAGGCCGGCGAAGAGGTCGACCTCGGGTACGCTTGCTCCGGTCGAGTCCGCTAGACGCACGAACGTCTCGGTGCCGAACATCTGACGGAACCTCTCGGGCTCGAGCCGCAGGAACGCGAGGTTGTCGCTCTGGCTCGCGTGCGCTGCGAGGGCGTTGCGCTTGCGGTCCGCGAACCCGGAGCAGTCGACCCACGTCGTGACGAGCTCGTCGGGTGTGGCGATCTCCGCGAAGGCGGCGACCTCTTCGGCTGTCGGCTCGCCGAGCTCTCGGCTGCCTGCCAGCTCGTCGGCAAACAGCGTCGAGAAGTCGGCCAAGGCCGATCCCGGGAGGGCGGTGCAGTAGAGCTTGGACGCGACTGGCGCGGTCTCGAGTGCGGCGACGGTGATCCTGTGTGCCTGGATGTGGTCGGGATGGCCGTAGAAGCCGCGCTCGTCGTAGGTCACGACGACCTGGGGCCGGTAGCGTTCGAGCAGCTCGCCGAGGCGCCGTGATGCCTCCTTGACGGGCGTCGTCCAGAACGAGCCGGCTGCGTCGTTCTGCGGCCAGCCCATCATCCCCGAGTCGTGGTAGCCGAGCATCTCGAGCTCGTCGACGCCGAGCACAGCGCAGCTTGCCTCGAGCTCGGCGCGCCGCGTCCGGACCACGGAGGCTTCGTCGTGACCCGGCTCGCCCGGCTTCACGCCTCCGGCGGCGTCGCCGAGCTCGCCGTTCGTGCAGGTGACGAGGATGGTGCGGATCCCCTCGTCCGAGTAGCGGGCGAGCACGCCGCCGGTGCCGGAGGCCTCGTCGTCCGGGTGGGCGTGGACGGCCATGAGCGTGAGGTCCTTCGGCGAGCGTGTCACCCGGCGAGGCTACAGGGCGACCGGCGAACGGCGACCGTGGCGTGGTTCACGGCCACCGGTATCGGTGCTCGGGCCTGCCTGAACCGTAGCGGAGCACGAGCTCCACCCGACCGATGCGCGAGAGGTGCGACAGATAGCGCTGGGCCGTGGCACGGCTCACACCGGCCTCGGCGGCGACCTCCTCGGCCGAGAGGTCGCGCCCCGCCCCGCGGAGCGTCTCGACGATGGTGCCGAGAGTCTGCGGGGAGTGTCCCTTCGGCAGCTCCCGCGCGGCGCTCGTCCGCAGCGCCGTGTACACCTCGTCGACCTCGGCCTGGCTCGCTTCGGCCAGCGAGGCAAGTCGCCGGCGCATCTGCCCGTAGGCGGCAAGCCGCTCGCGGAGCGTGGCTGGGCCGAAGGGTTTGACGAGGTAGTAGAGCGAGCCGTTGCGGAGAGCCTCCTCCACGCTCGCCGCGTCCCGGGCGGCGGTCACGACGATCACGTCGACCCGTTGAGCCGGCGTGGCGCGGAGCCTGCGGAGCACTTCGAGGCCGGGGATGTCGGGCAGGTAGATGTCGAGCAGGACGAGGTCCGGCTGAAGGCGCGTCACCGACTCGAGGGCTGCCGACCCGGAGTGTGCCTCGCCGACGACTCGAAAGCCGTCGACGTGCTCGACATAGGCACGGTGCAGCGCTGCGACACGGAAGTCGTCGTCGACGACAAGGACGTCGATCACCGGACCGTACCCGCAGCGATGTCGTGGAGCGGGCCGCTGGCGGCCGGCTCGTCGAGAGCCAGCCCTCCCTCGACAGGGAGCACCACCGTGAAGACCGCCCCGACCCGGCGTGTCACCGAGATCGACCCACCGCGCCGCCGGGTGAGCTGCCGAACGAGGGCGAGACCCAGCCCCCGGCGGGCGCCCGAGCTCGACATCTTCGTCGAGTATCCGTCGACGAAGATCGCCTGGAGGCTGTCGGCCGGCACGCCTGGGCCGGAGTCTCCGATCTCGATCTCGAGCAGGTTGTGCTCGCAGGTCAATCTGACCTCGATCCAGGCGGGATCCCGCCCCTGCGTCGCCTCGACGGCATTGTCGACAAGGTTCCCCACGACGGTGAGCAGGTCCGTGGGGGTCGGGATGTCCGCGGGCAGCGGGGTGCTCGGACCGAGGCGGAACTGGACGCCACGCTCGGCGGCGACGGCGCTCTTCGCGAGAAGGAGGGCGACGAGCATCGGGTGGCCGACCTCGACCACCAGGCGCTCGGCCAGCACTGCGTCCCGCACCGTCAGGTCTGTCGCGAAGCGAGCCGCCTCTCCGGTCGCACCGAGCTCGATCAGCCCGACGATCGTGTGGAGCCGATTCGAGAAGTCGTGTGCTTGTGCGCGCAGTGCCTCGGTGAGGCCGAGCATCCCGTCGAGCTCGCGGAGCAACGCCTCGGACTCCGTCCGGTCGACGAGTGTGACCACGAAGCCGAGCAGTCGCTCGCCGACGGTGACCGGTCGGCGGTTCATGACGAGGATCCGGTCGTCGTGGACGGCGACGAGGTCCTTGCCCGCGATGCGCCCCGTAAGGATGTCCTGCACCCTGCCCTTCGGCACGAGAACCGTCGCAGGTCGTTGGAGGAAGCGAGAGGGCAGGCGCAGCAGACGACATCCTTCGGCGTTGGCGAACTGGAAGCACCCGAGATCGTCGAGCCCGACCACGGCCTCCCGGATCCCGTGGAACATGGCCTCCTGCTCGCGGATCAGGTTGGTCAGCTCGTCGAGCTCGAGCCCGAAGGTCTGTGCCCGGAGCCACCTGGTCACGAGCATCGAGCCTGCCGTGCCGAGCGCGAGCGCGAGCGCGAGCGCTTCCAGAACCAAGACCAGCTCGTGCACGGTCCCCGCAGCACCTGGTGACCGGGAGCTCGCCACGACGACGGATCCAGCTGGAGAGCCAGCGGTGGTTGCGAGGGGAACCCCGGCCGCGCCGACACGGCCGCCGCTGGGAAGGAGGAGCAAGCCACTCCACCGCGCACCTGTACGCGTGGCGGTCGCCTCCTCGTCGAGAGCAGAAGGAGCGAGCTCGGCTCCGGCATGCAGCACGACGACGCCGTGGCGATTGACCACGTCGATGAGGAGGGCTCCGGTCGCCCGACGCGCCCGCTCCAGTGCCTGGACCGTGAAGTATCCGGGCGCGGTGCCCGTACCGGTCGAACTCGCAGACCTGGCATCGAGCGGCGCCGACGCGGCTATCGCCTCGGCGGCGAGCAGAGCATGGCGCATGGCCCTTCTCTCACCCCCGGACGAGAGGGCCGATCGCGATCCCAGCCAGGCAAGCCCGCTGCACACAGCCACGACCAGAACGAGGACCTGCAGCTGCAAGACCCGTCGAGCAAGACCTCGTCTCGGGATCAAATCCCCCCCAGCGCATTACGGTGGTCTCGGCGCCCTCGAGGACACCATCGCCCGCGCCGCCGCCCTCAACCCGGCACCGCCACAGAGCACGACCGCCACTTCCCCTCTGCACAAGTCTACTCGTGCTCCAGGAGGGTGAGCAGGGTGAGCAGGGTGAG
>DAHXNN010000114.1 GCA_027365385.1 Acidimicrobiaceae bacterium | reverse complement strand
CCCCCCCCGACACTGCGACACCCCGACGTGACGGTAGGAGCGCTCCGGTGCCTGGGACCGGTGCGTCTTCCCGAGGAGGTCCCTCTTCGGGATCGATACGTGTGGAACGCGAGCGATGCAACCCGTGGAGGAGATAGGGCGATGACGGATCTGGGCACTGTACGAGCGAGGTTGCGCGAGCAACGGATCGAGACCGCGTCCTGGGCCTACGGCAACTCGGGCACACGGTTCAAGGTCTTCCCTCAGCCGGGCGTCGCCCGGGACCCGTATGAGAAGTTGGACGACGCGGCGCAAGTGCACAAGTTCACGGGCGTTGCCCCGTCCGTCGCGCTCCACATCCCTTGGGACAAGGTGGACGACTACGAGCGCCTGGCGAAGCATGCGGACTCGGTCGGCGTGTCGGTCGGCGCGATCAACCCGAACACCTTCCAGGAAGCCGAGTACCGCCTGGGCAGCGTTTGCAATCCCGACCCGCGTGTCCGCCGCAAGGCGACGGACCACCTTCTCGAGTGTGTCGAGATCGCGGAGGCGACGGGATCGTCGATCGTCAGCCTGTGGTTCGCCGACGGGACGAACTATCCGGGCCAGGACGATATCTGCGCCCGCCAGGACCGCCTTGCAGCGGCGCTGAGCGAGACATACGACGCGCTGGGCGACGGGATGAGGATGCTGCTCGAGTACAAGTTCTTCGAGCCGTACTTCTACACGATGGACGTCCCGGACTGGGGCACCTCGCTCGCGCATTGCATTGCACTCGGCGAGAGGGCCGAGGTGCTCGTCGACACCGGGCACCACGCGCCCGGGACGAACATCGAGTTCATCGTCTCGTCCCTCCTGCGGTTGCAGAGGCTAGGTGGGTTCCACTTCAACAGCCGGTTCTACGCCGACGACGACCTCATGGCAGGCGCGGCGGATCCGTACCAGCTCTTCCGCATCATGCACGAGGTGGTGTCGGCCGGTGTGCTCGGAGAGGGCTCGAAGGTGGCCTTTATGTTGGATCAGTGTCACAACATCGAGCCGAAGGTACAGGCAGAGATCCGGTCCGTGATGAACGTCCAGGAGGCGACCGCCAAGGCGCTTCTCGTCGACGGCGAGGCGTTGCGGGCAGCGCAGGCCTCGGGCGACGTCCTCGGCGCCAACGCGGTGCTCGTCGACGCCTTCAACACCGACGTCCGTCCGCTTCTCGCGGAGGTACGCGAGGAGATGGGTCTCGACCGGGATCCGATCACGGCGTATGCGCGCTCGGGCTACTACGACAAGGTCGTCGCCGAGCGCGTCGGTGGCCAGTCTGCCGGCTGGGGCGCGTGAGGAGAGGGGAGGAGATGACGATGCGTCCTGTGCCTGCATCGGTCCAGCAGCTCCTGGACCGGTCCCACCGCCTCGGAGCAGATCGCCGCAACACCAACTACGCCGGCGGCAACACGTCCTGCAAGGTGCTCCAGGACGACCCGGTGTCCGGATCGCTTACGGAGCTCCTGTACGTGAAGGGCTCAGGTGGCGACCTCGGGACGCTTACCGAGGCTGGCCTCTCGGTGCTCCGGCTCGACCGTCTCCGGGGCCTGGTGGATGTCTACCCGGGTCCGGAGCGCGAGGACGAGATGGTCGCGGCGTTCGACTTCTGCCTCCACGGGCGAGGAGGCGCCGCACCGTCGATCGACACGGCAATGCACGGCCTCGTCGAGTCCGACCACGTCGACCACCTTCATCCCGATGCCGGAATCGCCTTCGCGACGGCCGCGGACGGCGAAGGGCTGACGAAGGCGTGCTTCGGCGACAGGGTCGCGTGGGTTCCTTGGCGCAGGCCCGGCTTTCAGCTCGGCCTCGATATCGCAGCTGTCCAGCGCGAGCGTCCAGATGCCATCGGTGTCGTCCTCGGCGGCCACGGCATCACGGCGTGGGGAACGTCGAGCGACGAATGCGAGGCGCGGTCTCTCGAGATCATCGGTAGAGCGCAGTCCTATATCGACGAGCACGGCCGTCCGGATCCGTTCGGGTCGATGGTCCCCGGCTTCGCGGCGTTGCCTGACGACGAGCGACTCGAGCGGGCAGCTGCACTGTTCCCCGTGCTGCGTGGCCTCGTGAGCAGCGAGCACCGCCAGGTCGGACATTACGACGCGAGCGACGTCGTTCTCGACTTCCTCGCCCGGGAGCGCCATGCCGACCTGGCCGCGCTCGGGACGTCCTGTCCGGACCACTTCCTCCGGACCAAGGTTCGCCCCCTCGTGCTCGACGTCGGTCCACGGGCACCGCTGGGCGAGGTCGTCGAGCGCCTGGAAGCGCTCGCCGCCCACTACAGGTCCGACTACCGCACCTACTACGAGCGGTATGCCACGTCGGACTCGCCCCCCATGCGCGGCGCCGACCCGGCGATCGTCCTCGTGCCCGGCGTGGGGATGTTCAGCTTCGGGCGGGACAAGCAGACCGCCCGCGTCGCCTCGGAGTTCTACGTCAACGCGATCAACGTGATGCACGGCGCCGAGGCGATCTCGCGTTACGTGCCGATCGACGAGTCCGAGAAGTTCCGCATCGAGTACTGGGAGCTCGAGGAGCAGAAGCTCCGCCGCATGCCGGCTCCGAAGCCACTTGCGACCCGCATCGCCTTTGTCACCGGTGCCGGATCCGGCATCGGTGCAGCGACTGCCCGCCGTCTCGCCCGGGAGGGCGCGTGTGTCGTGGTGGCGGATCGCGACGAGGCACGTGCTCACAGCGTCGCGTCGGAGATCGGCGGCAGTGACGTCGTCGTCTCCTTGACCGTCGACGTGACCTCGGAGACGGCGGTGACCGACGCGCTCCGGGCCGCAGTGCTCGCCTTCGGTGGAGTCGACCTCGTCGTCAACAACGCCGGGCTCTCGATCTCGAAGAGCCTCGTCGAGACCTCTGCCGAGGACTGGGACGTCCAGCACTCCGTGATGGCACGCGGCTCGTTCCTCGTGGCTCGCGAGGCAGCGCGGGCCATGATCGTCCAGCGATTGGGCGGCGACATCGTCTACATCGTCAGCAAGAATGCCGTCTTCGCCGGGCCGAACAACGTGGCCTATGGAGCGACCAAGGCCGATCAGGCGCACCAGGTGCGCCTGCTGGCAGCGGAGCTCGGCGAGCACGGCATCAGGGTCAACGGCGTGAACCCGGACGGCGTCGTGCGCGGCTCGGGGATCTTCGCCGGGGGGTGGGGCGCCCAGCGTGCCGCCGTCTACGGCGTGAGCGAGGAGAAGCTGGGCGAGTACTACGCGGGGCGAACACTGTTGAAGCGGGAGGTCCTGCCCGAGCACGTCGCTAACGCGGTCTTCGTCCTCGCCGGGAGCGAGCTCTCGCACACGACCGGCCTCCTCGTACCCGTAGACGCCGGCGTCGCAGCGGCATTCCTGCGGTGACGTCGGCAGGGCGATGACGGACGCAGCCGGCCCCTTCGCGCCGGTGCGCGCGACCCGTAGCTCGCGTCCTGCAGTCGGGCTCGTGGCGATCGACCTGGGCGCGTCGAGCGCGCGCCTCGTCGCCGGGGGCCTCGAGGCGGGTCTGCTCGTCGCGGACGAGGTCGCGCGGGTGTCGAACGCTCCGGTGCTCCTCCCGGACGGTCTCCACTGGGACATCCTCGGCCTCTATTCGGGGATGCTCGCCGGACTGGCCGGGTACGCCCGCGAGCACGGTGCCGTCCCGTCGTCGATCGGGATCGACGGCTGGGCTGTCGACTACGGGCTCCTCGACGATGGCGGGCGGCTCCTCGGCCTGCCCTACCACTACCGGGACCGCCGTACGGCGGGAAGGGTGGAGCAGGCGGCGGCGGCTCTCGGCTCCGATGCCCTCTATGGGACGACAGGGATCCAGGTCATGTCGATCAACACGGTGTTCCAGCTCCTCGCCGAGCGCGAGACGTCCGGCTACCAGGTCGCCGAGCGGCTCCTGATGATCCCCGACCTCGTCGCGTACCTGCTCACGGGCGAGAGCCGCCTCGAGCGGACGAACGCGTCGACGACCCAGCTCGTCGACATCCGCACCGGGGAGCTCTCGGGCGAGCTGATCGCCGGTCTCGGCCTGCGCGCCGAGCTCTTCGCGCCGGTTGTCGAGCCGGGCGAGCACGTGGGCACGGTGCTGCCGGAGATCGCTGCGAGCGTCGGTCTTCCCGGGCGACCGGAGGTCGTCGCGGTCGCCTCCCACGACACGGCCTCTGCCGTGCTGGCGGTCCCGGCGCGTTCGGCGAGCTTCGCCTACGTGGTGAGTGGCACGTGGTCTCTCGTCGGCCTAGAGCTCGACGCCCCAGTGCTCGGCGAGGCGAGCCGCGCGGCCAACTTCTCGAACGAGGGAGGGGTCGACGGCACCGTCCGCTTCCTGAAGAACGTGATGGGTCACTGGATGCTCCAGGAGTGCGAGCGCGCCTGGGCTCGAGCGGGTAGGCCTCGACGGCTGACCGACCTCCTCGGCGCTGCCCGGAGCCGAGAGGCCTTCGCCTCTGTCGTCGATACAGCCGACGCGCGCTTCGTCGAGCCCGGAGACCTCCCGGCCAGGGTCCGCGACGCGTGCCGTGATCGAGGCGAGCTGGTGCCCACGGACGACGTCGCGCTCGTGCGCTGCGTCCTCGACTCGATGGCGCTCGCCGTGGCGAGCGCGCTGGACGAGGCAGCTCGCCTTGCGGATCGCGATGTCGGAACGGTCCACGTGGTCGGTGGCGGCGCGGCGAACGCCCTCCTCCTCGAGCTGATCGCCGCGGCTGCCGGGCGCGAGGTCGTCGCCGGCCCGCTGGAGGCTTCGGCGATCGGCAACCTCCTCGTGCAACTGCGTGCAGCGGGGCTCGTCGGGGGACGGGACGAGATGCGGGACCTCGTCGATCGCTCGTTCGGGACCCGGCGAGTCGTACCGGGCGGACCGCTCGTCCTGTCTGCGCAGCGCGCAGCCGCC
>DAHXNN010000111.1 GCA_027365385.1 Acidimicrobiaceae bacterium | reverse complement strand
GTCGCGCTCGGGATCCCGGGCGGCGACGTGGCGCGACCCGCCCCTGGTCCCGCCCCTGGTCCCGCCGCTGATCCCGATCCCGTGGCCGAGAGTGTGGCGCGGGTGGCGCGCGCCCGGAGCCGGAGGCGGACGAGGCGCTCGGGCATGGCGCCTTGTCCGACGGACTGGTCCGCGAACACGAGCAGGCCCTTGCCTGCCTTGCAGAGGCTCTCTTCGACGACCTGCTCGATCCAGGGTACGAAGGCCGCGGTCGTCTCGTCGGTGTCGACGAGCACCATGTCGCGCCCTTCGGCGAGCTGGGCACCGAGCCACGAGGCGAGAGCGACGAACGGGTCGCAGCGACACAGGTCGTCGCGCTCGTCTCGTGCGAGGTCGTGCCGCAGCCCGGTCGCCTCGCGCCATCTGCGGACGACCTCGGCGAGGGCGTCCGAGGAGCCGAGCGTGAGGGCGGCGGGCAGGAGGAAGACCCGCGTCGCCGGGGCGCTCATCCGCCCGGCGACGTGGTTCTCGCCGTCGAGCTGGAGCGGCACGGACCTGATCCCGTGCGCGGTCGCGTAGTCGTCGAGGTAGGAGCCGGGCAGCGTCATGACGAGCTGGCGCCCGCTTCGGTCCGAGACGCCCGCCGCGTCGGCGACGCTGTCGTACCACCGAAGGTGCGCGATGGGCTCCTCCGAGGTCATGCCCATCGACACGGCGACGATCCCCGTCCGCCGGAGCGCGTCGCGGCCGAGGTCGGCCGCGAGCCGGGCGAGCACGCGGGGGTCCGTCGAGTCGAGCGGGACGATCTCGAGCCCGGGGGCCGACAGCCAGCCGAGCGCCACGAGGCAGGAGACCGCTTGGACCGAACCGCCCATGCCGGACCAGACGAGCCGCTCGACTCCCGCGTCGACGAGGGACGCAGCAAGCGACGCCACCTGCTCGAGGTCGGACTGCCGGGCGCGTGCGAGCTGGTCGACCCAGTCGAGCTTGACGTCGCCCGACTCGGTAGCGAGCTCGGCCATCGCGCCACTGCGGAAGAGCAGCTGTCCGAGAGCGTCGTCGCCGACGAGGCGTTCGAGGGCAGGCCGCGGGTCCGCCCCGGCTTGCTCGACGGTGAAGACCGCGCCGGGCAGGGTCACCTAGCTCGCCTCGAGGGGGAGGTGGACGGTCGTGCCGCGCTCGGCCGAGGCGTAGACGGCACAGACGACCTCGAGGGCCTTGCGCGCCTCGGTGCCCGTGACGAGCGGTGGCCGCCCCTCTTCGATCGCGGCGAGCAGGTCCGCGATCTGGCTCGCGTGCGCGTCCGTGCCGATCGCCGTGGGCTCCGCGGACGCAGAGCCGGCCGTCGGACCGCTCGACGCGGCCTTCGCGCCGTAGGCGCCGATGTCTCCCCGCTCGGCCATGAGCTCGGTCACGATGAGCTCGCCGTTCTCGATCACCGCGGTGCCACCCGTGCCGCTCAGCTCGAGACGCTCCGGCATCCCCGGGAAGACGGCGGTGCTCGACTCGAGCGAGCCGACGGCACCCGACTCGAAGCGAAGCAACGCGAGCGCGACGTCCTCCACCTCCATCTCGTGCATCTGGTTGACGCAGATCGCCGTCACCTCGGTGACCGGGCCCATCGTCCAGCGGAGCATGTCGGTGTAGTGGACGCCCTGGTTCATGAGCGCCCCGCCGCCGTCGAGCGCGCGCGTGCCGCGCCACTCGCCACTGTCGTAGTAGGCCTGGCTCCGGTACCACTTCACCTTTGCGTCGCCGAGGACGAGCCGGCCGAGCTTGCCGTCGTCGAGGAGCTTGCGCAGCTCGACGAAGCCCGAGTCGAAGCGGTGCTGAGAGATCACCGTCATGGTGACCCCCGCGCTGTCGACCGCTGCGATCAGCCGGTCTGCTGCGGCGAGGGTGACGTCGATCGGCTTCTCCACGACGAGGTGCTTGCCGGCCTCGGCCGCGCGCACGCCGACCTCCGCGTGGAGCCCGGACGGCACGCACACCGAGACGACGTCGACGTCGTCTCGGGCGAGCAGGGCGTCGAGGTCTTCGGCCACGTCGCAGCCGTTCGTCGCCGCGTAGGCCTGCGCCTTCGCGGCGACGACATCGGTTGCAGCGACGAGGCGGGCATTGCCGAGCGCGGCGACCGCCCGTGCGTGGTGCGGCGCGATGACGCCGCAGCCGACGACGCCGAAGCCGAAGACCCTCCCCGTGCCACCGGAGCTACCCGGACCGCCTGATGCACCGGTTGTCATGACTGCTCCTCGCTCGTCGCGTCGATCTCGTCCATCCATGCCCTCAACAGTGCGATGTGCTGTGGGAGCGCGATCTCCGGCTCCTCGATCTCTGCATGCCAACGCTTCTCCCACTCGACGGAGACCCAACCGCCGTAACCCCCGGCGGCGAGCTGCTCGAGCATCGAGCGGACGTCGACCTCTCCCTCGCCGAGCAGGACGAGCTGCCAGCCGCTCTCCTGGTCGGAGCTGCGCCTGGCGTCCTTCACCTGGGCGAGGAGGATCCGGTCGCCGAAGTTCGCCGCGATCTCTGAGGGCGTCTCGCCCATGCGGTGCGGGTGATGGCTGTCCCAGACCGCGCCGACCGACGGCGACGGCACGAGCGCGAGCAGCTCGGCGACCGTCGCCGACGCCGAGAACGAGTCGTGTGTCTCGACGCCGATCGCGACGCCGAGGCGCTCCGCGGCGGGCACAGCGGCTTCGAGGACGTCCGCCGCGCCCCGGATCTGGCGCGCGCGCAGAGCCGGGTCGTCGTCGAGCGCCCCGCCGAAGACCCGCACCACAGGGGACTCCCAGGCGTTCGCGAGCTCGAGGAAGCGTACGATCTCCGGCCCAGGGTCGCCGTCGGTGAGACGGACCGAGCTGTCGACCGCGACGACGGGGAGACCCGCGGCCTCGACAGCAACGCGGACCCTGGCTCGCTGGGACGCGTCCATGAGGGGATCGATGAGCTCACCGTCCACCAGGCGCAGCTCGATCCCCTCGTAGCCCATCGCGCTACCTGCAGCGGCGACATCGGCGAGCATCCGACCGGGAAAGGCCAGCGTAGAGAAGGCAAGCCTCATAGCACACCCCTGCCCGAGTGCTCGCGTACTTTGCTGCAAACACAAGACATCGAGATCCCCCTCCGTCATCGGCCAAGGCGCACCGCACGTGCAAGTGCGCCCGACCGCCGTCGTGCGACGAGCCGGCAGCGCGTACCTCGTGCGACCTCGTCTATCCTTACTCCCACCCACCTGGTCAGGTCAAGCGTACGACGAGCCGGGCAGGTGGGCGCTGCCGCCCGCCCGCAGCGGGTCCGTGCGGCGTCGCCGGCGAGGACAGCGAGCGCAGGGACAAACAATAGGGACAAACAATAGGGTCAAGCAGCAGATGCAGGCAGCAGATGCAGGCAGCAGAGACGACAGCAGAAGACAGAGGGAGCAGTCATGGCACAGCTTCAGACACGACCGCTCGGATCCACGGGCATGGAGATCACACGGCTCGGCTTCGGGAGCTGGGCGATCGGTGGAGGTGGCTGGGTCTACGCCTGGGGACCCCAGGACGACGACGACTCGGTGGCGACGATCCGTCGCTCCGTCGAGCTCGGGATCAACTGGGTCGACACAGCCGCGATCTACGGCTTCGGCCACTCCGAGGAGGTCGTCGCCCGGGCGCTGCGCGACATCCCCGAGGCCGACCGCCCGTTCGTCTTCACCAAGTGCGGCGTGCTTCCGAACCCCGCTGGGGCGATGGAGCCGAACGTCCGCTCCGGGCTTGCCGCCTCGATCCGCGCCGAGCTCGAAGCGAGCCTCCGCCGGCTCGGCGTGGAGCGGATCGACCTCTACCAGGTGCACTGGCCAGCGGCCGACGCGTCGGTCGAGGAGTACTGGTCGACGATGCTCGAGCTCCAGTCCGAGGGGAAGGTGCGGGCAGTCGGGCTGTCGAACCACAGCGTCGATCTGCTCGAACGAGCAGAGTCCGTGGGTCACGTCGGCTCGCTCCAGCCACCGTTCTCCCTCGTCAAGCGCACCGCCGCAGGCGACGTGATCCCGTGGTGCGCGCTCCACGGGACGGGGGTCATCGTGTACAGCCCCATGCAGGCCGGCCTGCTCACAGGAGCGTTCAGCGCGGAGCGTGTCGCAGGCTTACCGGCGGACGACTGGCGCCGGCGCGACGTCGAGTTCCAGTCACCGCGCCTCGAGGCGAACCTCGCGCTCGTCGAGGCACTGCGCCCGATCGCGGAGAAGCACGGAGCCACGCTCGCAGCAGTGGCGATCGCATGGACGCTGGGCTTTCCCGGAGTGACCGGCGCCATCGTGGGGTCACGGCGTACGGAGCAGATCGACGGCTGGATCGAGGCGGCGAGCCTCGATCTCGACGTCGACGACCTCTCGGCGATCGAGAAGGCGATCGTCACGACCGGCGCGGGCGAAGGACCGTCGCTCCCTGCCTGACCGCCCGGCAGAGCGGCACCTCGACGGGCCGCAGCTGCTCCGTCTGCCATCGAACGTTAACCGACGTCGGGTGCCTCGAGCGTCGGCGCAGGTCGGAACGGGGTCGACACGCTGTGCCAGGGAGGGACGCCCTCACCGGCACGGCGGCAAGAGCGGCTCTTAGCCCAGCTTCGTAGTTGTCACCGTATTTTCATGGAGAAAGTACGACCATTGCTCTTGTCAGCGTGCGAGTGCTCTGTTACGGTCACGAGACCAGCAGCAGATGCGAACAATGTCTGCGAAACGACGAGCTGGGGCGACCAGGGGGGCGCCCGTGTGCAGGACAGGCAGTAGCCGTCAGGCTGGCGTAGGGATCCAGCCGTGGACGGGGCAGGGGGAGGGGTGCGTCGGTCGGCGGACGGGTTGCTGTTGGCGCCCGGCGACACGGCGTCAGCTGGCCGGATGGCATGACCGGGCCGCACGAGCAGGAGTGCTCGTGGGACGGGCGGGCGGTCCGAGCAGCTGAGCGAGGGACGCGCTCGCCTCCCGTGACAGCAGCCGTACGGCCGTCGTTGCGAGGCCTGTCGGCGGACGGCCTATCGGTAGGGACTCCACCCGGCTCTCGCTGGCTTGGTGCGAGGCGAAGGCATCGGCTCCCCATGCGCAGGCGATCGAGCCGGCGCACGACGAGGGCCAGTGCGACCCGGTCGACGGACCGGCACAAGATGTTCAGCACCCAATGTTCAGCACCCAATGTTCAGCACACCGTGTGCGAGATGAGAACACAGGAGGTAGATGGATGACGAACCTTCACCGCAAGGTGAGGACGCCGAGGCTGCGGACCGTGCTCGCTTCGGCGTGCGCGGCGAGCCTCGTCGCCGCGTACGGGGGCGTGGCAGCATCGAGCGCCTCGACGGTGCACAGTACGAGGGCGACCGGGCAGTCGTTCGCCGGGCAGACGCTGACCGTCCTCGACGGTGCTCCGACCGGTGCAGACGTCAAGGAGACGCAGGCGTACTACAACTATCTCGCCAAGGTCTTCCACCAGCAGACCGGCGCCACCCTCCAGTACGACTACTACACGTCGCCGTCGCAGGAGGTCACGACGATCGAGACCTCGACGGTCTCGGGAAGCGGGCCAGACGTCATCTCCTACGGCACGTCCTTCGTGGGCACGCTGCAGGCCACTGGTGACTTCCCGGCGATGTCGACGGCAGACTGGAACGCGATCGGCGGGCGCAAGTCGTTCATCCAGGCCGACCTGTTCGACTCGGGTATCAGCGCGACGAACGACATCGGCGTGCCCAACGAGACGAACCCGTTCGTGCTCGCCTACAACACCGAGTACTTCAAGAAGGCCGGGATCACTGCGCCGCCGCACACGTGGAGCCAGTTCGTCACGGACGCGCAGAAGATCCAGAAGGCCGTTCCAGGCGTCTACGGCGCCGGGTTCGACCCGCAGGACCCCTATGACCCGTGGAAGAACATGTGGTTCTACTCGCACGCGTTGAGCGGGCTCCGCTGGATCAGCGCGAACGGCAAGAAGATCAACATCGCGAACGCCCAGGACCTGGCGGCGTTGAGCTTCTACTTCTCGCTCGACTACAAGTACCACGTGGTGCCGCCTCAGGCGCTCACGTGGAACGGTGCCGACATGGGCTCCGCGTTCACGGCCGGCAAGATCGGCATGGCGATCATCGCCTCCTACGGCTACACCGCCGCGGCGGTCGGCACGAAGGTCCAGGGGCACCTCGGGTACGCACTGCTGCCCGACATCCCCTACGGCCTCACGTCGCTTCCGAAGGGTGGCCGTCCGGTCGAGACCGAGACGACGGGCAACTACTGGGCGATCCCGAAGTACGCGGCGTCCAAGCGGGCACTCGCGCTTGCCTTCGAGAAGGTCAGCGTCAGCCCGCAGGTCCAGCTTGAGCAGTTCAAGCTTCTCGGGTGGATGCCCGTCAACGCAGCCGGCGTGAAGGCCGTCGAGGGGTACTCCCCGGCGAGCAAGCCGTTCATCGGTGCGGAGTCGAGCGCCTACCCGACCTCGATCGCACCGGTGTGGTCCTACGTCGAGACGGGAATGCTCACAGCGATCCACAACATCTCGAGCAACCTCGCGACGAGCGGCAAGTGGAACGAGGCCTACGCGGCATCTCAGCTCAAGTCCGCGCAGGCAGCGGCGCAGGCCCAGGCATAGCAGCACCTCGACACGGCGGCAGCTAGCTCGCCGCACGTTTCGACCGGGACGAGCCGGCCGTGCAGCACGTAACGTGCTGCACGGCCGGCGCTCGACGTCACGGCGCCCGACGACGTCACGGGGCATGGATCGCGTGAGGCCCGACACGACAACAGGAGGCACCCTGTGGCGATGAAGACAGACGTGCCCGCGCCGTCGGACTCCGGACCGGCGCCGCGCAACGGTGGCCGGCGGGGCGGGAAGAGACCGGCTCCCGCGCACGAGCGGGGCTCGCTGCTCGAGCGGTTCGTCCGCAACCAGCGCAACAGGCCGCTGTGGATGCTCCTTCCCACAGGGATCGCCATCACCGTGATCGTGATCGTCCCCGTGATCATCACGGTGGTGCTGAGCCTGCTCAATCTCAACGTGTCGACGCTTCGCGAGTGGCTCGGCGCGCCGTTCATCGGGTTCAAGAACTTCGTCAACGCGTTCACCCAGCCCAACATCCTCGGCGTCACCCTCGTCCGCTCGATCGAGATCAGCTTCGTGTTCTCGATCCTCACGACGCTCGTGACGACGCCGATCGGGATCCTCGCGGCCTTCTCGGTCCACCGGCGCTTCCGCGGCAGCGGGGTCGTGCGTGCGATCTACCTGATCCCCTACGTCATACCCACGTTCGTGACGGCTCTCGTCGCGAGGATCGCGTTCGCGAACGGCACCGGCTTCGTCGACCAGATCCTCGGCGACCTGCACATCGCGAACCGGAACTTCTACTGGCTCATCGGACCGCACGCGTTCTGGGCGATGCAGATCACGGAGATCTGGGCGACGTGGCCCTTCATCTACCTCCTGGCCCTCGCCGGGCTCCAGGCGATCCCGAAGGAGCACTACGAGGCGGCGTCGCTCGACGGCGCGACGATGGGCCAGCGGCTCCGCCACATCGTGCTTCCCGAGCTCGGCGGGGTGCTGAAGCTCGGCATGCTCTTGTCGACGCTGTTCCACTTCGGCAACTTCACGCTCGCGTTCGTCATGTTCTCCTCGCCGCCGCCACCGTCGGTGGAGGTGCTCCCGATCAACGCGTACTTCAACGCGTTCTCGTCGTTCGACTTCGGCATCGCGAGCGCGATCGCCGTCGTGACGATGGTCATCCTGATCGTCCCGGCGTACATCTACATCCGGGCGACCCGTATCAGCGAAGGAGGATGAGATGAGCGTCACCGCAAGCGCGGCGGCCGGCGCGCGTCGTGGAGCAGGGCGCCGGCGGACCGGGAGCAGGACGACGCCGGGGAGCGCGGCCGAGCAGCTCATGCCTCGCTGGCTCACGCGGTCGGTGGCAGGAGTGCTCGTCGTCGTCTCGGTCGTACCGGTGCTCTACATGATCGTCCTGTCGTTCACACCCAACCAGAACGTCGCGCTCGGCACGATCAGCCTCGCACAGCTGACGATCTCGAACTACACGTCGATGTGGTCTGCAGCGCCGCTCGCGGCCGGCCTCGTCCACACGTTGGTCATCGCGGGTGCCTCCGCGCTGCTGTCAGTGTCGTTCGGCTTGCTCGCTGCCTATCCGCTGACGCGTTTCAAGTTCCGGGGACGCGCGCCATTCATGACGGTCCTCATCGGGGTGCAGACGGTGCCGGGCACGACGCTCGTCCTCCCGCTGTTCGCGGTGCTGTCGTGGATCCAGACGACACTGTCGACCCAGTTCATCGGGACGTACTGGGCGATCATCGTCACCTACATGACCTTCGGCGTGCCGCTGTCGACGTGGCTCCTCGTCGCGTACCTCCGCACCATCCCGCGTGACCTCGAGGAGGCCGCCCTCGTGGACGGCTGCACACGTTTCGGCGCCCTACGGCGGATCGTGCTCCCGCTCACCGTTCCGGCGCTCGTCGTCGCCTTCGTGTTCGCGTTCCTCGTCGGGTGGAACGACGTGCTCTTCGCGAGCGTCTTCACGAACTCGAGCACCCAGACGCTTGCCATCGTCGTGCAGCGCTTCGCGAACAACTCGGCCGCATCGCTCCCCGTCTACGGGGAGCTCATGTCGGCTGCGGTCGTGAGCTCGGCGCCGGTCGTCTTCTTGTACCTGGCGTTCCAGCGCTACCTCGTGAACGGGCTCTCGGCGGGATCGCTCACCGGTGTGTGAGCGGCCGGTGAGTGGGCGACCGGTGAGTGGGCGGCCGGTGAGTGGGCGACCGATCTGTGGGCGACCGATCTGTGGGCGACTTGTGGGAGGACAGCCGTGATAGACGTCGCAGTCGTCGGGGCGGGAGCCATCGCTCCGAGCCACGTCGAGGCCTACCTGCGCTTCTCCGAGCGTTGCCGGATCGTCGCGGTCGTCGACATCTACCCGGAGAAGGCGACGAGGCTCGTCGAGCGGTTCGGGCTCAACGCCGTGGTCGCCGACGACGTCCACGACGTGCTCGGCACCGGCGCTCCCGCAGCCAGCCGGGTCGGCAGCAGCGGTCCAGACCTCGTCTCGGTCTGCACACCGCCGGGCACGCACGCCTCCATCGCGATCGACGCGCTCGACTCTGGCTCGGCGGTGCTCGTCGAGAAGCCGATGTCGACAAGCCTCGCGGAGTGCGACGCGATGCTCGCGGCGGCGCAGCGCAGCGGCAGGCTCCTCTCGGTCGTCGCGCAGAACCGCTTCCGCACCCCGATGATGCGGCTGAAGAGGACCCTCGAGGCAGGCCTCGCCGGGCGGATCCTCCACGCGCAGGTCGAGTCCTACTGGTGGCGGGGTCCGAGCTACTACGACCTGTGGTGGCGCGGCACGTGGCAGAGCGAAGGGGGCGGCCCGACTCTCAACCACGCGGTCCACCACCTCGACGCGCTCCAGTGGGCGATGGGCCTTCCTGTCGAGGTCCAGGCGATCATGGCGAACCTCGCACACGAGTCGTCCGAGGTCGAGGACCTTTCGATGGCGATCATGCGCTTCGCCGACGGGAGCCTCGGCCAGGCGACGAGCTCGGTCGTCCACCACGGGGAGGAGCAGCAGATGGTCTTCCAGGGCGAGCGGGCGCGGGTATCGGTGCCATGGCGGGTCTACGCGTCGAGCCCGCGTGCCAACGGCTTCCCCGACCGGGACCCGGGAGTCGAGGCGGAGATCGAGCGGTTCGCCGAGGCCGTACCGGTGCTCGAGCACGAAGGGCACGCCGGGCAGATCGACGACGTGCTGACCGCGCTCGAGAGCCGGCGGCGCCCGCTCGTGGACGGCGTAGAGGGACGCAAGACGCTCGAGCTGATCAGCGCCATCTATGCCTCGGCCGTCACGGGGAGCCCTGTCCGGCTTCCGCTCGGGCTCGACAGCCCCTACTACTCGAGCCGGGGCCTGCTCGAGACGGCTCCCCGGTACCACGAGAAGCTGCACTCCCTGACCGAGTTCACGAGCAACGAGATCACGACGTCACCGAAGGAGAGATGATGGAGCTAGGCGTATGCACTGGTCCGCCGTCAGCGGAACGTGCGGCGAGGCTTGCCTCGGCAGGATGTGAGTACTACGAGCCGAGCGTCGCCGGGGCGGTGATGGTGGCCGGACGCGATGCCTTCACGGCGGGAATTGGGGAGTGGGCCCGCGGCAGTCTCGCGCCCCGGAGCGCGAACGTCCTCCTGCCAGGGGACCTCGCGGTGGTCGGCGAGGAGCGTGACGACGAGCGGCTCGCCGGCTACCTCACAGAGGCGTTCCGCAGGGCGCACGAGCTCGGGCTCGAGCGGGTGGTGTTTGGCAGTGGGACCGCGCGCAACGTCCCCGAGGGCTTCGATCGGGGCGAGGCTCGCCGGCAGTTCGCCGACACGCTCCGGCTAGCGGCGGCGGACGCGAAGGACGCAGTCGAGTCGGCCGGTGGTAGCGGGGAGATGCTCGTCTGCTTGGAGCATCTGCGCCGCGCGGAGACGAATCTCGTCAACAGCCTCGCGGAGGCGGGCGAGCTCGCAGAGGAGATCGGCGTGGCGAGCCTCGTGCTCGTCGTCGACGGCTACCACCTCGAGGAGGAGAACGAGGACCCGGCCGTCGTCCGCCGCTTCGCACCGCTCGTGCGCCACGTGCACGTCTGCGGCTCCGGCCGCGTGCCGCCGCGCCCGCAGGACGGGGAGCGGCTCAGGGCTCTCTTCGGCGAGCTGGCGGCTATCGGCTACGAAGGCCGCTGCTCGATCGAGTGCCGGTGGACCGACATCGACGAGGAGGCGCCGGCCGCGCTCGCGGTCGTCCGGGCCGCTGCCGAGGCGACGGGGCTCGCGTGAGCCCGGAGGGAGCGCGGCGACCCCGCGTGCTCAGCCTCCATCCGGACCGTCTCCTCCCTGCGGGAGCGGAGGAGCGCGGTGTCGCCCGCGAGATCCTCGCCTCGATGTCGGCCCTGCCACTCGTGTCGCCTCACGGTCACCTCGACGCCCGTCTCTTTCTCGACAACGAGCCGTTCGTCGACCCGTCGCACCTCCTCGTCACCTCCGACCACTACGTCGTGCGGCTGCTCCACTCCCAGGGCGTCGCACTCGAGGATCTCGGCGTCGTGCGTGTCGACGACGCTCGCACTGCCGGGCCCCACACTGCCGGGCCCCACACTGCCGGGCCCGGCACAGATGGCGCGGGTGCGAGCTCGAGCGGCGCGGAGCCGGCCAGCGAGGCGCAGGGTCGCGCGATCTGGCACCTGCTCTGCCGGCACTGGGGCGCTCTCGCCGGCACGCCCTCGCGCCTGTGGCTCGAGCACGAGCTGCACGAGCTGTGCGGCGTGCGCGAGGTCCCGTCGCCCGAGACGGCCGATGCCACGTACGACGCCGTCTCTGCAGCGCTCGAGACGGACGCGTTGCGGCCCCGCGCGCTCTTCGGGCGCTTCGGCCTCGAAGTGCTCACGACGACGGACTCGCCCCTCGACGACCTCGCCGTCCACGACGCGCTCGCGGCCGACGCGAGCTGGACGGGACGGATCCTCCCGACCTTCCGGCCGGACGAGATCGTCGACCCCGGCCATCCGCGCTTCGCTGCGAACGTCGTGCGCCTCGGGGAGATATCTGGGATCGACACGTCGCGCTACGCGGGCTACGTCTCTGCGCTCGAGTCGCGCCGGGAGGCGTTCCAGGTCCGTGGCGCGACGGCCACGGACCACGGAGTGGCGGTGAGCTCCACCGAGCGGATCCCTGCGCACGAGGTCGAGGGCGTGTTCGCACGGCTCGTCTCCGGAGAGGGATCGGCGGCGGATGCCGAGGCATTCCGCGGCCACATGCTGGACGAGATGGCGCGCATGGCGTGCGACGACGGCCTCGTCATGCAGATCCACGTCGGAGTCGTCCGCGACTACGACCCGGCCACACGTGCCCGGTACGGCACGGACGTCGGCCAGGACTTCTCCGTCGCGACCGAGTACACGAGGACGCTGCGACCGCTGCTCTCCCGCTACGGCGACTCCGACGCGCTCACGCTCGTGCTCTACACCGTCGACGAGACGGTCTACTCGCGGGAGATCGGACCGCTCGTGAGCTACTTCCCGGCGCTGCGTGCCGGAGCGCCCTGGTGGTTCCTCGACGCTCCCTTGTGCAATCGCTAAAACTATTTTATCTTTTACGAATAAGATGCAGGTTCTCCTACCGCCCAAAGTTTTTTCCTTTAAACATGGAGTTTTCAAATTAATTAATTTCTCGTATTCATTAATGCCCTTGTCATTTTCGGATT
>DAHXNN010000101.1 GCA_027365385.1 Acidimicrobiaceae bacterium | reverse complement strand
AGGTGGAGTCGACGCCGCCGAGCGCGTCGTGGCACCCGAGGAGCTCGCCGCGGCGCACGAACGCTACGCGGCCGAGCGCGACGCCGCGCTGCCGCCTGGTCACGACGGGCCGCGGCCCGTCGGCGGTGTCGGGGGGACGCGGCGGGGCGTGAAGTGTCTCCACGCACACCTCGCGTGGTACCTCGCCGGTGGGAGGGACCCGGTCGGGCGGTGGGTCGCCAGCGCCTTGGGGGGGCAGATCGGCGGTGCTGTGGCAGCTGTCGACTGCGGGACCAACTCGACTCGCCTCCTGGTCACCGACGCGGCGGGCCGGACGCTCGCGCGGCGGATGGTGATCACGCGGCTCGGCGCGGGGGTCGACCGCACGGGTGCGCTCGCACCCGAGGCCATCGAGCGCACCGTCGCCGTGCTAGGCGCGTACAAGGGGACCATGGAGGAGCACGCCGTGGTGCGCCTTCGCGCGACAGCGACGTCGGCCGCGCGCGACGCGAGGAACGCGGACGAGTTCTTCGACGCGGCGGAGAGGGCTCTCGGCAGACGTCCCGAGCTCCTCACCGGCGAGGAGGAGGGCCGGCTTTCCTACCGCGGCGCGACGCTCGACCTCGACCCCGCGGGTGGTCCGTATCTCGTGGTCGACCTCGGCGGCGGGTCGACGGAGCTCGTCGCGGGCGCTTCTGTTCCAAGTGGCGAGGGAGACCCCGTCGCAGTGGCCGTCTCCCTCGACGTCGGCTGCGTGCGGGTCACCGAGAGGTTCCTCGACGGCGATCCACCGGATCTCGCGTCGGTGGAGCGTGCATCGGCGCACGTCGCGGGGTTGGTGCGCGACGCTCTCGAGAAGATGCCGGCCCTGGCGGTGCCCCGGACGATGGTCGGTGTCGCGGGCACGGTGGCGACCCTCGCGACGTTGTCCCTCGGACTCGACCACTACGAACGCGAGCGCGTCCACCATGCAGTGCTCGCCCGGGCGACGGTCGGGGACCTGGCGAGCGAGCTCCTCGCCGAGCCTGCTGCAGCCCGAGCGGCACGTCCAGGGATGGAGCGAGAGCGGGCAGACGTCATTGCCGCAGGGGCTCTCGTCCTTGCCGAGGTCATGACGGTCACCGGGCACGAGGAGCTCGTCGTGTCGGAGTCCGACATACTCGACGGGATCGCAGCCGAGCTGAGGGATCGGGGAGCCGCACCTCACGGGACCTGAGCCTCTCGTAGCCGTGCCGGACGAGCAGGGTCGCCGGCCCGCTCGTCACGACGTGTCGGCACGGCTCCCGAGGACGAGCGCGCTGGTGCGCTCGACGAAGTCGTCCATGCCTCCGTGGTTATGCTCTGCCCACGACTTCCCCTGGACGGCCAGTCGGTCACGCAGTCGCCGGTCTGTGAGCACCCGGACGGCGTCGATGAGCTCACCGTCGCCCTGGTACCAGAGGCCCCCGTTCGCGTCGGCGGCGTGCTCCTGGGCGGCGCTCCCTTCGGGGACGACGACGGGGGTGCCGAGCAGGAGCGACTCGATCGCCTCCCGTCCGATCGGGCCTGGTGGCCGCAGGTCGACGGTGGCGATCGCGTGCGCCATGAGCCGCCAGAGGTTGACCCTGCTGGGGCTCACGGGTAGCTCGAGAGTGTTCTCCCGATCGCCGATCCGCCACGTCTCGCCGTCGATCTCGGCGACCGAGATGTCCCCGACCGTGGAGCGGAGCACCTCGTGGGTCACCGACCGCTCCCACCGGGCACCTCCGGGCGGGAAGCTGCGGATCGTGAGGACGTAGGCCCCGAAGAAGCGCACGCCGAACAGGCGGTTCGCCGCGGCGCTCCGGTTGACCCCGACACCGAGCCCGAGAGGGCGGATGTGGCCCGAAGCACCCTTCGAGACGGTCTCTAGCAGGGCGCGTTGCTCTCCGGAGTGTGCGGTGCCGACGGCATCGGAGCGCGCCAGCAGGCGGGCGACCGTCGCGGAACGGAGCACCGTCGCGTCCGCGGTGAAGGGAAGCAGGACGACGCGAGGCGAGCCTGGTGCGCCGCGCCGGCCGAGCGCATCGACGTCCCAGGGTTGGCGGTGTCCGGCGAGCACGACGGCGTCTGGTGCGAGCTCTCGGAGCACTCCGGCGACCTCGGGCGCCGACCCCTCGAGCTCCGTCAGGAGGGTGGCGGCGGGAGCCGGGACGCTCCTGCCGCCGTCGTGGACGGCGAGCGCGGCCCGCAGAAGGCTCGCGCGTAGCGGACGCGCACCGTGCAGGGGCACGCTGTGGACGTCGAACACGCTGTCCCGGACGGTCGACGCCGGCTGGGGCGGCGCATGAAGGTGGACGACGTCGACCTCGGCCCGCCGTGCGAGCGCCCCGGCTACGAGGCGCGTCGCCTCCGTGAGCTCGTCGAGGCCGCTGCCCCAGTGCTGCGTCACGATCGCTACCCGCGGTCTCGCGACCGACCTCCGGTCCCGGGGCGGCCCGGGCGGGCCGCCGCCATCCGCGTTCGCCCGTGCGGTGTGCCTGCTGCCGTCGGGCACCGGCTTAGCGGTCGCCGAGCCGGGTGTCGATGCGGTCGTCGACGTAGCGCCCGAGGTCGAGGAGGTCCTTGCGGACGACCTCGAGGAGGGAGCGAAGGTCGGCGCTCGAGATCTCGTCGACGCGGTAGGCGATGGCGTCGATGGACTGCGCGAGCGCCGCGCGGAACTCCTGCTCCTCGGCGAAGTAGCGGTCGAGGGCCGAGTTCACGATGCGCGCGAGCAGTCTGCGAGCGATCGCCTTCGGACCCCAGCCGGTCCCCGCCTGCGTGCGCGCGTGTCCCATGTCCCAGCGGCGGTGCAGGTGGTGCAGGCTCGGGTGGAGATGGATCGGGTCCCGGTCCGCGCGCACGAGGAGCTCGTCGAATGTCGCCTGGGGTAGCCATGCACGCGGGTAGGTGCCGGGGGTGTTGTCGACCAAGGCCCTCAGGTGCTCGACGACCTTACGCGCGTCGAGACGGCTGTCTCCAGGTAGGTCTTCCATCGGTCGTCCTCCTGTGCGGTCGACAGTGGGCACCAGTATCGCCAGTGGCTGAGGTTCGCGTTGAGGTAGGGGTCGCCCGCGACGATGACGTCACCCCAGCGCTCCAGGATGCGGCGAGACTCCGCGAGGTCGTCGGTGTGGCCGCGGCTGCGCGACTCGTGGTGGACGAGCTCGGCGAGTGGTGTGTAGACGACGAGAAAGCCCCGCTCGCGTAGCGAGAGGCAGTAGTCGACGTCGTTGAACGCGACGGGCAGGTGCTCGTCGAAGCCGCCGACCGAGTCGAACACGTCACGGCGGGTCATCATGCACGCCCCGGTCACGACGGAGCAGTCCCGGGTCTGGATGGCCATCGAGTTGTAGCCAGGGTGGTCCCCGGGCAGGCCGCGCAGCACGTGTCCGGCGATCCCCCCGAGCCCCACCACGACACCAGCGTGCTGGATCGCCCCGTCCGGGTAGACGAGCCGCGCGCCCACCGCGCCGATCTCGGGGCGCAGCGCGTGCCCGAGCATCGCGTGGAGCCAGCGCGCCGAGCGGGCCTCGATGTCGTTGTTCGCGAACAGGAGCACCTCTCCGGACGCCTCACGCGCGGCCAGGTTGTTGAGCGCGGCCCAGTTGAACGGTCCCGGCGACTCGAGCACCCGCACGCCGGGCTCCAGGGCGAGCCGGTCGAGCAGGGCGGCAGTCTCGGGAAGCTCGCTGCCGTTGTCGACGAGGACGAACTCCACCCGGTCGTAGCCAGGGTCGGCGCGCATGGACGTGCAGCAGGTCGCGAGCAGGGCTGGCTCGTCGCGGAAAGGCACGACGACGCTGACGAGAGGCTCGGAGGACGGCAGGCGGCGTACATGGTAGCGACCTGCGAAACGCGGCTCCTGGGCGACCTCTGCTGCCTCGCCCCGCCGCGCGAGCGCGTCCTCGATGGCCCGTAGCCCGGCTTCGTACGCCCAGGGCTTCGCGACGGTGCCCGAGGCATCGCTCGCCGCAGAGCCGGGGAGAGTCCTCCAGTGGTAGAGCACCTTCGGGAGGTGGACGATCTTGCGTGCACGCTCGGTCGCCCGCAGCGCGAGGTCATAGTCTTGGCTGCCGTCGTAGTCCGAGCGGAGCCCTCCGAGCTCGACGACGAGCTCGCGGCGGACGACGGTGAGGTGTCCGAGGTACTGGAACGACAAGAGAAGGTCCGGCGACCAGTCGGGCTTGAAGAGCGGGTCGAAGCGCTCGCCCGTGGCGTCGATCTTGTCCTCGTCGGAGTAGACGATGTCGACGTCCGGCTCCGAGGCGACCGCCGCGGCGACCGCCTCGAGCGCGTCGAGCGCGAGCTCGTCGTCGTGGTCGAGGAATGCGACGAAGCGGCCACGAGCGAGCGCGAGGGCTCCGTTCGTCGCCGCGGATATGCCGCCGTTTTGTGCCAGTGCCGTCGTGTGGATCCGGCGGTCCACGCGACGCAGGGAGCGGAGGTAGGCCGAGAGCTCGAGGTCGCCCGAGGCGTCGTCGCACAGGCACAGCTCCCAATCGGCGAAGCCCTGGGAGAGCACGGAGCTCACCGATCGCTCGAGGACCCAGAGGGGTGTGCGCCAGACGGGGACGAGGAGGCTGAGCAGCGGCGCGCGGCGCCGTGACGGTGCCCGCGTGAGCGCGTGCTTGCGCGGTGGGTCGCCGGCGCCGCCGACGACGAGCGGGAGGCGCTTGGCCGTGAGCCACCGGTGGTAGGCGCGCCTGTCCTCGCTCGCGTTCAGCGGATACGGGCCTTTGCCGTCGGGCTCGGTCGATCCCGTCCCTTCGTCGACCCTGCTCGAGCGCTCCGGCAGGCGGACGGCGGATTGTGAGCGGGGCTCGGTCCGCACCAGCGGCTCGAGCTGGCGCGTCGCCCAGGTGAGGCTCGAGAACACGTGGGCGAGGTCGCGCTCCAGTCCGAGCAGCGCAGTCGACCAGGTGCTCGGCGGTCCGAGCGGTGTCGGACCGAGCGGCTCGTGGAGGCCCGCACGAGCCTGGAGCGCGTCGGCGAGCGCCCAGTGCTCGGCGAGGACCTGCATCTCGAGGGAGCCGGGCATCTCGAGGGAGCCCTGCGTGCCGCGCGAGCCCTGCGTGCCGGCATCGCGTGTCGGACCTCCCCACCCGGCTCCCGCTGCGTCGGCGTCACCGCTGACCCGGAGCAGCCGGGCCGCGTCGGCCGCGAACGCAGCCGGGTCGGCGAGGAGGGCGTCGTGACGGACGACGAGCACGTCGAGCTCCTCGAGGCTGCGAGCCGCCGAACGCAGGTAGTGCTCGTAGAGGGCCAATCCGTGGACGTGGGCGAGCCCGTCGAGGTCGGCGAGGGAGCGAGCGACCTGCTCGGGACTTGCGACGACGAGCACCGCGACAGTCGGTCGGTCGAGCACCCGGCGCCACAGCGGCAGCGTGAGCGCGAGCAGGGGACCGTCCCACAACACGGGTCGGCTAGCGGCTGACAGCTCGACGGCAAGCGCGGAGCGGGCATCCGCGACGAGGCCGTCGAGCGAGTCGTGCTGCTCCCAACCCGCTTCGAGCAGGGGAGGGCGTGCCCAGCTCCCGCCGAGATGGCCGAGGATCCGGTCGTCGAGGTGCCACGGACCCGCTTCGTCGCCCGATCCGGCCGCTCCGCCACGCTCCCCGCCGGCCGCCGTGGCCGCCACACATCGGCCCGTTGGGTCCACGAGACCGGTGCGGGCGAGGATCGCCGCAGCGTCCGACGTGCCGCCACGCGGGGCACCGAGCACGACGGCAAGGGCGGGCGGGCGACCGCTCCGCTGCACGTTGCTGCTCGGCACGGACCCTTCCTCCTCCGGGGCTGGCGTCGGCCGGTCGGCCTCGGTCGGGCTGGGCGCTGTCGTCGGTGCTCGTCGCAGCCACACGGAGTGGCGCGCCTTGGCAGCTCATCCCTCGTGCGTCTTGCCCGGCGCAGAGTGTAGGTGACCGCGGGCCGGGAGCCGTGATCGAGGATCTGCAAGCATGGGCAGGTGCGTGAGACGAGCCTCGACGCCCTCGGTGCCCGGCTCGAAGGTAGGCGGGTGGTGCTCCGACCCCTGCGTGGCGAGGACTACGCCGCCTGGAGCGAGGTGCGGTCACGCTGTCACGAGTGGCTCGTGCCGTGGGAGCCCCGGCCAGCCGGCATGCCACGGCCAAGCGAGGATCGGCAGAGCTTCGGCGCGCGCTGCGCTACTCGTGAGCGGGATCGCCAGCTCGGGGCGGGCTACGGCTACGGGATCTTCGTGCAGGACCGCTTCGCCGGGGAGATCAACCTCTCCTCGATCCAGCGGGGCGCGTTCCAGAACAGCTACGTCGGCTACTGGATCGACAAGGCGCTCGCCGGCCAGGGTTACGTCCCCGAGGCGTGTGTCGTGCTCTTCGGGTTCGCGTTCGAGCAGCTCGGCCTCCACCGGCTACAGGTCGCCATCGTCCCGCGTAACGCTGCGAGCCGACGTGTCGCCCGCAAGCTCCATCTCCGGGGCGAAGGTGTCGCGTGCCGCTACCTCGAGATCGACGGGCGCTGGGAGGACCACGTGCGCTACGCGATCACCGCCGAGGAGTGGGCCGAGCGGCGCGGGCGCTATCGGACGGAGTGGCTCGACGCGTGAGCCCACGTCCGGGCGATCCCGCTCTCGCTCCCCCTCTCAACCTCCCGGCCTCGCCGCTCCGACGAGCCCGTAGTAGTACATCGGCGCATACGAGACGTCCTGACCAGGTTGGGGCGCCTGGATGATTGTCGCCGTGCCGTAAGGGCCCGACCCAACGTACATGGCGACGTGGGTGACGGGGTCGGAGCCGTCGCTCGGGAACCAGTAGAACAACAGGTCGCCGGGACGGATCGCGCTGAGGGGGATGTGCGTCGACTCCTCGTACTGGTACCAGGCGCTGTGGGACAGCGTGACCCCAGAGCTGGCCCACGCGAGCATCGTCAGACCGGAGCAGTCGAGTCCCGCGCTGCTCGCTCCACCCCAGACGTAGGGCACGCCGAGGTAGCTCTCAGCGGTGCGGACGGCCTCGAGGCCGGCGGCGCTCGAGCCGTGCGGCTCGATGGGGGGTTGCCCGCTCGCACCCGCGGCGCTCGCCGAGCCGACGGCAGACGCGGCGGCTGCCTGCGCCGCAGGGCTCGAGGGATCGGACCCTGCGGCAGCGGAGGCGACCGTCGCCGCTGCAGCTGCCTGCGCCTCGGCTTCGCGTTGCGCAGCCAGGGCGACAGCGCGTGCCTGTGCCTCGGCATGTGCCCTGGCCGCCGCTGCAGCTGCAGCTGCAGCGATCGCGCGGGCGTGAGCTGCCGCCGCGGCCGCAGCTTCCTGCTGGGCGATGAGGGCCGCTATGCGCCCCCGGACGCGTCGCAGCGTGGCTGCCGTCGCCTCGGCTGCTCCGGCTGCGACGTCGCGCGCTTTCGCGGCGGACGACACCGCCGCGCGAGCGCGCCCGGTCGCGGCGGCCTCTGCCGTGGTGCCGGCGCGCAGTCGCCGCTCGGCCGTCGCGAGAGCGTCGACCGCGCTCTGGAGGCGCGTCGTCGCAACCCCCGCGTAGGCGGTCACCGTCGACGCCTCGACGATGCTCGAGGACAAGACGGCGCCGAATTGTGCCGCTGCACTGTCGCCGTCGACGTAGTCTGCGACGGCGACCGACCGGACGAGCTGCCGGGCACCGACGAGCTGCCGGGCGTCTCGAGCGAGCACGTCACGATCTCGAGCGAGCAGTGCGTTGGCCCGCTGGAGGAGGACGATCGCCTCGTCGTACCGCTCTCC
>DAHXNN010000099.1 GCA_027365385.1 Acidimicrobiaceae bacterium | reverse complement strand
GCTGTCCTGCCACCGACGTCACCTGGACCTCCTCGACACCGCTGCCGTCCGCCCGGGGTGCCGGGCACCGGTCAGACGCTACCGCCCCGCATCGGGCCCGAGGCCAGCCGGAGCGTCTCTCCGAGGCCGGAGCGCGGCGGGCCCGCTCGATACCTGGGCCGGGCGATAACGTAGGGTCGCATCGCCAATAGTCCCGTCCGGACTGCACCCGCCGGTGGCGTGGCGGTCCAGGGCGAGCCGATGGCCGGCACGGCGCCTTGCACGGATCGCCGGTGGTGCGCTGAGCTGTGTGTCGAGTCCACCGAGGAGCGTCGATGACCGATCAGACCGCGACGAGACCAGGCCGGCCGCGCCGCGGGCGCGCCGCGGGCGCACAGGAGCCTGCCGTAGGGGAGCCTGGCACCGCGACCGCAGAGCCGGCGGTCGAGGCCGAGACTCTCGTCGGCTACTACCGGCAGATGTCGCTCATACGGGCGTTCGAGCTGCGTGCCTCGGAGATGTACCAGCGGGCCCGCATCGGTGGCTACTGCCACTTGAACCTCGGCGAGGAGGCGACGGTCGTCGGCCTGATGGCGCCACTCGCCCCGTCGGACTACCTCTTCACGACCTACCGGGAGCACGGCTACGCGATCGCTCGGGGCGCCTCGCCGGGGCGGGTCATGGCGGAGCTGTTTGGCAAGCGGGACGGGATCTCGGGGGGCTGGGGCGGCTCGATGCACCTGTTCGACAAGGAGGCCAAGCTCTACGGCGGCTACGGCATCGTCGGCGGCCAGATCCCCCTCGCCACCGGCGCGGCGCTCGCGATCGCGCAGCGCAACGGACCGGGCCCGGACTCTCCTGCAGTGATGTGCCTCATGGGCGACGGCACGACGAACATCGGGGCGTTCCACGAGAGCCTCAACCTCGCCGCCGTCTGGCACTTGCCCGCCGTCTACGTCGTGGTCAACAACGGCCTCGGCATGGGCACGTCGGTGGACGCCTCCTCGGGCGAGCCGGACCTGTACAAGCGCGGTGCGTCCTACCGGATCCCCGGGGCGCGTGTCGACGGCGACGACGTCGTCGCGGTACGCGAGGCCGCGCACGCGGCGCTCGAGCGGGCACGCAACGAGCACCAGCCGATGCTCCTCGAGGCTGTCAGCCACCGCCTGCGCGGCCACTCGGTCGTCGATCCCGCCCGCTACCGCTCGGCCGAGGACGTCGAGGCGGCGAAGAAGGCCGATCCCGTGCCGGCGCTGCGAGAGCGCCTCGTCGCCTCCGGGGCGCTCGACGCCGATGCGGCCGATCGCATCGACGCGGAGGCCGAGGCGGCGGTCGACGAGGCCGTCGTCTTCGCGGAGCGGAGCCCCGACCCCGACGTCGGCAAGCTCTTCTCGAACGTCTACACGACCCCGGTCCCGAACGCGCCCCACCAGCTCCCCGGCGACCCCCTCTTCGCACCTGGTGAGCTCGAGGAGCACGTCGCAGCCCGATGACGACCATGACCTATCGCCAGGCCCTCCACGACACCCTCGCCGAGGAGATGCGGCGCGACGACTCCGTCGTGCTCATCGGCGAGGAGATCGGCCACTTCGAGGGCTCGTACAAGATCACCGCGGGGCTGCTCGCGGAGTTCGGACCGACGAGGGTGCGCGACACCCCGATCGCCGAGGAGGGCTTCGTCGGTGCCGCGATCGGTGCCGCGATGCTCGGGATGCGCCCGGTCGTCGAGCTCATGACGATCAACTTCAGCCTGCTCGCGATCGACCAGATCGTGAACCATGCGGCGAAGATCCACGCGATGTTCGGCGGTCAGGTGTCCGTGCCGCTCGTCATCCGGACCCCGGGCGGCGGTGGACAGCAGCTCGGCGCCAGCCACTCGCAGAACATCGAGGTGTACTACGCGCACATCCCCGGCCTGAAGGTCGTGGCTCCGGCGACGCCGGCGGACGCGAAGGGGCTTCTCACCGCTGCGATGCGCGACGACGACCCGGTGCTCGTCGTCGAGAACCTCGGCCTGTACAACGCGAAGGGCGAGGTACCCGACGGGGACCACGTGCTCCCGATCGGCACCGCGGCGGTCGTCAAGCCCGGCACGGACATCACGATCGTGGCGTACTCGCGGGCGCTCACCGTCGCGCTCGAGGTCGCCCGCGATCTCGAGGAGTCCGGCGTCTCCGCCGAGGTCGTTGACCTGCGGAGCTTGCGTCCCCTCGACCGGGGGACCGTCGTCGCGTCTGTCCGTAAGACCTCCCGCGCCGTGGTGCTCGAGGACGACTGGCTGAGCTACGGCATCGGCGCCGAGATCGCGGCGACCATCCAGGAAGGCGCGTTCGACTACCTCGACGCACCGGTCCGCCGGGTGGCGGCCGCCGAGGTCCCCGTCCCGTACGCGAAGCCGCTCGAGACGGCATCGCTCCCGGACGCGACCGCTCTGAGGAAGGTCGTCGGGGAGATCCTCGACGCGACGGCGTTCTCCCGGTAGCCCGACACCCGACCACTTCGCCGACAGCATGCGACCGACAGCATTCACGATCGACCGATAGGCACGACATGTCCCAGATCCTCATGCCCCGGCTCTCCGACACCATGGAGGAGGGCACGATCGCGCGCTGGTTGAAGCAGCCAGGTGATCAGATCACCCGTGGCGACGTGGTCGCGGAGATCGAGACCGACAAGGCGACGATGGACCTCGAGGCCTACGAGTCGGGCGTGCTCGAGCAGATCCTGGTCCCCGAGGGGTCGACCGCGGCGATCGGCGAGCCGGTCGCGGAGATCGGGGACGGCTCGGGGTCCGCCGGTGCGCCGGCCGCGGCCGGCTCGGTGCCGGCGCGCGCGACCGACGCAGTGCCTGCGCCCGCGCCCGTGCCCGAGCGTGCGGCGGACGAGCCGCCGGCAGGCGAGGTGGCCGTGATCGCTGGAGCCGCCGCACCGACGCCTGCCGGCGACCCGCCCGGCACCCCTGCGCGCACCGGGGGCTCGCTGCGCACGTCGCCCCTCGCCCGGTCGCTCGCCCGCCGGGCCGGCATCGACCTCGGGAGCCTCGCAGGCAGTGGGCCCGGCGGGCGGATCGTCCGGGCCGACGTCGAGTCTGCGATTGCGCAGCCGCGGGCAGCGCAGCTCGCGAACGGGCAGCTAGCGCCGCCTGCCCAGCCGGGAGCCTCGCAAGCCACCGCTGGCGAGGACGACGAGGTCGTCCCCCTCTCCACGATGCGGCGGCTCACCGCGGAGCGACTGACGGAGAGCGCGAAGGCGCCGCACTTCTCACTGACCACGGTCGTCGAGGCCGACGCGCTCCTCCGGCTACGCGCCGAGCTCAACGCCTCGCTGCCCGAAGGCGCGGGGAAGGTCACCGTCACGGACCTCCTCGTCAAGGCGTGCGCGGCCGTCCTCCGGGCGCGTCCCGAGGTCAACGCCTCCTGGGCGACGGACGCGATCGTCCGCCACCGCCGGGTCCACGTCGGCGTCGCCGTGGCGGTGCCCGACGGTCTCGTCGTACCTGTGATCCGTGACGCGGACCGGGCGACGCTCGGCGAGATCGCCCGTCAGGCCCGTGACCTCGCAGAGCGCGCGCGCAGCCGCAGGCTCTCGCCTGACGAGCTCGGCGGCGGGACGTTCACGATCAGCAACCTCGGCATGCTCGGCATCGACGAGTTCACAGCGATCATCAATCCGCCTCAGGTCGCGATCCTCGCGGTCGGTGCGGCCGGGCCGCAGCCGGTCGTGCGTGACGGCGAGGTGGTCGTCCGGACGACGATGAAGCTCACGCTCTCGGTCGACCATCGCGTGCTCGACGGCGCGATGGGCGCGCAGTTCCTCGCCGACCTGCGGGTCTTGCTCGAGGCGCCGCTGCGGATCCTCGCCTAGTCAGGCCTGCCCGTGGGGCCCGACGAGGATCGGAGCGCACGGAGCGTCCCAGACGAGCCTGCGGGGAGCAGCAGCGGCATCGCGTCGAGGCGCTCGCGCACCTGTGCGCGGGCGGCTGTGACCTCGGCCACGGTGGGCGCACCGGCCGGCGGGCCGAGCGCGCCCGCGCGACGAAGCGTCGTGACCTCGGTTGCCTCGTTCGTCACCCCGCAGAGCATCGCGGCGTGCAGGAGCACCTCCCACTCCTCCGCGCCGGAGACGGCATCGCCGTACGCGAGGCCGAGGTCGACGAAGCAGCTCCTCGGCAGGGCATATGAGCCGGGTGGCGAGAGCTCGTCTCCGAGCTGCGCGACGAGGTCGAACTCCGGTGGCCAGGGCGTGCGCGCCCCGTCGGTGGCGGCGAATCCCTCCGGCCCGTCGCAGGGCCACCCGACCGGACGGGAGGCCTGCACGGCCTGGATGCAGCGCAGCACTGTGCCCGGCCCGCGCTCGGCGAGACCGGCGAGCACCTCGACGAGGTGCGCGAACGCCACCACCTCGTCGTCGAGCACCGTCACGTACCGACCGCGTGCCCTTGCGACGCCGAGGTCGAGTGCCCTGGCCCGGCTCATGCCTCGCGTGCCCACGACGGTCGTCCGCGACGCGAGCCCGCCAGAGAAGGACTTGGCGAGTCGCTCGACGGCTCGGAGCTCCGCACCGAGGGCGCCGCCGACGAGCACGACGACCTCGAGATCCGCTGTGCCCTGCGCGTCGAGCGAGACGAGCACGTCCTCGAGCAGAGCGCCGCGGCCGGGGGAGGTCACGACGAGCGCGCTGACGAGGGGCGCCGGTGGGTCGAGTGCCGCTCGGTCCGGCGCCGTCGCGGGCGGGGCGGGCACGGGGGCGAAGGCGCGGACGAACTGGTTCGTCGTCGCTCCCGGAGCGGCACGGCGACGGACGGCGGCGACGAGCTCGTGGAGAGGGCTGGCGGCGGCGAGGGAGGCCGCGTCGGGGGGGAAGTGCTGGTCGCTCTCGCCGAGCTCGAAGTCGTCCGCGCCGATCTCGGCCCAGCCTGCGGCGAGGAAGGCACGCGACATCCGCTCCGGCGAGTAGAGCGCTACGTGCGTCTCGTCGAGCAGGCCCGTCGGCGTCACGTCCCACCGGCCGAGGAGGAGCTTCGCCGCGAGGTCGACGTGGGTGACGTTCGGCACCGAGACCACGAGCGGCGGGCGTCCGTTCGCGAGCGCGAAGTCGTTGAGCCCCGAGAGGACGTCGCCGCCGTTCGCGAGGTGCTCGACGATGTCGAGGGCCGTGATCGCCGCGACCGTCCGTCCGGCCGCGGCGCGCTCGAGGGTTGCTCGCAGGGACCCGGCGTCGCCGAGGTCGAGGCGCGCTGCCTCGAAGCCGCGGGCGACGAGGTCGTCGAGCCCTGCCTGCTCGAGGTCGAGGCCGACGTAGGAGAGGCCGAGGTTCGCGAGTGGCTCGGCGATGGCGCCGTAGCCGCAGCCGAGGTCGAGCACCACCTCGCCACCCGTGCGCCGGTGCGCCGCGACGAGCCCGACGGCGTGGCCGTAGGGGGAATCCTCGCGGTAGTCGAAGCGGTAGCGGTCAGCGGGCATGTCGGTCAGCGGGCATAGTCGAACCGGAGCGGCGCGTAGGCGTAGGTCGAGAAGTCGGCGACGGTCCCGCCAGGGTCGATCGGCGTGGGGAGCCGGCCTGCGTCGCGGCGGCGGCGGAGCTCGTCCGCCGCCCGGGGGTGGACCGGGTCGGGGGAGGTGTCGAACGCGTCGAGACCCATCGCGACGAGGTCCGGCCGGGAGTACTTCGCGTACAGCAGCAGCGACGCGAGGCCGGAGTGGTAGCGCTCGAGCTCGCTAGGCACCTGCTCGGCGGCGGCCGAGAGCCGCTTGTCGTGGAAGACGACGGCGGTCGGCCGGTGGACGACGCGGAAGCCGGCGAGCCGCGTGCGCCAGGAGAGGTCCACGTCGTCGCAGTAGAGGAAGAACGCGTCGGTGTCGTAGCCACCGACCGAGTCGAGCACGGCGGCCCCGACGAGCGAGCAGGCGCCCGAGGCCCAGCTCGTGTCGCCCGTCACGGGGTCGTACGCCTTCTGGTGCTCGAGGGGCAGGTGGCGCGCCTCGACGATGCCGACGCTGCCCGGGAGACCGTCGAGGAGCTCGAGGAGAAGGCGCGGGCTCGCGCACGTGTCGGGGTTGAGCACGACGACGGCCTCCGCCGCACCGCGCCCCGTGAACAGTCGCTGCTGCGCGCCGCCGTGGCCGAGGTTCGCGCCGTACGCGTCGTAGTAGACGGCGGTGGTGCCTGTGCCTGTGAAACCCCAGCGGACCTGCTCGATCGCGTCGCCGGGCAGCACGGGAGCCGCCGAGCAGTCCCCGAGCGCCACCTCGACCGCGTACTCGGGCCGTGTCGAGGTGAGGAGCGACGCGGCCTGGCGGAGACCGCGCAGGTAGCGAGCGAGGACGGTCGGCGGGGTGTCGAACAGCACGGTCTGGATCCGCAGGAGCCGCGTCGGACCGCTCGCCACGGGTGTCGCCACACCGGCCCCGGCAGCCGTGTCGGTCCCGGAGGACGCGTCGCGGCCCGCGGGCTCGCCCCGGGCGGTGGTCGAGGCGGCTGCGTCGGCGACCGCGTCGGCGGACTCGCCGGAGAACGGGTTGCCCGCGAGCCCGACGCCGCTCAGGCGCTGGACGAGGAGCCGGTGCTCGAGGTCCGCGAACGGGACGAGCTCTGCCGGATCGCCGAGGAAGGAGGAGCCGTCCCCGAGGTGGTCGTAGTGGAGGTGCCAGCCACGCGCTCGTTCGGCGGGGCTGAACCGGCTCTGGCGCTCGCCGAGGATCTTGCGCTCGCCGTGGGCCTGGGAGCGGATCGGGTAGTGGCGGGTGAGGAACTTGTAGGGGAACACCCGCCGGGTGGACGCGACGATCTCGTGGCCGCCCGTCGAGGCCATGACGACGGGAGCGGCGCTCGGCTTCCACGCCTTTTGCTGCAGGAAGTGGCCGGGCGAGTCTCCGAGCGCGCACCACGAGAATGACGCGGCGAGGTCCCCGCCGGGCTCGAAGGAGTCGTCGACCGGCACGAAGTTGACGATCGTGTGGTCGACGCAGTCGAAGCCCCAGTGCTCCACCGCGAAGAACGCGTCACGCAGGGACACGACCGGCCACGGCGGCTCGCGGATCTCGTCCGCGTCGTGGTGGACCACCCAGTCGGCGCCGGAGGCGTGGGCGATCTCCTCGACACGGCGGAGGAGCCGCTCGAGCTCGAAATGCGGGGACGGCCCTTCGACGGGAAAGCGCTCGAGGACGACGCGGCCCGGTCCGAGCCGTGCGGCGCGTCCGGCGACGATCCCGGGCGTCGCGTCGTCCGACCAGTTGTCGACGACGTGGACGCGCAGACCGCCGGAGACGAGGCGGTCGACGAGACCTCCGACGACGTCCGCCTCGTTGTAGGTGGTGACGATCGCGAGCACGTCGAAGCCGGGGGGCGTCGCCGGGACCGCCGCGAGGTCGAACCTGTCGAGGACCGTGAGGGGTAGGCCCTCCGGCGGGTCGCTGCGGCCGTGGTGGCGCCCGTCCCCGGCGAGAGCTCTGCCGGTGAACTGGAGCGCGAGACCGGTGCGAGCCTGCTCGGCCTCCAGCCAGCCGGGCTGGCGGTCGCCGAGGACGACGGCCATCTCGACGCCGTCGGGCAAGCGGTCGTCGTCGGGCGAGACGAGGGCGACCCGCCGCGCCTCTCGCCGCTGCTCGGGTCGCTTCTCCGGACTGGGGCCGGCGAGGACGCGCTCGAGGTAGCGGACGAACGCGGCGGCGAGCGCCCGGTGCGCGGCGTCGGAGCCGGCAGGTGGGGAGCCGCTCACAGGTCCGAATCTACCGGCCTCCGGACACGGGGGTCGTGAGAACCTGGGTAGGGCCGGCGCGGGACGAAGCCTACCTGCTACTATATGAGCATGTTGGATCGGCGGCTGCAAGTGCTCATCGACGTTGAGCGGTGGGAGCGGCTCGAGCGCGAGGCCGAGCGCAGGAGCCTCTCCGTCAGCACCGTCGTCCGTGAGGCGATCGACGAGCGCTATCCCCCCGGCATCGCGGAGCGCCGAGCGGGTCTGCAGGCCGTGCTCGACGCCGAGCCGATGCCTGTGCCGAGCGTCTCGGAGCTGCATCAGGAGCTCGAGGCACTGCGGAGCCGGCGTGCCACGTGATCGTCTTCGACACGACGATCCTCGTCTACGCGGTCGGAAGCGATCACGAGCTGCGGGCGCCGTGCCGGCGCGCGCTCGAGCTTGCACGGGACGGATCGGTCCGTGCCACCACGACGATCGAGGTCGTCCAAGAGCTTGCTCACGTCCGCGCCCGGCGCCGGTCCCGCGCCGATGCGGCGCTGCTCGCACGCGCATGCGTGGCCGGCCTCCGGCCTCTGCTGCGTCCGGACGAGGACGACGTGACGGACGGCCTCCTGCTCTACGAGCGCTCGGAGGCACTCGGAGCCTTCGACGCCGTCCTTGCCGCGGCCGCTCGTCGTCGTGGCTGGACGATCGCATCCGCGGACCGCGCCTTTGCCGAGGTGACGGGTCTCGACGTCCTCGACCCGGCACGCCCGGGCTTCCTCGAGGGTGACGCGGGCTCGCTCTAGCCCGTCGCGCCGTCCGGCACCGTTCCCACCGGCGCACCGGCCTGCGGATCGTCGACGTCGATAGCGATCTCGATCCCGCAGTCGAACCAGCGCACCTGCTCTTCGACGAGGTCGACGACGAGCACGTACGCCCCCGGTGTCGCAGGTGCCTCGACGGCGATCGGCTGGAGGACCTCGTCGCCAGGGTGGACGTCGGAGGCGAACACCGAGCGCTGCCCGTCGGCGACGAGCTCGCCGGGAGTGCCGTCCCTCGTACGGGCGTGCCAGCGCGAGCCGAGAGCGACGCGGTTGCGCAGGTCCCGCAGCCACGTCTCCGTGCCGTCGTTGGCGACCGCCACCATGAGCGGGCGGACCTCGCCCGGGGCGACAGGGCTCATCTCGCGCACGGGGGTGCGCGCCCGCCGAAGCGAGAGCGTCGCCCGGTAGGCGCCGGAGCCGAACGGGTGCTCGGGCCAGGTCGCGACGATCTCGCCGTAGGGGGTGGCACCGGGGGGCAGCGGCGGCGCCACGCTCGGCACGCTGTCGCGCTCGAGCACGCGGTCGCCCGAGACGTCGACGTCGAGGACGCTACGGACGATAGCGACGTCCTCGGGCCCGAGCCGTGCCGGGCCGTAGCGCGCGTGCTCCTCGGGCAGGTAGAAGACCTCGCTGATGCGGCGGCCGTCCTCGAGGAGCTGGTTGCCCTCGAGCGAGTCGTAGAAGGCGACCTTCGCGCGCCGTGCCCCGACCGGCAGGACGACGCAGCTCAGGTGGTAGACGGGAAGGTCGACGAAGCGGTAGGGCTCGACCGCCATGACGCCCTCGTGGACGCCCCCTTTGATGTGGAGCGTCGCGGGGTCGTTGCGGACCATGACCATCTTCCAGGACGGCTCCCAGGGGTACTCGTCGAGGAAGTGCGACGCGTCCGGGTAGAGCCAGCGGCAGGTCGCCAGGTAGGTGACGACGTCCCGCCGTGCGGCGAGGCCGGGGAGCGCTCCGAGCAGCGCCGTGCTCGGCACCTCGTCGCTGTCGACCGTCACGATCCAGTCGCCGTCGCACAGGCCGTAGAGCCAGGCCCGGTAGTGCTCTGGGTTGAAGTCCGCACGCATCTCGCAGGGGACGACCTTGTCGGCGACGCCCGAGAGCACGGCGAGCTCCTCGGGGGAGAACCGGCTGCTCACCGCGCAGACGATCTCGCCGACGATCGGCCGGTAGAGCGCGAGGATCGCCGCGACACGGTGCAGCGGGCCTGCGGTCAGGCAGCACACCGAGATCCTCGTCCTATCCACGGCGCTCCCTGTCTGCCCTTGGCCGGCCGCCGCCTCGGCTCCGGCTAGACCAGGTCGACCGCGGCCGGCTGGGCTTAGCGGCGGTCGGTCGGCCTATAGCGCGAGCGCATCGTAGATGGTGCCGGAGCCCGGGGTGTCCGCGCTCAACCAGCGCCGCCACCGGTCCGTTAAGCCATCCAGAGGAGGCGCGCGATGGATCAGAACGACCTGGACAGGCTGCTGGGCCGCCTCGTCGAGATCGGGGGTTCGGACCTGCACCTGAAGGTGGGATCTCCCGCTCGGCTGCGCCTGAACGGCGAGCTCCGGCGCATCGGTGGCGAGCCCGCCATCGATGGCGAGGACATGGAGGACCTGAGCCGCTCGATCATGCGCGAGCGTCAATGGGCGCGCTTCGAGGCGCACTTCGAGGCTGACTTCGCCTATTCGGTGCCCTCCCTCGGGAGGTTTCGTGTCAACGCCTTTCGTCAGCGGGGGACGGTGTCGATGGTCTTCCGTCACGTCCGCCCCGGCACCCAGTCGCTCGCCGATCTCGGGCTTCCCGACTCCGTGCGTCGCCTCGCCGAGGAGCAGCGTGGCATCGTGCTCGTGACCGGCCCGACCGGCTGCGGGAAGACCACCACGCTCGCGGCGATGATCGACCACATCAACAGCACGCGGGAGTGCCATATCGTGACGGTCGAGGATCCGATCGAGGTCTTGCATCGGGACAATCTCGCGTCGGTGAGCCAGCGCGAGGTCGGCTTCGACACCGAGAGCTTCCTCGTCGCACTTCGCTCGGCTCTCCGCGAGGATCCCGACGTCATCCTCGTCGGAGAGATGCGCGACCCGGAGACCGTCGAGACGGCGCTCACCGCCGCAGAGACAGGTCACCTCGTCCTCTCGACGTTGCACACCGGCGACTCCGTCGAGACG
>DAHXNN010000098.1 GCA_027365385.1 Acidimicrobiaceae bacterium | reverse complement strand
TGGACGACGTTCTCGCCGAGGCCATAGGCGCCCGTCACGAGCACGACGTCCCGAAACCCGGACTCGGTGTCGAGCGAGAACATCACTCCCGACGCGGCAAGGTCGGAGCGCACCATCTTCATGACGCCGATGGACAGGGCCACCTTGAAATGGTCGAACCCCTGGTCGACGCGGTAGTGGATGGCACGGTCCGTGAACAGGCTCGCGAAGCACCGCCGGCACCCGTCGAGCAAGCTCTCGTCGCCGCGGATGTTGAGGTAGGTATCCTGCTGACCGGCAAAGCTCGCCGTCGGGAGGTCCTCTGCCGTGGCCGAGCTCCGCACGGCCAAGCTCACGCTCTCGCCGTACTCGTCCTGCAGATGCCTGTACCCTGCGAGGATCTCGGCCGAAAGGTCGGGAGGAAGCCCCGCTCCGTACACGATCTCCCGCGCCCGCTTCGCACGCACCGCCAGGTCGGCGAGATCGCTCGAGTCGAGATCGTCGAGTGCCTCGTGCAGGTCCTTCCACGCGCCGCTCTCCTCGAGCATGTGACGGTAGCCGTCCGCGGTGATCGCGAAGCCGTCGGGGACGAGGACACCTTCGGCCGAGAGCTTGCGGTACATCTCTCCGAGGGACGCGTTCTTGCCACCGACCGTCGGGACGTCCTCGATGCCGATCTCGTCGAAGAAGCGGATGTAGTGCATCGTGGTCATGGCCGTGCCTCCAGTAGCTCCTCGAGAAGGCGGGCAGCCTCGAGCCCCCGCCATGTGTCCTGCAACGTCGACAGTCCTCGGTGTCGAGCGGCGAAGCCTCCGTCCGAGCCCTGCAGCAACACCAGCTGTCGCGCCACCGCGCCGAGGAAGCGGCCTGACAGGCCAGTGGAACCCAGGATCGTCAAACCGCCGCAGAGGGCTCCGGCCGAGGTGGCCGCAGCATCGGGGCTGAGCCGGAGGCCGAGGGAGGCGTCCTCGCAGCGTTGCACGTAGCGCGCGACAACGTCCTGCTCACCTGCGTCGAGGTGGGCGAGGTGGGCGAGGCGCATCGCGACCGCCGTCGTCGCGAGGTCCGCGCCTGGACGCGCCCATCCACCGTCGGGCTCGCGAGCTGCCTCGAGCAGGCCTGCTACAAAGGACGTCGCCAGCGGACGACCGACGAAAGCGAGCTCGTCGATCTCCAGCAGATGGAGGGCGTCGACAAGGGCACCTCGCCACGACCTCTCGACGTCGGGGCGAGATACGGTCTCGACGACACGGTGCAGCCAGCCTTCGGGCGAGAGCGGTGGCGTGGCGCGAAGGACGTCCAGGGCCCGAAGTGCCGCCCATCCGATGGTGAGCGTGGCGAAGCCCCCCTCGTGGTCCTGGAGCGAGCGGAGCCAGCCAGTGGTCTCGCGTGGCTCTGGGACGTCGACGCCGACGACGCGGAGCGACTCGAGTGCTGCAAGGGTGTCCGGAGCGTTCGGCTCCTCGACACCCCAGGAGGGCGTGCGGTAGAACGAGTAGCCGCCGTCAGGCGTCCGGCGGCCGAGGACGTAGCGGGCGGCAGCACCGCGGTCGACGACACCCCGACCTTGTCGACCGGTGCTCGAGAGAGCCCCGATGGTGCCCATGGCCGCACGACCCTCACGCCAGGCCGTAGGAAAGGTGGTGCTCCGCCTCGATCTCCATGAGGCGGTTGTACTTCGCGACCCGCTCGCCACGCGCGGGGGCTCCGCTCTTGATCTCGCCGCAGCCGCTACCGACGGCGAGGTCGGCTATGAAGCTGTCCTCGGTCTCGCCCGAGCGGTGGGAGACGAGCTGTGGCCATCCGGCCTCGCGGCAGACCCGCATAGCCTCGAGCGTCTCGGAGACCGTGCCGATCTGGTTGACCTTGATGAGGGCAGCGTTGCCGACCTTGCGCGAGATCGCCTCGCCGATGATCGTCGGGTTCGTGCACAAGATGTCGTCGCCCACCAGACGGAGTCGATCGCCCAGCCGTGACGTCAGACGCTCCCAACCGTCCCAGTCGGTCTCGGCGAGCCCGTCCTCGAGCAGCCACACCGGAAACTCGTCGGCCATCGCCTCGTACCGGTCGATCATAGCGTCGCTCGTGAGGGCCTCTCCTGCGACGTCGTAGCGACCGTCGCGATAGAACTCGCTCGAGGCGGGGTCCATCGCGAGGGCGATACCCTTTCGGCCGGGCTCGTAGCCGGCTGCGACGATCGCGCCGACGAGCAGGGCGAGCACCTCTTCCGGCTGGACGATCTCCGGCGCGAACCCCCCCTCGTCACCGACACCTGCAGCAAGGCCCCGATCCGTGAGCTCCTTGCGGAGCGCGGCGTAGACCTCCGCGCCGGCGCGGACAGCCTCTGCGAGGCTCGGCGCACCGACCGGAGCGAGCATGAACTCCTGGAACGCGAGACCATTGCGAGCGTGCACCCCGCCGTTCACGACGTTGAAGTGCGGGACGGGCATCCGCGGCACGACACCCGGGGGAGCAAGGAACCGCCAGAGAGGTTCGCCGGCAGCAGCAGCCGCCGCACGTGCGACCGCGATCGAGACCCCGACGATCGCGTTGGCGCCGAGCCTCGACTTGTCGCTCGTCCCGTCCAGCTCGACGAGCGCGGCGTCCACATCGTCGAACGCCGGGAACTGCCGCCCTCGGAGCGCGTCTGCGATCTCGCCACTGACGTTCGCAGCCGCTTTGCGCACACCCTGGCCGCCGAAGCGCTCCGGATCGCCGTCGCGCAGCTCGTGCGCCTCGCGCGACCCCGTCGACGCGCCCGACGGCACGCCCGCCCGCGCAGTGTGGCCTCCCTCGAGCGACACGGTGACGGCGAGCGTCGGACGCGCCCTCGAGTCGAGGATCTCGATCGCGGACAGCGACTCGATGGTGAGCACGTTGCTACCTCGCATCCCTCGCGCCCTCGGTCGACCACCTCGGGCTATCTACAGCGTCCTCCCCTGCTCGTGAACCTGCTAGGGCCGAAGGTCCCGACCGCCTCCCCTCGGGCGCCGGGACCTTCGGCCCTGGTGCGAGAGACCCGCCGGGGGCACGATTGAACTTGGCTCGTGGTGGAGACCCACGCCCTAGGGAGGCTGTCGTGGCCAAGACGAACAGCGAGCTCCTCGCCGACGTGCAGGAGGAGCTCGAATGGGAACCTGAGCTCGAAGCCGACCACGTCGCCGTATCGGTGAACGACGGCGCCGTGACCCTCGCCGGGCACGTCCCCTCCTACTTCGAGAAGACGCGGGCGGTGGCGATCACCGAGCGCGTCAGCGGCGTCAAGGCTGTCGCAGACGAGCTCGAGGTTCGCCTGCCAGACGCCGCCGTGAGGGACGACTCCGACCTCGCGGAGTCGGTGGCGCACCTTCTCAGCTGGCATTCCGCTCTAGCGAGCCAGGATCTGCGAGCGAAGGTCGACGCCGGCAACGTCACGATCACCGGCACCGTCGACTGGGACTTCCAGGCCGAAGAGGCGGTGCGCCTCGTCAAGCGCCTCGTCGGCGTGCGGGCGGTCACCAACCTCGTGGCGCTGCGCAAGCGGGCGAGCATCACAGAGGTACAGAAGAGCATCGCCGACGCTCTCACCCGCCGCGCCGCACTCGACGCCCGGCGCATCGACGTCTCGGTGGACGGGTCGGTCGTCACCTTGACCGGTCACGTCCGAACTCTCGAGGAAGAGCGGCTCGCGCGGCACGCGGCGATGTCCGCGCCGGGGATCACCGACGTCGACGACCAGCTCGTCGTCGAGCCCTGAGCCCCGGCGGACCGACGATGCCCCAGCACGACATCACGCGCCTTCCCGACCTCTCCAACGCAGGGCCCGAAGCGGGTCCCTTGCGCACCCGCCGCCCCGTCTACCTCGACCTTCTCCCACCGTGCAACGTCGGCTGCCCGGCAGGCGAGAACATCCAGGCGTGGCTGGCGCACACCGAGGCCGGACGGTACGAGCAGGCGTGGCGGGAGCTCGTCGCGGACAACCCGCTCCCGGCGGTCCACGGGCGGGTCTGCTACCACCCCTGCGAGACGAGCTGCAATCGGGGCGAGCTCGACAGTGCCGTGTCCATCCACGCGATCGAGCGGTTCATCGGGGACCTCGCCCTCGAGAGCGAATGGGGGTTGCCGACGCCCGGCGTGCGGACCGGCAAGCGGGTGCTCGTCGTCGGCGGAGGCCCGAGCGGGCTCTCCGCCGCCTACCACCTCGCCCGGCGGGGCCACGAGGTCGAGATCCGTGACACCGGCGACGATCCGGGCGGGATGATGCGCTACGGCATCCCCGCCTACCGGCTCCCCCGCGACGTGCTCGGAGCAGAGATCGATCGCATCCTCGCTCTCGGCGTGCGCTTCACGGCCGGGCACCGCGTCGAGGACCTGGCGATGGAGCGGCGCGAAGGCAGCTTCGACGCCGTGTTCGTCGCGGTCGGGGCGCATCTCTCGAAGCATGTGGACATCCCCGCGCGGGACACGGCGCGCATCCTCGACGCCGTGTCGTTCCTACGGAGCGTCGCATCCGGCGAGCGCCCCGTCGTCGGTCGACGTGTCGCCGTCTATGGCGGTGGCAACACCGCGATGGATGCCGCCCGGACCGCCCGACGCCTCGGCGCGGACGACACGCTCGTCGTCTACCGGCGCACGCGCTCCCAGATGCCGGCCCACGAGGAGGAGGCGGAGAAGGCGGAGCGCGAGGGAGTGCGGATCAACTGGCTGCGCACGATCACCGCGTTCGACGGCCCCGAGCTCACGGTCGAGACGATGGAGCTCGACGAGCACGGGTTCCCGCAGCCCACGGGGCGCTACGAGCAGCTCGCCGCAGACACCGTCATCCTCGCGCTCGGCCAGGACGCGGAGACCGGCTTCCTCGAGGCGGTTCCGGGCGTCGAGCTCGGCTCGGACGGGACGGTCTCGGTATCGGGCACGATGATGACGGGCTGCCCCGGAGTGTTCGCCGGCGGGGACATGGTGCCGGCCGAGAGGACGGTCACGGTCGGTGTCGGCCACGGCAAGAAGGCTGCACTGCACATCGACGCATGGCTACGCGGTGCCACGTCGTCGAGCCCGCCGAAGCACGAGACCGCAGGCTTTGGCGGGCTCCATCTCTGGTACTTCGGCGACGCTGCCCGGCGGCAGCAGCCAGAGTCCTCACCCGCCGAGCGGGTCGTGGACTTCGGCGAGGTCCTCGGGGGACTCGTCGTCGCAGAGGCCACCTACGAGGCGGGTAGGTGCCTGTCCTGCGGCAACTGCTTCGAGTGCGACGGCTGCCTCGGCGCGTGCCCGGAGGACGCCGTGGTGAAGCTCGGGGCGGGGCTGCGCTACCGATTCGACTACGACCGCTGCACCGGATGCGGCGTGTGCTTCGAGCAGTGCCCCGTGCACGCCATCGAGATGGTCCCGGAGGAGAGCTGATGCGTGCGACGCTCGACGGCAACGAAGCGGCGGTCACGGTCGCATACCGCCTGAACGAGGTGTGCTGCATCTTCCCGATAACACCCTCGTCTCCCATGGCCGAGCTCGCCGACGAATGGTCGAGCAGGCATCGGACAAACCTGTGGGGCAACATCCCGAGCGTCGTCGAGATGCAGAGCGAGGGTGGTGCCGCGGGAGCTCTCCACGGCGCGCTGCAAGGTGGCGCACTGACGACGACGTTCACTGCATCCCAGGGCTTGCTCCTCATGATCCCCAACATGTACAAGATCGCCGGCGAGCTCACCTCCACTGTCTTCCACGTGGCCGCTCGCTCCCTCGCCGCGCAGGCGCTTTCCATCTTCGGCGACCACGCCGACGTGATGGCTGTCCGCCAGACGGGCTTCGCCCTGCTCGCGTCCTCGTCGGTCCAGGAAGCCCACGACCTCGCGCTCGTCGCCCAGGCTGCGACCCTCGAGACGCGGGTGCCGTTCCTCCACTTCTTCGACGGCTTCCGCACCTCGCACGAGCTCAGCACCATCGAGCTGCTCAACGACGACGACCTCAACGCCCTCGTGCCAGAGGAGCTCGTGCACGCACACCGGCACCGGGCACTATCGCCGGAGCACCCGTTCATACGCGGCACCTCGCAGAACCCCGACGTCTACTTCCAGGCGCGAGAGACGGTGAACCCCTTCTACGCCGCAACGCCGGGCGTCGTCCAGGAGCTAATGTCCCGTCTGGGCGAGCGCACCGGACGCCAGTACCACCTCGTCGACTACTCCGGTCATCCCGAGGCCGAGCGCGTGATCGTCATCATGGGCTCGGGGTCGGCCACCGCTCGGGCCACCGTCGAGCACCTCGTCGCGCGCGGCGAGCGGGTGGGTGCCGTGACCTTGCGGCTCTACCGCCCGTTCCCCGCCGGGGCACTCGTCGACGCGCTGCCCCGGAGCGTCGCTCGTATCGCCGTCCTCGACAGGACGAAGGAGCCAGGCTCGATCGGCGAGCCGCTCTTCCTCGACGTCCTCGCGGCGATCGCCGAGAACGGCGGCGGATCCGGGGGCTCGACGATGCCACTCGTCGTAGGCGGTCGGTACGGACTGTCCTCGAAGGAGCTCACTCCGGGCATGGTCGCCGGAGTCTTCGACGAGCTCTCCGAGGACACGCCCCGTCGGCACCTAACCGTCGGCATCGACGACGACGTGTCGGGCACGAGCATCGACTACGACCCGTCTCTCGACATCGAGCCACCGGGGACATTCAAGGCGGTGTTCTTCGGCCTCGGCTCGGACGGCACTGTGGGTGCGAACAAGAACACCATCAAGATCCTCGGCGCGGAGGCAGGGCTCTACGCGCAGGGCTACTTCGTCTACGACTCGAAGAAGTCGGGTTCCCAGACCGTCTCTCACCTACGCTTCGGCGCCGAGCCGATCGATGCTCCCTACCTCGTCGACAAGGCGCGCTTCGTCGGCTGCCATCAGCTCGGCCTGCTCGAACGCCCCGAGGTGCTCGGGCGCGCCGCCCACGGGGCGACACTGCTGCTCAACTGCCCATACCCGGCCGAGGACGTCTGGGGGACCCTCGCTCGACCCATCCAGGAGCAGATGCTCGAGAAGGCGATCCAGCTGTACGTTATCGACGCAGCACGCATCGCCCGAGAAGCGGGTCTCGGGGGCCGTGTCAACACAGTGCTTCAGATCTGCTTCTTCGCGATCTCCGGGGTGCTCGCACGCGACGACGCGATCGCCCGCGTGCGAGAGTCGATCGAGAAGAGCTACGGCCGACGCGGCTCGAGGATCGTCGAGGCGAACCTCCGTGCTGTCGACCGTGCGCTCGAGGCGCTCGCTCGTGTCGATCTCCCCACGGAGGCGACCACGACGAGAAAGCTCACGCCGGTGGTGCCCGACGACGCGCCGGAGTTCGTCAGGCGCGTGACCGCTGCGATGATGTCCGGACGAGGCGACGAGCTGCCCGTGAGCGCGCTGCCCGTCGACGGGACATGGCCGAGCGGCACGGCCGCGTACGAGAAGCGCAACATATCCGACATCGTCGCCGCTTGGGACCCCGACCTGTGCATCCAGTGCGGCAACTGCAGCTTCGTCTGCCCGCACAGCGTCATCCGCTCGTCCTACTACGAGACCTCGCGCCTCCAAGGTGCACCGGACGGGTTCGAGTCGGCGCCGCTACGCGAGCGTGGTCTTCCTCAGACCAGCTACACGTTGCAGATCTACGCCGAGGACTGCACCGGATGCGCCCTCTGCGTCGAAGCGTGCCCCGTCTCTGCCCCGGGAGAACCGGACCGCAAGGCGATCAACCTCACGGACCGTGAACCGATCGTCTCGGCCGCCCGCGAGCACGTCGCGTTCTTCGAGACGCTCCCTGTGGCCGAACGTTCGCGCGTCGACTTCGGGACGGTACGGGGCACCCAGTTCCTCGAGCCGCTGTTCGAGTTCTCCGGCGCCTGCGCAGGCTGCGGGGAAACCCCGTACATCAAGCTCCTCTCCCAGCTCTTCGGGGACCGTGCCGTCATCGCGAACGCGACGGGCTGCTCGTCCATCTACGGTGGGAACCTCCCCACCACACCGTGGACCACGAACGCCGACGGGCGCGGGCCCGCGTGGTCGAACTCGCTGTTCGAGGACAATGCGGAGTTCGGCCTCGGGCTGCGACTCGCTTCCGACGCCCAGGAAACGATCGCCCGGCGCCGGCTCGCCGAGCTCCGCGACGAGATCGGCACCGAGCTCGTGGACGCGATCCTCGAGGCCCGCCAGCTCACCGAGTCCGAGCTCCAGGCACAGCGCGACCGGGTCGCCGAGCTCGTGCGGCGCCTCGCCGGGATCGACAGCCCCATGGCGACCGACCTCGCAAGCGTCGTCGACCACCTCGTCCGGAGGAGCGTCTGGATCGTCGGCGGTGACGGCTGGGCCTACGACATCGGCGCAGGCGGGCTCGACCACGTCCTCGCGAGCGGGCGCAACGTCAACGTGCTCGTGCTCGACACCGAGGTGTACTCGAACACCGGCGGACAGATGTCGAAGGCGACGCCCCTCGGCGCGGTCGCGAAGTTCGCAGCAGCAGGAAAGACTGTCGAGAAGAAGGACCTCGCGCTGCAGGCGATCGCCTACGGGAGCGTCTACGTCGCCCGCGTCGCCATGGGCGCCGACCCTCAGCAGACCTTGCGAGCCTTCCGCGAGGCGGAGGCGTACGACGGTCCGTCCCTCGTCATCGCCTACAGCCACTGCATCGCGCACGGCATCGACATGCGGGACGGCCTCGGCCAGCAGTACAGAGCGGTCGCGAGCGGTTGCTGGCCGTTGCTCCGCTACGACCCGATGCTTAGGGCCACGGGGGCCAACCCCTTCTTGCTGGACTCGCCGCGTCCACGCCTCGCGCTCACCGGCTACACGCGACGCGAATTGCGCTACTCCATGCTCGAGAGCTCGGATCCGGCCGAGGCCGAGCGCCTCGGCGCGCTCGCCCAGGCGGCAGTCGCGCAGCGTTGGGACACCTACGAGGAGATGGCGACTCGTCCTGCCCGACGATTCGCTGCCGACGCCCGCAAGGAGCACCGATGAACCTCGCCACCACCTATATGGGCCTCGCATTGCGCAACCCGCTCGTCGCCTCCGCGTCGCCTCTGTCCCGCACGGTCGACGGCGTCCACCGTCTCGCGGACGCAGGAGTCGGTGCAGTCGTGCTCTACTCGCTGTTCGAGGAGGAGCTGGACGCGGAGGCCGAGCGCCAGTCGTGGATCGCCGACGCGGGGAGCGAGAGCTTCGCCGAATCGCTCTCGTACTTCCCGTCCGCGGCTGGGGAAGAGCCAGGACCTCGGCGCTACCTGAGCCTGATCGAACGAGCATCAGCTGCGGTCGACATCCCGGTGATCGCGAGCCTGAACGGCGTCACGCCTGGAGGATGGACCGGGTACGCCCGGGCGATGCAAGACGCCGGAGCAGTGGCGATCGAGCTGAACATCTACTACCCGCCGGGCGACCCACGCGTCCCAGGACGCCAGGTCGAGCAGCGTCACGTGGACGTGCTCGAACGGGTCAAGTCGGCAGTCACCGTGCCCGTCGCCGTCAAGCTCAACCCCTACTTCAGCTCGACGGGCGAGATGGCCCTGCGGCTCGACGGGGCGGGTGCCGATGCGCTCGTGCTGTTCAACCGCTTCGCACATCTCGACATCGACCCCGAGACGCTGACGGTCACCCCCGGGCTGGGGCTATCGCGCTCCGCAGAGGCGCGCCTCCCACGGACCTGGATCGCCCTTCTGCACCGCCGGCTACGAGCGTCGCTGGCCGCGTCGACGGGCGTCGAAGGCCCCGAGGACGTCGCGAAGTACCTCCTCGCGGGTGCTGACATCGTGATGACGACGTCGTCACTCCTGCGTCACGGGCCGGGGCATGCCGGGGTGCTTCTCGACGGCCTCCATGCCTGGATGCAGCGGAGGGGCTTCGCAGACCTCGGCGAGCTGCGCGGCAAGCTCGCCGTCCCCTACGGGGTCGACGAGGCTACGCACGAGCGCGCCGGCTACGTCGCCGCCATGCAGACGGCGAACTCGACCATGTACGGGCCCTGGTGAGACAGGGTGCCCACTGGCCACTGACCACGGGCTCGTAGCTTCGAGCCCACCCCGGACGGGAGGAGAAGAACGTGGGATATCTCACCTCAGCGCAGCGCTTCGACGCGGTGTGCGTTGGCGACGTCGCGACCGACATCTTCGTGCGCCTCGCGGAGGGTGCCGTGGAGGAGCGGGTCGACGAACGTGGCCGGTGGCTAGAGATCCCACTCGGCGCCAAGGTGCCGTTCGATCGTGGGACGACCGTCGCCGCGGGTGGCAGCGCGGCGAACGCGGCCATCGCTCTCGCCAGGCTCAACCTCCGGGTGGCACTTGCGAGCTTCCTTGCGCACGACGCGATCGGCTTCGACCTTCTCGGTGCACTCCACGGCGAGCACGTCGATACCAGGCTCGTCCACCTCGACGAGCCTGCTCACACGAACCGCAACTTCGTCCTGTCGTACCACGGCCATCGCACGATCCTCGTGCACCACGAGGAGTTCGACTACCACTGGCCCCACCTGCGTCCGAGCGAGGTCCCGGCGTGGCTCTACCTCGCGTCGCTGGGACCAGGTGCATTGAGCTACCAGGACCAGCTCGCGGACTGGCTCGGGGCGAACCCGACCGTGCACCTCGCGTTCCAGCCGGGCACCTTTCAGATCGACGCCGGAGCGGAGCGGCTGGCACGCCTGTACAGCCGGACCGAGCTCGCGCTCTGCAGCTTCGCCGACGCGGCGGAGATCACGGGCGCACCCGTGGACGACAAGGGCGCCCTCCTCACCGACATGCACGCGCTCGGTCCCGCGACGGTCGTGCTGTTCGACGAGTCTGGCGGTGCCGTGTCGAGCGACGGCACCGAGCGCCTCGCCGTCCCGCCGTTCCCCGACTCGAGCGCTCCTCTCGACCGCACCGGGACAGGAGACGCGTTCTCCGCCACCCTCCTCGCAGCCGTCGTCCACGGCATGCCCCTTCGCGACGCGCTCCGCTGGCCGCCGGTGAACGTCATGAGCGTCGCGCACGAGCTCGGCTCGCAAGCCGGTCTGCTCCACGAGCACGACCTACGCGAGCACCTCGCAGAGGTCGACCCCGGCTATGTCGTACAAACGTGGTGAGCTTGCGCAAGGCGTACGAAGCTGCGTCCGAAGCTAAGGTGCGCAATCGATGAGCCGACGAGCGAAGATCGTGTGCACGCTCGGTCCCGCGACGGGCGACGCGGCCGCCGTCCTCGCCCTCGCAGAGGCGGGCATGGACGTGGCTCGCCTCAACTTCTCGCATGGCAGCCGCGACGACCATGCGGGGAGCTGTGACTCGGTCCGAAGGGCGAGCAAGGAGACAGGGCGTGCCATCGCGGTCCTCGCGGACCTGCAGGGTCCGAAGATACGCCTCGGCACCTTCGCATCCGGGCCCGTCCTCTGGGCGAGCGGCGACGAGGTCGTGGTGACGGTCGACGACGTACCGGGCTCGGCCGAGCTGGTCTCCACCGACTTCGCAGGACTCCCGACCGCGGTGCGCTCCGGAGACCGACTCCTCGTCGACGACGGCAACCTCTCGCTCGAGGTCCTCGAGACCACGACGTCGGAGGTGCGCTGCCGCGTGCTCGACGGCGGGGCCGTGAGCGACCACAAGGGCCTTTCGCTGCCCGGCCTCGAGGTCGACCTCCCAGCGCTCACCGAGAAGGACGAGGACGACCTCCGCTTCGCGCTCGGGCTCGGCGTGGACATCGTCGCTCTCTCGTTCGTCCAGCATGCCGACGACGTGAAGACCATCCGGCGGATCCTCGCAGAGGTCGCGTCCGAAGCATCTGTCATCGCAAAGATCGAGAAGCCCCAGGCCGTGTCAAACCTCGGCGAGATCGTCGTCGCCTTCGACGGCATCATGGTCGCACGTGGCGATCTCGGTGTCGAGATCCCGCTCGAACAGGTGCCCCTCGTGCAAAAGCGCGCGATCCGCCTCGCGCGCCAGGCCGGCAAGCCGGCCATCGTCGCGACACAGATGCTCGAGTCGATGGTCGTGAGCCCCCGACCGACGCGGGCCGAGGTGTCCGACGTCGCGACTGCCGTCTTCGACGGCGCGGACGCGATGATGCTCTCCGCAGAGACGAGCGTGGGGGCCCACGCGCGAGAGGCAGTGCTCGTGATGAGCCGCATCATCGAGGCCGCCGAGGCCGAGGCATCGGGACATGCCCCGCTGATCGCCCCCGCACTCGACACAGGAGGTGCTGCGCTCGTCCAGGCGGCCGTCGAGGTCGCCGGCAACGTCACCGCATGCGCCCTCGCCGCCTTCACCCGGACGGGAGCGACCGCTCGGCGCATCGCACGTCACCGGCCGACCACTCCGATCGTCGCCTTCACGCCGCTCGAGGGCGTACGACGGCAGCTCGCGCTCACCTGGGGCGTCGAGAGCTTCGTGGTCCCGACCGTCGAGACGACCGACGAGATGGTCCTGCAGGTCGAAGAGGCGCTCGTCGGCTCCGGCAGCGCGTTCGCCGGCGACCAGGTCGTGATCGTGGCAGGAACGCCCCCGGGTCGACCGGGGACGACGAACACGGTACGAGTCGAGCGCATCGGCGGGTCCGTCTGAGCAGGTCCCGATAGGGCGTCTGCCGCAAGGCGAGCTTGGCGGGAAATAGCCGGAAATGGTAACCATTCACGTCCCGGGGTGCCCGGAGAGGGCCCTGCAGGGGCTTCCAGGGTCAACAAGTGGCCTATAGCCTGCGGATTCGCGAAATGATAGGGATGTTGCTTCACTGGTGAGGTGCCGAGAGAGCAGCGCCACCGCATCGCCGAGCTGGAGGTCGAGAATGCCGACCAGCGCCAGGAGATCGAGGGACAGCGCAACAAGATCGACGAGCTGGTTGGAGAGGTCGATCGCCTGCGCGGGCAGGTAGCGGAGCTACAGGCGAAGCTCAACACGTCCTCGCAGAGCTCCTCTGCGCCCCCGTCCTCGGACTCGCCGGGCAAGAAGGCGGAAGCCCGCAAGTCGCGCTCGGAGCGCCGCAGAGAGGAGCGGGCGAACCTCAAGGCCGAGGCGCGCCGAAGAGGCAAGCAGCCCGGCGCACCGGGCAAGAACCTCCCCATGCAAGACGATCCCGACAACATCGTGCCGCACGAGCCACCTCACTGCTCGAACTGTGGCAAGGACCTCTCCGGCGCAGAGCAAGCGGGTGACCCCGAGCACCGCCAGGTCCTCGACTTATGCCGAGTATCCGGTTATGCCGAGGAGTGTGAGAAAAGCCAACAACGAGGCGGGAACCGGGCTGAAACGCTCGGCGTAAATTGGGTCTCCTGCGCCCCACTGGATTCGAAGAACTTCTCCAGGCGACGCCAGCAGCCGCGATACCACACCATCGTCGAGGTCTTGTAGCCGAGACGCACCAATTCCGCATCCAGCCCAGACACCAGTTCGGGCACAGCAACCATGACCGCAACCTCCAATCACGAAGGCCCGGCACCATGCCGAGCCACGTGACCAGAGTGCCTCCGGATTATGAGCAGTGCTCGACCACCGCCACCGTCCCTACCAGCGACAACGCCCGGACGCTACCCATAACCCAGTACTACTGTTCATAGGGGTTCCACGCTCTCGTTGAACGATGGTGCCGTCCTCTCTTTGGAGCGGCGCTTTTAGCCACCGCTCGACGTAGAGGAGGACCCACCGCAAGTCCGTGTGCCTCGACACCGCCTTCAGCATGAGGTCCCAAGAGATGCTGAGGTCCCAAGAGATGCTGTCGAAGAACGCTTTCAGATCGAGGTCGATCGCCCAGTCGAACTTCCAGCAGCGCTCTCGGCACGTTGCCAGTGCGTCGTGTGCAGATCGCCCGGGCCGGTAGCCGTAGGAGTCGGGGTGGAACAGTGGCTCCACTTCTGGCTCCAGATAGGTCCGCACGACCGTTTGGGCGATTCTGTCCGACACCGTTGGCACGCCGAGCGTTCTCGTGCCCCCTGCTTTCTTCGGTATCTCGACGGCTCGAACCGGCGGTGGGAAGTACGTCCCCGAGGACATGCGATTCCAGAGTTCGATAGAGGTTCCCTTTCAGGTTCTCCTCGAACTCGGCGATCGACTCCCCGTCGACACCGGCCGCCCCCTGGTTGGCCTTCACCTTCTCATAGGCGTTCCAGACGGCCCATTTGGAAATTGCAAACGGCTTTGCCGTGTTCGGTTTCGGCTCGCCTTCCGGCTCATCCCACGACTCGTGGTTGACCCTCGACGAGACCAAGGTGACCCGTCCCCTTCGCTCCAGCTCCATTACAGAGCCCTCATCGCTACTACTGGACGGTCCGCCCCCGTGCCCCGCATCGCTACTCGGCCCCTCGGGGTTTCTGTCCCTTGCGGTTCTCGCTCTCGGCGGCCGGGTGGCTGGACAATCCCATGTGAACGGCCGCATCGGTATCGGGACGACGGGTTCCCACGTTCCACGCCAGCGCCCGGACCAAGCTCACGCCACCTCCATGCCGGACACCGCTCGGGCAGTAGGCAGGTAGCCCCCGAGCTGCTTCCGAGCCAACCTCACGGGCCCGGTTTCGATGTCGTCCTGGTGATTTCGACACGTCGTCAGTGGATCGCTCTCGCTCGTCTTCTTGGCCCGCACCTGACGGACTAGCTGTCCGCCTTTTCCGCAACGCTCAGCACCCCGGCTCTTTACCGACGCACCTTGCGGTGGTTTGCACCCTCCCCCTGCAGGGCGAGTGCGGAGGGTCGGTCCCTCCATGGCACAGCATCATCTCCAGCGGTTCGCTCCTACATGCGAACTCCTTTCGATGTTCGTGGCGCACTGAGGTCTTCACGTTTGGTCTTGACCTGCCCCTTCGCGACGCATTCCGCTATCCGCCCGCGGGTTTAGCCGGCCGCACCCACGCGCTGTCCCCAGGTGAGGGTTCAACGCCGCCAGCGGGGATCGCCCTCGACGAGGACGACGCTGAGTTCCTCGAGGTCGTGAACGAGCTCCTTCAGGCGACGGTGTGCCGATCGGTGCCGCCGAGCAACCCCGAGAAGAGTCACACCTCGGCGCGACGATGGCGACGCCACAAACCTAAAGATGGGGGAGGTCCAAACGTGAAGACGTCCACGCGCCCCCGGCAGGACTCGAACCTGCGACCGTCTGCTTAGAAGGCAGCTGCTCTGTCCGGCTGAGCTACGGGGGCATTGCAGTACTGTTGCACACCGGCGACGGATAGTAGACCGTGAGCTGTGGCGTTGGTGGGACGAGCCGCAGGAGTCGTCGAATGCTCCGAGAGCGCCCGCTGCGGTCGGGTCTTGGCAGGGAGGGCAACCAGTGCTCGCACGGATCGAGATCGGCATCGACTGCAGCGACCCCGTCGGGCTCGCGCCATTCTGGGCTGCCGCTCTCGGCTACGAGGTCGGTGACCTGGACTCCGACGGCACCTACCTCGACCTCATCCCGCCGGGCGCGGGAACGCCCGTCGTCTACCTGCAGCGGGTAGCCGAGCCGAAGGTCGCGAAGAATCGCGCCCACCTCGACCTGTTCTTCGCCGACCCCGAGGCTGCCGTGGAGCGTCTCGCCGGGCTCGGCGCCACCCGCGTCGGCGTACCGCGCACCGGCTCGGATGGCGGCTGGTGGCAGGTGATGCTCGACCCGGAGGGCAACGAGCTGTGCGTGTGCCGGGACGACGCGTCACACCAGGTCTAGGCGAGTCCGCCCAACGGCGACGCCGAGTTGGAAGCGCCAGCCCGTTCCGAGCCGCCCGCGCGTTGTGCCATGCTAAGAGGAGTCCACGGAGCCGGTGGCTGCGTGGCCGTGGTGGCCGTAGCTCAGTTGGTTAGAGCGCCAGGTTGTGGCCCTGGAGGTCGGGGGTTCAAGTCCCCTCGGTCACCCCGAATGCTGCAACGCGCCATGCGGGCGGCGGGCGGCCGGCCGCTTCGCGGAGCGGCTACGATCTGCAGCGCGCGCCTCTAGCTCAACTGGCAGAGCATCGGACTCTTAATCCGCAGGTTCTGGGTTCAAGTCCCAGGGGGCGCACCATAAAATCCCAGTTCAAAGGCCATGTACTTGGCCTCTCTGGTGTATCGTGCTTGTGCGCCTCCGGCTGTTGGCGCGATACACCGCGCGATACACCGCCCGATACACTCCGGGGCATGGGCTCGCTGGACGAAGCCGCACGGTTCGAGCGGCACGTTGATCGCAGCGATGAGCACCACGTCTGGCTCGGAAGCACGAACCCGCAACGCGGGACCGGCAAAGTGAAGGTGGAGGGCACGCAGGTGACGGCGAACCGTCGCGCCTGGGAGCTCGCTAACGGTCCCATTCCCCCGGCATCGTCGTCCTGCCGTGCCCCGAACAGCCACTCTGCGTCCGTGTCGACCACCTGCGGCTTTCCCAACCGAGCTCCCAGCACACTGGTTCCGTTGCCCCCCCGCGGGCACCGTCGGGCACCCGGGTACAGATCCAGGTAAACGGGATCAGGGTGCATCGGCGCGTGCGCGGCGACCGGAGCGACGTCGAATCGACCCGTACGCTGCTCCGCGAGCAGCTCCGCCGAGCGGCGCCGCAGGACCGGGACGCGACGCTCTGGAGCCTCGACGACCTGCTTCACCACTACTTCTCCTACCTCGAGGACCAGGGCAAGGAGTTGCGGACCCGTGCGCGCTACGCCGGCGTCGCCAAGGTGTGGGTCTCCCCTGTCATTGGGAGCAGATCGGCGCGCCGGGTGACGGCCGCGGACATCGACCGCTGCTTCGCGAGGATGCGCAAGGGTGGCCAGAGCACCAGCTCGATGAACCAGGCCAAGGCGCTACTCTCCGGAGCCTTCAAGTGGGCGCGCCGGATCGGTAAGGTCCTGCATGACCCGATGCTCGGGTTCCAGCTGCCGAAGAGCACCTACGTGTCGCGCGAGAAGATGCCACCCGAGGCCGCTGACATCTCTGCGATCCTCCACGGCGCCTGGGAGCACACTCCCGAGATCCGCGCCCATCCTCACGCTTGCGGCCACCACCGGAGCACGGCTCGGCGAGCTCGTCGCTCCTCGGCGCTCCGACGTCGACTGGGAGCGCGAGACGCTACGGATCAGCGCGGCGGCAGACTTGGATGGCACGCTCAAAGAGACCCAGCGGGCCCAGCACCGCCGGGAGGTTCCCCTCGACGAAGGCACTCTCGCTGTGCTCCGCCTCCAGCTCGATCGGGCAACTGGGCGGGCAGCGGTGTTCGAGGTGCCGCTCGATGGCGACCCCTTCATCTTCAGCGTGGAGCCGGACTCCTCGCGGCCGCTTCTACCCGGCTACGTAACGAAGCGGCTCCAGGTGCTGAAGGGCTTCCTCGGTGCCGAGGACAAGCGACCCGAGACCATCGCCCTCGAGGACGAGGCGCTCCGCCTCCGGCGCACGGGCGCCGTCGATCGCTCCGGTCGACGGGGCCCTCCGCCCGAAGACGGTAGCGCAATGTCCTACGACGACATCGCCACCGAGCTCGGGCGCAGCCAGATGTGGGCACGGCGGGCCTGCGATTCAGCGCTGCGACGGGAGGCGAACGCGGGTCGCGGCCTCAACGTCAACCTCTCCTTCAACGGGTTCCGGACGTTCACCTCGAGCGAACTTCTCGACGCCGGATTCAACATCAGCGTCGTCGCGCAGCGCCAGGGCCACGGTCCACTTGTCCTTAGAGGCTCAGCGGATAGGCGCTAGGCCCGGTGACCAGCGGTTTTTCCAGTCGATCAGCTTCGCAGTGATGAGGAAAACGACTGCCAGGCTGAGCTGGGCGAGGCGGTGGATGGTCCTTCTATCGGTGTTTCGGCGAAGTTGGCCAAAATGCGAGAGCCAGGAGTTGGTCCGCTCGACCGGCCAGCGGAGCCCCATTGGTTGGTTCTCCTTCGGCGCTGTCGATCCCCGCTTCCGCTTGCTTGCGATCACTGCATCGGCGAGGAAGCGCTCGGCGAGCCGCTCGCGCGTCGCTGTCGAGTCGTAGCCGCGATCCAGCCAGATCGTCTCGATCTCACCGAGCAGCAGGTGGCTCTGCGCGTCGTCGAGCATCCGCGCGAGAGGACGGAGTCGTTGCGGTTCGCACCGTCCGCGGCGAAGCCGAAGGGGATCCCGTTCTTGTCCGTCACGATGGACCACTTCCAGCCGAGCTTTGCTCGATCCGTCGGGTTCTTGCCCGTTCCTTCGCCTCCAGCAGGACTTTTGTGCAACGAGCCGTCGAGCGCCACGTCGGAGAGGTCGAGCCCGATGATCTTGTCGTAGCTATCGAGCGCCTCCTCGAGGAGCTCGTCGAGCAACCCCGCAGCGATCCACTCGTAGCGTCGTGACCGCACCGTCGTGTCGGAGACCTTCCCCCCGCACAGCCGCTCTGCGTCTTGCCATGAGCACCCGGTCGCGAGGCGAACGACCATCACCTCGAAGCAGTCCCGATCAGGAAGGCGTCGCCGATGACAACGAAGTGGATGGGTGTCGACCCGGGCCGGGATGAGCGGCTCGATCGCTGTCCAGATCACCTCTATCACTTCCGGGTCAAGCGCGCGCATGATGGTAGGGACCTCCTCCAGTTGTCCGATCTGTCTGCACCCGACATGTAAGTCGGTATCAGCCGGCAACTGGTGGATGGTCACCTCT